>CAYYZH010000030.1:0-28655 GCA_964475765.1 uncultured Limibaculum sp.
CATCTGTACCGCAAGCGTATGGCTCGCGTATGGCAGGCGTATGTACAGAAAGTCGGAGCTCCAACGAAAAAGGCCCGGCTGATCCAGCCGGGCCTTTCCTAGTCTCGGATCCGCGAAATGTTACTCGCGGTCCCCCATGAACTGCAGCAGGAACATGAACATGTTGATGAAGTTGATATAGAGGCTGAGCGCACCCATGATAGCGCCCTTCTCCAGATAAGCTTCACCACCCGGTGCCGTGCGCATGTGCAGGTACTCGTTCTTGATGCGCTGCGTGTCGTATGCGGTCAGACCGGCAAAGATCAGGATCCCGATGATCGAGATCGCCCATGCCAGCGGCTCGGAGCCGAGGAAGATGTTGATCACCGAGGCAACGATCAGGCCGATGACGCCCATCAGCAGGAACGTGCCCATGCCGCTGAGGTCTTTCTTGGTCGTGTAACCCCAGATCGATAGCGCTCCGAATGCAACAGCAGTCGCGAAGAAGGTTTGCGCAATCGACATCGACGTGAAGACCGCGAAGATCCAGGCGATCGAAAGGCCCATCACCGCGCCGAATGCCCAGAACAACATCTGTGCCGTTCCCGCCGAGACGCGGTTCACCATCGCCCCGAAGAGGAAAATGAAGGCCAGCGGCGCGAACATGATGATGTAGACGACCGGCGAAGTCAGCATCGTCTGGACAAGCCCCGGCGACATCAGCAGCGGCTCGCCACCGGTGAAGACCGCTTTGTAGTCCATTCCGACCACATAGGCGACGAACCCCGTGATCACCATCGCGCCTGCCATGAGCGCGTAGACCTTGCTCATGTAGGCCTGCAATCCTTGGTCGATCGCTGCAGCTTCGCCGCGCGTTACCGTCGGATTTTGCATGTACTCTCTCTGTGCCATCTCTCACCCTTGGATGTGTAAAAGTCCCAGCCCAGCGCCGATCAGACGCATGTGTCTACGATATTGGCAGTTTGATGCCGATTTTCAAGGTGTAACCCTAGGTCAGCCTGCCGCAGTGCGCAAAACCTTCGCCGGCGCGAGGGACAATGGCGCACGGGCAAAAAAGATTCCGATAACGAGCGTCGTTAACGCACCGCCGAGGACAATCCCGATAGCCTGCACCGGCTGCAGGACGAAATCGGCCTCGAACACATAGGTCATCACGGCCCACGCCGCGAGGCCGCCCCAGATCAGCGCGACCAATCCGGCAATCGCACCGGTCAGCGCGGATCTCAGCGCAAAGGCCGTCAGGATGGCGGACTTGGTCGCGCCAAGCACCTTGAGGATCGCGGCCTCGGCTTTGCGCCGGTCCTCTCCCGCAGCCGCGGTTCCGACCAGAACGGCCAACCCGGTCAGCAGCACGATCAGCGAGGCCCAGCGCATCGCGCCGCCAAGCTTGCCGAGGCCCTCACTGACCCGGGCGATCTGGTCGCGGACCGAAACCGCCGTGACATTCGGCATATCGCGCCCGATGGTGCGCAGAACCTCGGCCTCGGCCTCGCGGTCGGCATAGAGCGTCGCGATATGGGTGTGCGGTGCACCGGCCAGCGCGTTCGGCGAGAGGATGATCAGGAAGTTGATGCCAAGGCTGCGCCACTCCACCGAGCGAAAGTTCGCAACCTCAGCCGTGATCGGACGGCCAAGAATGTTGATCGTGACGGTCGAACCGATGGAGAGGCCAAGCTCGCGGCCCTCCTCCTCGGCGAAACTGACCAGCGGCGGGCCGGCATAGTCCGCCTCCCACCACGCGCCATCGGTCAGGACCACGCCGGGGGGCGGCTCGGTCGCGTAGCTGACACCCCGGTCGCCGCGCAAAACCCAGGCGGCGGCGGGGTCGATCTTGGCCTCGCGCGCCGGCACGCCGTTGAGTTCGGTGACGATGCCGCGCAGCATCGGGGCCGTGTCCATCCGGTCCGTGCCATCGACGGACATGATGGTTTCCTCGAACCCGTCGCGCTGCGCGGACTGGATGTCGACAAAGAAAAAGGCGGGGCTGTCCTCGGGCAACTGCTCGGTGATCATGCGCTGCATGTTGGCATCGAGCTGACCGATAACGGTGAGCACGCCAAGCCCGAGGCCCAGCGCGACAACGATCCCCGGCGTGCCTGCGCCGGTAGCGCCCACCGCGGCAGCGGCTTGCCGCAACGATGGCCAGCCGCGCATCAGGCGTGATTGCGAGAGGGAGCGCAGCGCCCGCGCCGACAGCCAGCCCGCGCCTTGCAGGATAGCAACCGCTGCCGCGATCCCGCCGAGACAGGAGGCGACGAGCCATGGGACCGGCGACCAGAGTGTGATCAGCGCAGCGAGCGCGACGGTGGCGAGAACAAGTGCGGCGGTGACACCCCAGCCGGGCCAGCGCAGCTGCCCCGTCGTCTCACGGCGGAGAAGTTCCGCAGGACGCACCCGGCGCAGCCATGAGAGCGGCCAGAGCGTGAAGACGATGGCGGTGAGCGCGCCGAAGACGCCCGCTTTGACAAGAGCCAGCGGATAGACTGAGAATTCGGCAGCAATCGGCAGGCTCTTGTTGATGAGCGGTCCGAAAGCGAGCACGAGCCCACCGCCAAGCGCCAGACCCGCGGCGATCCCGATCCCGGCGATCACCGCGATCTGCATGGCATAAGCGGCGAAGACCATGCCACCCGTCGCGCCCAAAGTGCGCAGCGCCGCGATCGCCGGGATCTTGCGCACGAGATAGCCGCGCACGGCGGTGCCGATGCCGACGCCGCCGACGGCAAGCGCCGCGATCCCTGCCAGCGACATGAACATCGCGAACCGCTCGACAAAGCGCGAGATGCCGGGCGCCGCGTTCGCCCGGTCGCGCCAGCGGGCGCCAGCCTCTGGAAAGACCTCCTCGAAATCGCCCTTCAGCGTTTCAGTGCTGGTCTCGGCTGGGGTCTTCACCCGGTAGGCCGTGCGATAGATGACGCCGGGCGCGAGCAGACCAGCGGCCTCCAGCCCGTCGGCGGTGGTCAGCACACGCGGCCCCATCGCAAACCCAGCGGAAGCGCGATCCGGTTCGCGCGCGATGATACCGCGAAAGGTGAAGGTGCCCGCGCCCAGACGCACCGTGTCACCGGGAGCAAGACCCAGCCGTTCGGCCAGCACGCGTTCGGTGACCAGCCCGTGCACGCCCTCGCGGGGCGCGATAGCCTCGGCAAAGACCTGCCCGCCCTCCAGCGTGATCTCACCATAGAGCGGATAAGCGCCGTCTACGCCTTTTACATCGACAAGGGAGCGCTCGTCGCCGACGCTGAGCATCGAGCGCATGGAGATGGTGCGGGAGACATCGCCCTGCCCGGCCAGCCAGTCCAGCTCCGCCGCCTCCGCTTGCCGATAGGAGAAGCGTACTTCCAGGTCGCCGCCAAGGATCGTCTGCCCCTCGGAGGACATGCCTTTTTCGATCGCTGCCGTGACCGAGCCGACCGCGGCGATGCCCGCGACGCCGAGGGCAAGGCAGATGAGGAAGATGCGAAAGCCGGCGAGCCCGCCCCGCAATTCGCGCGAAGCGACCGCCCATGCAAATCCCATCACGACGCGATCCGCCCGTCGCTGAGGCGGATCTGACGCTGGCATCTTTCGGCCAGCGCGTCGGAATGGGTCACAAGCACGAGCGTCGCCCCGTTCTGCTCGGCCAGGCGAAAGATCAGGTCGGTGACCTGCTCGCCGTTTACGCCGTCGAGGTTCCCGGTGGGCTCGTCCGCCAAGAGCAGTTCAGGCCCCGGCGCAAGCGCACGGGCCAGCGCCACGCGCTGTTGCTCCCCGCCGGAGAGCTGCGCCGGATAATGCGTGGCACGGTGGCCAAGGCCGACATCGCCAAGCGCTTCCTCCGCGCGGTCGAACGGATCGGGCAGGCGTGCGATCTCCAGCGGCATCGCGACATTCTCGAGTGCGGTCATGGTCGGGATGAGTTGGAAGGATTGGAAGATCACCCCGACCCGCCCCCGGCGCAGGCGCGCCAGCGTGTCTTCATCGGCAGCGCGCAGGTCATGGCCAAGCACGTCGACCGATCCCGTCGTCGCCGGCTCCAACCCGCCAAGCACCATCAGGAGCGAGGACTTGCCGGATCCCGAGGGGCCAACGATTGCGATTTGCTCGCCAGCGCTTACGTCGAGGTCTATGTTCTTCAGGATCTCGACATCACCGGCCTGGCTTGGCAGGGTCAGCCCGACATCTTCCAGCCGTACAAGTGGTTCGCCCATGTCCCTCGCCCGCCTCGTCCCAATCGGCCCCGCCGTCGCGCTGAGATATGCCTTGCGAGGGGTCCTAAACAAGGGCGCTGCGGCAATTCTGGTGCTCTGGGCAATGACAGCGCCCGCGCATGCAGACCAGATGCGCCTGATCGCGTTTGGCGACAGCCTGACCCACGGGTTCGGATTGACGCAAGGCGAAGGCTTCGTGCCCCAGCTTCAGGACTGGCTGGAGAGCCAGGGCCAGTCGGATGTCGAGGTCGTCAACATGGGCGTCTCGGGCGACACCACGGCAGGTGGGCGCGCGAGGCTCGAATGGTCGCTGGGCGACGGGGCCGATGCGGTGATCCTCGAGCTTGGTGGCAATGACCTGCTGCGCGGCATTGATCCCGCGACCAGCCGCGAGAACCTTGCGGTGATGCTGGACGCGCTGAAGGCCCGCGGCATCCCTGTGCTGCTGGCGGGACTGGAGGCGCCGCTGAATTACGGTCCGGACTACAAGGCGGCGTTCGATGGCATGTATAAGGAGTTGTCGGCTGAATACGGCACGCTGCTTTATCCGTCCTTTGTCGACGGGCTGGTCGGCAAGCCGGATCTGATGCAGTCCGACGGCATCCACCCCAACAAGGCCGGCGTGGCAAAGATTGTCGAGGGGATCGGTCCGCTGGTTCTGGACCTGATCGGACAGGCGCGGAAGTGATCCGGGCCTTTGTCGCGCTGTCGGTGCCGCCGGTGGTCGCGGCAAGTCTCGAGGCCGCGCAGGCCGGACTGCCCTGTGGCCGACCTGTTCCTCGGGAGAACTTTCACCTGACCCTCGCGTTTCTGGGCGAGCATCCCGAGCCGGTCGTCGAGGACGCTCACCTCGCATTGGAGAGCGTCTCAGCGGAGGGTTTCGAGTTGGAGCTCTCTGGGGTCGGCAGCTTCGGCGGCGATCAGCCCCGTGCAATCTTCGCGGAAGTCGCGGCAAACCCGGGACTGGCCCATCTGCGCAAGAAAGTGTCGACGGCGATGCGCAATGCGGGGCTGCAGCTGGAGCACAAGAAGTTCCATCCGCATGTCACACTGGCCCGGTTCAACCGCCGCCTCGATCCGGAGGCGACGGCGGATTTACATAGGTTTCTGGCGATGCGGGTTCATCTGAGGACCGAGCCCTTTCAGGTCTCGGCCTTTCATCTCTACCGCTCGACGCTGGGCAAGGAAGGTCCATACTACGAGATCCTTGCTGACTACCCCCTGCGCGGGAACAGCGCGTCAGCCTAGCGCAGATGCGTGTCCCAGAACGGGCGGCGCGCTTCGAACGCGGCGTCGGTTTCCGACAGGCCGATATCGCGAAGCATCTTGGCGTCGAGTTCTGCGAGTTGCGAGCGTTCCCGCGCAATCTGCATCCAAGTCATGATCCGATTGAGAATTCCGGGCAGCTTCGGCGCCAGAGTGGTGGGTGCGGACCCCATCGTCAGTGTGCGTGCTTTCATGATGTCCTCCATCACATTTAGTGATACCAACCCGTTTGGCATCTTGTTCCTTGATGAATATGGTGGTTCGGGTACATTAGAGAAATGAATGTTTGTCTAAGAACCCATCACGAGGGGTGATGATATGCCGAGAAACCTGGATCTGACCGCGCTGCGGAGCTTTGTCACCGTTGTTGAGACCGGCGGGGTGACGCGCGCCGCGCACCAACTGCATCTGACGCAATCGGCGGTTTCCATGCAGCTCAAACGGTTGGAGGAAGCACTGGGGCAGCAGCTTCTGGATCGGGCCGGACGCGGGGTCGAGCCGACAGCGCAGGGCGAGCAGTTGCTGGCCTATGGTCGGCGGATGCTGGCGCTGAACGATGAGGTCTGGTCCCGGATGACCGACACAGCGTACGAGGGCGAGATCACTTTCGGCGTGCCACACGACATTGTCTATCCGCACATCCCCGGCATTTTGCAGCGCATCAACCGCGAATATCCCAGGATGCGCGTGCGGCTGATCTCCTCCTATACGCTAAAGTTGAAGGAGCTGATGGCGGCGGGCAATATCGATGTGATCCTGACGACCGAGAATGAGACCCCGCCCGAAGCCGAATGCCTCTCGACACAGCGGCTGGTCTGGGTGGGCGCCCCGAACGGATCGGCCTGGCGCACGCGGCCCTTGCGATTGGCGTTCGAGCGGAAGTGCCTCTTCAGGCCTTGGGCGCTGGAGGCGCTGGACCGGGCCAATATCAGTTGGGAGATGGCAGTGGATACCGGCTCGACCCGCACGGTCGAAGCAACCGTGGCCGCGGATCTGGCCGTCCACACCATGCTCGAAAGCGTGGTTAGCCCCCTGCTGGAGCCGATCAACCACAGCGGACAGCTCCCGGACCTGCCGTCCAGCCAGATAAATCTCTATCGCTCACGTACCGCTGTGGGAGAGCCGATAGAAGATCTGGTCAAAATGGTTGTGGGGGCCTATAGTACCGTTGCTGTCGCGGCCTGAGAGATTCCCGCCCCGACGCAAACTCCACAATAAGCTGGTGAAAACTCGCGCATAGCGCGAATTTTGTGCGCCCAACTTTCGTGCCGATTGCAAATTGCATTGCATTTTGCAAATATCTCACCTAGCGGTTGCAAGTTGCATTTTGCATTCGACCAAAACTCATAGGATTTCGATCCATAGGAGAACTGCGACACCCCTGATCGCTCATATGACTAAACTTATGATATTAAACACTTAATTAGAATTTTATTGAATTTCTGCCATCTCGACGCGAAACTGGCACGCCCTTTGCATCTGTCGTGCCATACAGTCTTGGCACAGATACCGGAGAGTAGATCAATGAAGCACCCTGTAGACGTACATGTTGGTCAGCGCGTTCGTCAGCGCCGCTGGATGGTTGGTATGACCCAGCAGCAGCTTGGCAACAAAGTTGGCATCAAATTTCAGCAGATTCAGAAATATGAGACGGGCACGAACCGCATTTCCGCGTCGCGCCTTTGGGATATCGCACATGCGCTGGATGTGCCCGTGTCGTTCTTCTTCGAAGGTCTCGAAGGCCACGACGTGCACAACGGCTCGGCGAACGGAGACATGCTGACCGACAAGGAAGCACTGGATCTGGTTCGTGCCTACTACACCATTCCTGAAACGCAGCGCCGGCGTCTGTTCGATCTGGCGCGTGTTCTGAGTGATGCAGCGTAAGACCTGAAGTTTGGTCAGAGTAGAGTGTTGACGAGCGTAAGTGTGCGTAATCGTAGCGTTGAGTAAGCGTAGAGTGACGAGCGTAGCGTACGGTAATTCTGAGTAGTATGCGTCCAGAACATTCCGGTTGACCAAGACGGCGTCCCGGAGCACAACTCGGTTCGGTGCTCCGGGAGCCTCTTGTTTGACCAGATCCCAATCTCATGACATCGCTGAACTGACCGGGCTGGGGCTACGTCTTGCGGACGCCGCTGCCGAGGTCACTGTTGCGCATTTCCGGGCGCCCGATCTGGTGGCCGCGAACAAGGAAGGCGACAGCGGGTTCGATCCCGTCACCATAGCCGATCGCGCATCCGAAGCGGCGATGCGGGCCATCCTGACAGCGGAACGGCCCGGCGATGGCATCTTTGGCGAAGAACACGAGAACACCGAGAGCACGTCCGGCTTAACCTGGGTGCTCGACCCCATCGACGGTACCCGGGCGTTTATCTCAGGACTGCCGCTTTGGGGCACTCTGATCGCGCTCGATGACGGGAAGCGCGGGCGGATCGGGATCGTCGATCAGCCCTATATTGGCGAGCGCTATGTCGGCATCGTTGATGGGCCGCAAACCCGGGCGTGGATGGCGCGGGGCGGCGTGGAAACGCCGCTCCAAACGCGATCAGGTGTTTCGCTTGGCGATGCGACCCTCTTCACCACCGATCCGTTTCTTTTCGAGGGTGCGGAGTACGACGCGTTCGTGGAGCTTCGCGCAAGGGCCCGGCTGACCCGCTTTGGTACCGATTGCTATGCCTATGCGCTGCTCGCCATGGGCATGATTGATCTGGTCGTCGAGAGCGGGCTGCAGGCCTATGACATCGCCTCGCATATCCCGTTGATCGAAGCTGCCGGGGGACGGGTCACCGATTGGGAAGGCGGAGATTGCCGCTGGGGCGGACGCGTGGTCGCCGCAGGCTCAGCTGATCTGCATGCAAAGACCCTCGATCTGCTGGCCAAGGCTGGCTGACCGGTCAGGTCACCGGTCTGAAGGGCACACCGGTCCCGGTCAGAAACGCATCGATACGTTGCCACGCCGCCTGTCTGAGCGGGGCGTCCTCTATGAGCAACTCATGGCGTCCGCCGTCGATCACGGCAAGCTCTCCATTCATGAGGTCTGATGCCGAGCGAACACGGGCCGGATCGACAATCTTCTCATCACTGCCGAGCAGTGAGAGAACGGGATGGCCCGGTGGGGAGATCCGGCGCAGGGCCCGCATCTCCGCGTCCGCAGCCGCAAACCAGCCAAGCGTCGGCAGAGCCAGCGCGATCTCTGGATGCTTCACCGAAAGATCGGCCATCCAGTCCCAGACCGCACGGTCCTGCGTGAGCATGTTGTCCTCGAACCCAGAAAGCACATAGGGCGTGGAGACATCCCCGAAGGGCGGCCAGCGGTCGGCAAACCCGAGGCCCAGACCGATGCGAATGGTCAACCACGCCACCGGGCGCATCCACGCGCTCATCGCGATGCCGAACATCGGTGCGGAGAGAATGGTGGCGACAAAACCGCTGGCGACTTCGGGGCGCATCAGGGCCCGCCCGGCGATGGCACCGCCCATGGAATGGGCCATCAGGATGCGCGGGCCGGTCAGCTCCGTAACGTGCGGATCGGCCAGCAGGGCGTCGAGATCTATCTGAAAGTCAGCGAAGTCGCCGATATGACCCTTGAGGGCGGGCTCGACCAAACGGTCCGAGAGCCCCTGCCCCCGCCAGTCGACGGTCACGACCGAAAACCCGCGCGCCACCAGATCGGCCGCCGGGATCGCCAGCTTTTCGAGAAACTCCGTGCGGCCCGACAGCAGGACCACATGGCCCACGGGCGCTTCGGCCTCCCAGCGCGCGGCCCTCAACCGCACGCCATCAGGCGCCGTGATCCACCAGCACGCGTCGGGCGCGAGCCCGCCGGGCGGCAGCGTCAGTACAGGCGCCTCGGCGGCATTCATCAGGCGAGCAACTGCCCCAGCTTCATCGCAACGCCCATATCGCCGTCGATGGTGATCTTGCCGGTCATGAAGGCCGCCGTGGGATCAAGCTCGCCGTCGAACATTTCCTGAAACGTGTCCATCCCGGCGGCTATCGTGCAGTCCGCAGCGCCGTCTTCGGTCACCACAGCGCCATCCACGATGCGAATCACGCCCGCGTCGGCGATGTCGAATTTGACCGATCCATCAAAGCCGCTATCGCCCAGTTTGCTCTTCAGGGCCTCTGCCGCTGCATTCAACGCATCGCTCATACCGTTCTCCATGCTTCTCAAGTGCTCCCAGCCCTTTCCAGAGCTAGCCCAGGCGACTATGTCTAAGCAATGAGACAATCATCGATTCCGCTGGGTTTCGTTGCGGCAATCTCCGCTGTCAGTCTGGCATGGGCGGTTCAGGCCCAGCAGACCGAGGAGGCGCCGGAGACCAAGACCGCGCCTGAACTTCCCGCCATCGAGCAACCGGACGCCGCCCCGGGTGATCGGGAACAGGCGCGCACGGGGCATCTCGACGGGCTCTTCTCGCGGCTGGCCAACCCCGACACGCCGGATTGGGAACGCGTGCAGGCGCAAATCTGGGCGGCGTGGAACCGCAGCGGCTCGGACTCGATGGATCTTTTGGCGGTCCGGGCCGATCAGGCGATGGAGGCCAAGGACTATGAGGCCGCCGTTGTCTTCCTGAACGACCTGACCCGGTTGGCGCCGGAGTTCGCCGAGGGCTGGAACAAGCGGGCGACGCTGCATTTCATCGAGGGGCGGTACGGTCAGTCGATTGACGACATCGCCCGGACGCTGGCCATAGAACCCCGCCATTTCGGGGCGCTCTCTGGGCTTGGTATCATTCTGGACAGGCTCGGCGACAAGAAGGGTGCGCTTGAAGCCTACCGCAAAGCTGTCGAGATCCACCCCAACCTTCCTGGCGCTCAGGACGGGATCAAGAAGCTGTCCAAGGAAGTCGAAGGCCAAAGGCTCTAGGCGACCCTGCGGCGATTTCGCCGGGCGCGCATCCCGCCGGTCGCCCGATTTGCTGATAGGCTGCCCAAGACCCAGAAGGCGCTGGCCCGAGTTGCGAGAAGGTCCCCGCACATGTCGCTGAACGGAAGGTCCGAAGGAGTGGTCACCGCCATTCTCGGGCCGACGAATACGGGCAAGACCCATTACGCCATCGAGCGGATGCTGGGACGGGCGTCGGGGGTGATCGGCCTGCCGCTGCGTCTCCTGGCCCGTGAGGTCTATGACCGGATCGTGAGCTTGCGCGGGCCCGATGCCGTGTCCCTGATCACCGGCGAGGAAAAGATCGCGCCGCCCAAGGCCCGCTATCATGTCTGCACCGTCGAGGCGATGCCGACCTCCCAGAATGCAGACTTCGTGGCCATCGACGAGATCCAGCTTTGCGCCGACCCCGACCGGGGCCATGTCTTCACCGACCGGCTGCTGCACATGCGGGGACGCTACGAGACGCTGTTCCTCGGCGCCGACACGATGCGGCCCCGCATTCGCAACCTCGTCCCGGAGGCCGATTTCGACAGTCGCGAGCGGTTCTCGACACTCTCCTGGACCGGAGGGCGCAAGATCTCCCGTCTGAAGCCGCGCACCGCCGTCGTCGCGTTTTCGGTCGATCAGGTTTATGCAATCGCCGAGTTGATCCGACGCCAGCGCGGCGGAGCGGCCGTAGTCATGGGCGCGCTCAGCCCGCGTACGCGCAATGCGCAGGTCGCGCTCTATCAGGAGGGCGATGTCGACTACATGGTCGCGACCGACGCCATCGGCATGGGCCTCAACATGGATGTCGATCACATCGCCTTTGCCGGAACCGCGAAGTTCGATGGCTGGCGCCACCGGGCACTGGAGCCGAACGAACTGGCCCAGATCGCAGGCCGGGCCGGGCGCTACACAAAGGATGGCACGTTCGGTGTAACGGGAGAGGCCGGTCCTCTGCCCCCCGAGACCGTTGAGGCGATCGAGAACCATCGCTTCAAGCCCATCGCCAAGCTGATGTGGCGCAACACGCGGCTCCAGTTCCATTCGGTCGAAGCTCTGCTCGCCTCGCTCGATGTTGACCCCGAAGAGCCCGACTTGATCCGCGCCCGCGACGCCGAGGATCAGGTGGCGCTGCGCACGCTTTGGGAGCAGGACGAGGTCCGCGATGCCACGACGACCGGCGATGCGGTCCGTCTCCTTTGGGATGTCTGCCAGATCCCGGACTACCGCAAACTGTCACCGGGAGAGCACGCGAGCCTTCTGGCCACGATTTATCGCTTTTTGCGCGAAGAGCGCATGTGTATACCCTCGGACTGGCTGGAGGGGCAGATCCGGCGGGTCGACCGCATGGACGGAGACATCGACGCCTTGTCGAAACGTCTTGCGTTCATCCGCACGTGGACCTATGCGGCGCACCGACCGGGTTGGGTCGAGGATGGCGAACGCTGGCGGGCTGAGACGCGGGCGGTGGAAGATCGCCTCTCGGACGCGCTGCACGAGCGCCTGACCCAGCGATTTGTCGACCGGCGCACATCCGTGCTGATGCGCCGGCTGAAGCAGAAGGAGCACCTTTTGGCAGAGGTGAGCAAAGATGGCGAAGTCACCGCGGAGGGCCAGTTTCTGGGCCGTCTCGACGGATTTCGCTTTTCGATCGACGAAAGCGCCAGCGGTGATGAGCTGAAGACCCTGCGCTCGGCCAGCCTTGCCGCGCTCCAAAGCGAGTTCGCCCGGCGGGCCGACAAATTCTATCTCAGTCCCGATACCGAGATCGACGTGACCGATCAGGGCGGCCTGATGTGGGGCACCGATGCCATCGGCAAGCTTGCCAAGGGCGACGATCCGCTGACACCGAAAGTGACCGGCTTCGTCGATGACATGGCCGAAGCGGATGTGCGCGAAAAGGTCGAGCGCCGTCTCGGCCACTGGATCACGCGCAAGATCAACACGTTGTTCGAGCCGTTGATCGCGATGCGCGACGACGAGGTGATCACCGGGCTCGCCAAGGGTGTGGCGTTTCAGTTGATCGAGAACTTTGGCGTGATGGCCCGCGGGCGGATTGCGCAGGATGTGAAGTCTCTGAGCCAGGACGAGCGGGCGTTGCTGCGCAAGCACGGTGTCAGGTTCGGTCAGCACTTCATCTTCATGCCCGCGCTCCTGAAGCCCGCGCCGACACGGATGCGGATTCTCCTGTGGAGCCTGTCGCAAGATGCCGAGATGGTGCCGGACGCACCCCCCGCGGGTCACGTCACCATGCCTGCCGAGGACGGGCATCCCGATTGGTACTATGAAAAGGCTGGATTCCGACGCTGCGGTGAGCGCGCCGTGCGCATCGACATGCTGGAGCGACTGGCCGATCTCCTGCGCCCGATGGACCGGCGCACGGGGTTCGAGGCAACACCGGATATGCTGTCGATCACAGGCTGCACGCCCGCCCAGTTCGCCGAAATCATGGGCGGTCTTGGCTGGCAGGTCGAGGAAGGCACCCGGCTGAAGTCGGAACGTCCTACGCCGCCTGAAGAATCCGGCAAGGCGGATGCTGGAAAGGCCGACGCCAAGCCGGATGAAGACGGCGCCGCGGACACGTCTGAAACGGACAAGCAACCAGAATCTGCCGAAGCAAGCCAGGACACTGCACCGGAGGCCGAAGAAGCACCGGCAGGCTCAGCTGCGATGTCCGAGGAGCCTAAACCTGAGGAGCCTGCAGCCGAGGCTGTACCTGATGCGGCGCCCGCCGAGCAGGACGTCTCTGAAGACAACAAGCCGGTAGAGGACCCATCGGAAGACTCCAAACCCGAGGAAGCTGCGTCGGACGACACGCCCTCCGAGCCGGAGTCCGAGACCTTCTACATCTTCCGCCAGAAACCCCGGGGCCGTCCGCAACACCAGCGCCGCGATCAGGGCCAAGGTCAGGGTCAGGGCAAACGCAAGGACGGTGGCAAGCAGGGCGACCGGGGGCCGCGCAAGAAGGGCAAGCGCGGCAAGGACGAGGGGCCCAAAGGCCCGCGCAAATTCCAGTCCGGCCCGAAACCGCCCAAGGACAAGCCGATCGACAAGGACAGCCCGTTTGCTGTTCTCCAGCAGCTCAAGGACAGCTAGGCAGTGACGGCCTCGGACGGGGGAAAGATCCGTCTGGACAAATGGCTGTGGCATGCGCGGTTCTTCAAAACCCGCGGGCTGGCCTCGGAAGTTGCAGCGTCGGGCACGGTTCGACTGAACGGCGAGCGGGTCGCCAAAGCCTCACAGGCGGTGCGCCCGGGCGATGTGCTGACCTTTCCCAAGACAAGCCATGTCCGGATCATCCAGATTGATGCCCTTGGAGAGCGGCGCGGTCCTGCTGCGGAGGCGCAAGCGCTTTACACCGATCTGAGCCCGCCGCCGCCGAAGGCCGAAAAATCCGAGCCTCCCTCTGAGGAACGCGAAGCAGGATCGGGCCGCCCGACAAAACGCGACAGGCGGAAAATTGATGCCCTGCGTCGGACTGACTCTTGAAGCGCCCCGCCTGCGTGCCTAATACACAAGACGTAAGCGGGTGTGCGTGGAAACCACACATGATCCGGTGGTTTCAGAGGCCAACGCTCGGGAGCGGCAATTCATGACCTATGTCGTCACGGACAACTGCATCAAATGCAAGTACACCGATTGCGTGGAAGTCTGCCCTGTGGATTGCTTCTACGAAGGCGAGAACATGCTGGTGATCCACCCCGACGAATGCATCGATTGCGGGGTCTGCGAGCCGGAATGCCCGGCCGATGCGATCCGGCCCGATACCGAAAGCGGTCTGGAGAGCTGGGTGACACTGAACCAGAAATACGCCGAGGCTTGGCCCAACATCACCACCAAGCGCGATCAGCCGCCCGACGCAGAGAAGTTCGACGGTGAAGAGAACAAGCTGGAGAAGTACTTCTCCGAGAAGCCCGGAGAAGGCGACTAAAAGCCAAATCTACACGCTTTGATTGCGCCGCAAGTGCCTCTCATTTCTTGCGCGATGCAGCAGGATTTGACGCAAGGGAACCGTTACGATCTTCCGGGAGTGGAGAATCGCGGCATTTTATGTTATACAATTGTCATCCGACAGAGAGCGGCGCGTAAAATCAAGCTTTAACTGGCGCAAAAAAGCGTCGCCGGAACAGAGAGACACACATGAACTGCCATACGTATCTGGATACGTAGGTGGTTTTTTATGCCCCGAACCACTGACGTGGACGGGATGAGATTGCCAGGCGATCAGGAGAGAAAATGTCCAAGAAGGCGAATCAGGGCCCCCAATTTCGTGCGAACGACTTCGTTGTGTACCCTGCACATGGTGTTGGCAAAATTGTGACCATCGAAGAGCAGGAAGTCGCGGGCATGACCCTCGAGCTGTTCGTGATCAATTTCGAGAAAGACAAGATGACCCTCAGGGTCCCCACGGCCAAGGCCAGCTCGGTGGGCATGCGCTCGCTGTCGAGCCCGGATCTTGTGGACGAGGCGCTCAAGACGCTGAAGGGCAAGGCCAAGGTCAAGCGCGCGATGTGGTCGCGCCGGGCTCAGGAATACGAACAAAAGATCAACTCAGGCGACCTGATTTCGATCGCGGAGGTCGTGCGCGATCTCTACCGCGCCGAAGATCAGCCGGAGCAGAGCTATTCCGAGCGTCAGCTTTATGAAGCAGCGCTCGAGCGGCTGACCCGCGAGGTCGCTGCGGTCGAGCGTCTCGATGAGACCAACGCTGCGAAGAAGGTCGGATCGGTGCTTGAGGCAAAAGCCGCCTGAAAGCCTGAAGACGAATGAACGAACCCCGCGCCCCGGTTGGAGCGCGGGGTTTTTTCATGTCTGATGTCTGTCTCTGGTGATCTCACACACCGAAGAACCGGCGCAGAATGTCGAGATAGACGTTGTGCAGGGTCTGAATGTCACTGACCGGCACGCGTTCATCGACCTGATGCATGGTGTCGCCGACAAGGCCAAACTCCATCACCGGGCAATGGTTCTTGATGAACCGGGCATCCGAGGTCCCGCCCCCCGTCGTCAGCGCCGGACGCTCCAACGTGGCATCGGTGATCGCATCCACGACAATATCGGTCATCGGCCCAGGCTCGGTCAGAAAGCTCTCGCCCGAGACCTGCCAGTCCAGATCATACGCACACCCGGTCCCATCGATCAGCACGGCAATGATCTGCTCGGCCCAGACCTTAATGCTGTCCGGCGTATGACTGTCATTGAACCGGATGTTGAAGACCGCGCGGCCCTTCGGCGGAATGACATTGTTGGCAGGATTGCCAACGTCGATGGTCGACAGGGCGAGCGTCGAGGGTTGAAAATGGGTTGAGCCGAGATCGAGCGGCGTGTCCGCCAGCTTGGCACAGATCGCAGCGAGGACCGGCAGCGGGTTCGCGGCACGCTCTGGATATGCCGCATGGCCCTGCCGTCCCCTGACCGTCAAAGTCCCCGTCATCGACCCGCGCCGACCAATCTTGACCGTATCGCCGAACATGACCGCCGAGGTCGGCTCCCCGACCAGACAGAAATCAAGCTGCTCCCCGGCTTCCTCCATCCAGTCCAGAAGCGCGAGCGTGCCGTCCTTCGATGGCCCCTCCTCATCGCCGGTGATCAGGAGCGCGACCGAACCCGCGCCTGCAGTGTTTGCCGCGAACTCCACAGCGGCAGCCACGAAAGCGGCCACCCCGGATTTCATGTCGACGGCGCCGCGCCCCCAGAGAATCCCGTCCGATTGATGCGCCGAGAACGGCCCATGGGTCCACGCTTCCTCCGGCCCTGTCGGCACCACATCGACATGGCCTGCAAAACCGAAGACCGGCTGACTGTCGCCCCAGCGTGCATAGAGATTCTTGACCTCACCGCGATCGACCCGCGTGCACCGGAATCCGGCCTCGGTCAGCGCCGCCTCGAGCAGGACCAGCGCCCCGCCCTCCTCCGGAGTGACCGTAGGACAGCGGATCAATTCGGCAGTCAATTCAACAGGATCTATCCCCATGACCATATTCTCGTCGGATTTCTGTGGTTTGGACGGTGCTAACGCAGGGATCACGCTTGTGGCAAGATGCTTGCGAGTGGCAGCTTGATTGGGTCGGCGTGGAGCCACGGCATGGGTGATGCATTGCATTTGAGAGCGATCTGGCGGGCATATCTCCCGCTTTTCGTTGTGCTTGGCATCTATTATCTCTGCGCAAAGCAGGTGCTGGACCGCATCGAGGCGCCGATCAGCTTTGACCTTCTGACCTTCGTGCCGGGCCTGATCCTGACGCTGCCGCCCTTTCTGCTTCTCGGTCTCGCCGCGATCTATGTGCGGCTATTCGTGCTGCGCTCCCATTGCGAGACGCGCCGCGAAACCCTTGCGCGCTGGTTTGGCCAAACACCGTGGGCAGAGCTTCTGTTCCTGCGCATCCCGCTTGGCGCGGCGTTCATCTTCGGAGTGCAGCGGATCTATGTCGCGCTCAAACCGCAGATCCCGGAGCTCGTGCCCTTCAGTTGGGATCAAGCCTTCATCGCCTGGGATCGCGCGCTCTTCTTCGGCGAGGACCCCTGGCGGCTGACCCATGCGCTGCTGCCGGGCGTCGACATGATGATCTTTCTCGACAAGATCTATGTCGCCTGGTTCTTCATCCTCTTCTTTGCGGCCTTCTACGCCATCCTCCAAAGGCTCGACAGTCCGCTGCGCATGGCGTTCCTGCTGTCCTTCGCACTGACCTGGGGCGTCGGTGGCAATCTCATCGCTACGATGTTCTCATCGGCGGGGCCTGTCTATGTCGAAAGGCTGTTCGGCGATCCCGTCTTCAAGCCGATGACCGACCATTTCGCGGCGATGAACCAGATCCATGAGTTCTCGTTCCTGCGCACCATCGAAAAGCTGTGGGAGGGCCATGCCAATCCGGATGTGGCCGGCGTTGGCATCTCGGCCTTTCCATCCATGCATCTCTGCCTGGCCGCAACAATTGCCCTTTACACGGCCGCGATGTCGCGCTGGCTGGGACGCGCGATGTGGGTCTTCACCGCGCTGATCCTGATCGGATCGGTGCACCTGGGGTGGCACTATGCCGTGGACGGGTTTGCCGGGATCGCCATTGCCGTGGTGATCTGGTTTGCGAGCCTAAGGTTTGCACGCTGGTGGCTGGCCCCTGCCACGGATCTCGTCGCTCCGCGCGTGGCGGTGGAGACCTGAACGACCTTCAATCGGTAAACGTCGTAATCTGCGCGACGATTACAGCGTTCTCCTTCAGCGCCCGTTCCATAAGACCGGCCTCTTCCGCTTCGATATCCTGACCATCGGCGCGGCGTTCGTTGAGGCTGCCATAGGACTCGACTTCTAACGGAGCGAGATCGGCCTGCTTGAGAACCGCAACCGTCTCGTCAACCGCGTTCTTTTCCGTCTTTCCCGCCGCATAGCAGAGCATCGCCGCCCCGGTCGCATCCTTGGGCAGACCATCCCCCTCCTGCCGGCCCACCTGAACCAGCAGGGTGAAGACGTCCGTGTCGGGCATCAATCAGTCGCGCAGCAGTTCGTTGATCGAGGTCTTGGAGCGCGTGCGCTCGTCCACACGCTTGACGATCACGGCACAGTATAGCCCTGGGCCGGGCGAGCCATCGGCCATCGCTTTGCCGGGCAGCGTGCCGGGCACGACCACCGAATAGGGCGGGACTTCGCCGACATAAACCTCGCCGCTCGTCCGGTCGACAATCTTGGTCGACGCCCCGATGAAGACCCCCATGGAAAGCACCGAACCCTCGCGCACGATGACGCCCTCGGCCACTTCCGAGCGCGCGCCGACGAAACAGTTGTCCTCGATGATCACGGGACCGGCCTGCAGGGGCTCGAGCACGCCGCCGATCCCTGCCCCACCGGAAATGTGGACATTCTTGCCGATCTGCGCGCAGGAGCCGACCGTCGCCCAAGTGTCGACCATGGTGCCGCTGTCGACATAGGCACCGAGATTGACAAAGGACGGCATGAGAACAACGCCCGGTGCGATATAGGCCGAGTGGCGCACCACACAGTTCGGCACCGCGCGAAACCCGGCTGACGCCCACTGGTTTTCTCCCCAGCCATCGAACTTGGACGGGACCTTGTCCCACCACGTCGCGTTGCCCGGACCACCCGCAATCGGGGTCATGTCGTTCAGACGGAACGACAGCAACACCGCTTTCTTGGCCCATTCATTCACCGACCAGACCCCGTCGCCGCCGCGTTCGGCCACGCGCAGACTGCCTGCATCCATCGCGCTCAGCGTCTCGGTCACAGCTTCGCGCACCGCGCCCTTGGTCCCAGCGTTGATCGCATCGCGATCGTCCCAGGCGGCCTCAACGGCGGTCTCCAGATCTGCATGGCTCATGGCGGTCACTCCTGCACTGTCCCCTGTCGTCGCGAGAGGCTATAGACAGTTGTGCACCCCCGCGCAATCGCATCGGGGCAGAGAGGTTTGAGGACAGGCATGGCAGAGAAACGGCTTTCGATCTTTCGCTCGGCAGGGCAGGACGCTCAGGAGGTTGAGCAGGCGCCGGATACGGCACAAACCCGGGCGTCCGCGTATCGGCTGGCGTTCGAGGATCGCGACTTCCTGCGTCGCGAAGCCCTGCGGCCCGTCCGGCTGCAACTCGAGCTGCTCAAGCCCGAGCTTGGGATGAGCGATGCCGGGATCACATCGACGGTTGTGCTCTTTGGCGGCGCCCGCATTCCCGACCCGGAGCATCGGGACAAGGCCCGCACCAAGACACTGTCCGATCTGTCGAAATACTATGACGAAGCGCGCAAGTTTGCCGGTTTGATCGGGGAAGAATGCCTGCGCCGCGACGGCAAGGAATTTGTTGTTGTCACCGGAGGTGGGCCGGGCGTGATGGAAGCGGGCAATCGCGGAGCGGTCGATGTCGGTGCACCGTCGGTCGGGCTGAACATTGTCCTGCCCCACGAACAGGCGCCCAACGCCTACGTCACGCCGGACCTCTGCTTCAACTTCCACTATTTTGCGATCCGCAAGATGCATTTTCTGGTACGCGCCGCCGCGGTCGCAGTCTTTCCCGGCGGGTTCGGGACTCTGGATGAGCTGTTTGAGACCCTGACGCTGATCCAGACCGAGCGGATGGAGCCGATCCCGGTTCTCCTGTTTGGCGAGGCGTTCTGGCGCAGCATCGTGAACTGGGAGGCGCTGGCCGATGCCGGTACGATCTCCCCGGAGGATCTCGATCTCTTCAGCTTTGTCGAAACCGCCGACGAAGCGTGGGAGATCATTCGCCCGAAGAGCTGAGAACCTCGAAATCCACCAGCAGCGTTCGTTGAAACGCCGAGAAGTTATCGTCTGACAACAGGGTCAGGTGGGTCATTCCCGCACCGTCCTGCCAGAGCGCGATGGCTTCCATATTGTCGATCCCGCTGGCGGGGCCGAACTCGGCCAGCATCTCGACACTGGCCGCGATGGGGAACCCTTCGGCATCGAGCGCATAGCGCCGGAGCACAATGGAAACGCCGGTGGCCGGGCTGTAGTGCCGAAACACCAGATAGAGTTTTCCGTCCGGCCCGATATCCGCGCCGGTCACGCTGTGTTTGCTGAGCTGTGGCAGCCTGCCTTGTTGGATCGTCCCCGCATGCGAGATCAGGAAGACGGGAAATGCGCCATCTTCCGCGGCCTCGGTGATGGCGATGAGCCAGCCATCTTCAAGGGTCGCGAGGGCCTCGATGCCCGCATTGTATTCCAAGCGTTCAAAGGCCTCGGGCCGGATGACATCGCCCAACTTGCCCTGTTCGATGTGAAACATGATCCGGTGATCGCGCTCAAATCCGATTGCGAACACCCCTTCCCGATTTGCGAGGGCCTCCGCGTCGCGCCCGCCACTGTCGATGGGCTGACCGTCTTCCTCTCGCATCGCGGCGAACCCGGCGCGGAACGGGTGCAAACCTTCGGGCCCATCCGCGACATCTGCCAGCAACCAGTAACCCTTGTCGGTGATCGCCACCATTCGGGGACCGTCCATCAAGAGGCCGGAAAAGCCGCCAAAGTTCGTGTCGTCTGCGGATAGGGAAACAGCGCTGCGCAAGGCCAGCCCATCGAGGCTGGAGGGAGTCAAAGTGACGGGACGGTGATCGATTTCAATAAACGGTGTGCCGCCCGGTCCTTCCTCAGCAGTGGCGACCATCGTCAAAGCAAGGAAGGAGAAGAGCGTAAGGACAAGTCTCACTGCGTGACGACCGCGGCGCAAGCCCTTGGCAGATCTGCAAGCGTCAAAGCACGCCGAGGCTTGGCGCCCGGTTTGGGTTTCGGATTGAGCGCCTCGTCGGTGAACCACCATGCCAGTGTTTCGTCACATCCGTCACCTGCCGGGATGGGCGCCTGTGCGACACAATCCGGAGAATCTGCGGGGCAATTCAGGCGTACATGAAAGTGAGCATCGTGCCCCCACCAGGGCCGGATCTTGCGAAGCCACTCCCGGTCCGCGGATGCCGGCTCAGCCAGGCACAGTTCCTGTTTGATGGCGGCGTTCACGAAAATCCGGGCAACACCGGCATCGGAGGCCGCCACGCGCAGAACTCGATGATGGGTGTCCGTCCAATAGCGGTTCACCTTCTTGCGGTTACCCGCGACGACACGGTGGCTGGAGATTTTCTCACGTGCTGCGCGGCTGAGATCTAAACGGTCCGGTCGGCGCAACCAAATGTCTATGTCGAGGCCAATCTGATGGGAGCGGTGCCCCGAGCGCATCGGACCGCCACGTGGTTGCGAGATATCCCCGACATAGATGCCCGGCCAACCGACTTGCTGGACCTGGCTCGAAAACCTCTGGATGAACGAAATCGTGCCGGGATGGCCCCAGTTTCGGTTCCGACTGAGCCGCATGGCCTGCCAGGCAGGCCCGGTCTCGGGCAGCTCAACGCCTCCGGCAAGGCAGCCCTTGGCGTATTCGCCATGCGAGGCGGAGTTCATCTCTGACGGTTGATTTTTCGCCCCGAAGAGAAACTTGGCAGGCTCAGCTGCAGCCAGAGCCACACCTGAGAGCAGGATCACCAACCCAAGACCACATGCAGACCGAAGCACCGTCATCTCCCTGATCAATCCCCAGGGATGAGTATGTCAAAGTCCTTTGATATGCGGAAGCCCTCGGCGGTGCTGAATCGCCAGGCGGGTCTAAAACTCAGAACCGCCAGGCCTCGGAAGTTGGGCGAGTGGTTGAAGAAATTTGGCATCGGGCTCGGCCTCAAGGCGGAGCGCCTTATGGCGCCCCTTTGTCCCCAAACGCCCATGTGTGAGGATCTTGGAGCCCAGCGCCGTCTCGACGCTTAGGCGAACGTCCTCGATCGCGTTGGGCGGCACCTCGAGAACCTGCCCCTCTTCAAACCGGCTGACTTCACCCACTGTGAAATCGCCGAGATCAACAATGGCTGCCAACGGCAGCTTCATGTTCATGACTTCATCGTACATATGCGCGGCCCACTGATCGAACACCGGGTCGTTCAGGGCATCGTTTGAATTGAGATCGCGCTTCAGTGGCTCGAGCGTCGACAACGGCAATACAATGTCCAAACCTGCGCCGTTCCGATCATCCGCGATGTAGAAGTTCAATTTGATCACAAAGACCTCGGATCGGTCGGGAGCGATCCGGATCATGCCCGGTTGCTCTTCAAAACGGGTCAGATCGGGATGCCCAATCTCCGACCGCCCACAGATCTCGCACACTGCCTCATTGAACGCTCTGCAAACCAGACTGACAAACCTCTGATAGATCGAGACATCGATATTTGTCAGTTCGCGTTCAAAGTTTGCCTCCTCGAAAGTTCCGTCCCCTCCCAGCGAGATGTCCAGAACCTTGCCCAACAATCGCGGATGTGCGCGAACAAGTCCGGTTCCACCGGTTTTCGGAAAGGACAGCAGATAAATTGCAGACGGCGTTTTGAGACGTCGCAGATAATCTCCATGACGCACGACCTCGTATCCGTAGACCGTGACATCAATGCCAGACCGCACTTCGTTCCGAGACATGGTCGCCGCGATTGCTGCCAGGGCATTGCAAAGCGGTTGCATCTCCGGAAACCCGGTGACCCGCGCTTTCGGACCATGCACCTTCCGCGCCAGAACATTCCCATCTGCAGTCGACATTCCAGCTCCCAAGATTTGTGATGCACCCGGATCGGCTCGCCCGCGCGACCTCTGGGTTTCACCGTGAGACAGCATGGTTTCAATCGGGTTAAACTGGCAGACCGCTCCCGCACTGGATCGCGTGTAACCCGGCGCTAACCAATCCGGTTTACCCCGATAGCTCAGATTCAGCCGCGAGGTGGATGGGCAGACGTGGATCAAGTACAGCCAATCATCATCAAACGAAAGTCCGGCGGTGGCGGCGATGGGCACCACGGCGGGGCATGGAAGGTTGCGTATGCCGACTTCGTGACCGCGATGATGGCGTTCTTTCTGTTGATGTGGCTGCTCAACGCCACCAGCGAGGATCAGCGAAAGGGTTTGGCTGACTTTTTCGACCCCTCCATTCCGATCAGCAGCGTCTCGGCCGGGGGCGCTGGCATGATGGGGGGCGATACGATGTTCAAACCTCCCGAAGCTGCAGGATCTCGCGATGAGGGGATCCGTGCTCAACCGACCGCCAGCGAGGCCGAAACCGAGACATCGGACAAAAAGATGATGTCCGAAACCAAGGAAGTGCCCGATGATGCAACGACGGCAGCGATGCGCGATGGCGATGGCGATGGCGATGCAGGGGAGTATTCCGCGGCTGACGCAAATGGCGAGAATACCGCCGACGGCGCATCTGCAGGCGGCATTGAACAGGTAGCCGAAGATCTGCTGGACCAGGTTCGCGAGGCCGGCGGCGACGGTCTGCTTGAACACTTTTCCATGCGGATGACGCCTGAAGGTCTGGTCATCGAGATCGTCGATCTTCAAGACGATCCGCTTTTTGCCTCGGGTGCTACAGAGCCCGAACCTGTTCTCGCTGTTCTGGCCGATATCTTGGTGCCGGTGCTGGCACAAACGACCAACGAAGTGGCCGTGGTAGGGCACACCGATTCGTCACCTTTCGTAACCGAGAACGGGTACTCCAACTGGGAGCTCAGCGCCGATCGAGCGAACGCTGCGCGTCGGGTTCTGACCGCCGCCGGCTTGCCTCAGGATCGTATCGTCAGGATCAGCGGCAAGGCGGCGATCGATCCCATCGACCCGGATCCGACCTCTGCAAAGAACCGTCGAATTGCAATTACTCTCCTGCGTTAGTTGCCCGGCATTAGGGGTCGCTTAAGCCCAATCTGCGATATCTCGGTCAACGAACAAATTTAGAACATCAGAACGAGGTTGTTCCATGAGTCTGTCTTCTGGCCTCAACGCCGGTGTCGCCGGTCTGAGCGTAAACTCTACGCGTTTGGCCGCCATCTCCGATAACATTGCGAACTCCAACACCAACGGTTACCGCAAGACCGATGTCGACTTCTCATCCCTAGTGACAGCAGGCAATGGGGGCAAGTTTACCGCCGGTGGAGTGAGCGTATCGACCTTTCGCAATGTTGCTTCTTCAGGGGCATTGATAACGTCGAGCCTGCCCACCGACATTGCAGTGGCCGGCAATGGCCTTCTTCCCGTTACTCCGGTCAGCGAGGCAGCCGAGCCCGCGGCGCAACGCAGCTTCCAGATGGTGCCGACAGGGTCCTTCCGTCAGAATGAAGATGGCTTTCTGGTGACACCTGGCGGACTGGCGCTCACGGGGTGGCCAACTCTGTCTGACGGCACACTCGCCACGACTGTCTCCCGCGACAGCCCTGCGTCGCTCGAAATGGTCCAGTTGTCAGCGTTCCTCACTGCGGCCGACTCTACGACTGAAATCCAGCTTGGCGTCAACTTGCCAGCCGAGGAGACGCAAGCAGGAGCCTTGGGAACCGCAATCGAATCACCTATTGAGTATTTTGATGCAATTGGCCTGAACAATCAGCTCCGCATTGTTTACACACCGGTGGTCCCGGCAACCGGAATCTCCAATCAGTGGACAATTTCATTCTTCGATAGCGCCACAACCGCAGGCACCGGACTGGTCGCCGAGTTTGACCTGACCTTTGATGGCTCCCGTGCTGGCGCGGGCGCACTCCTGTCCGCAACGCCCGCCGCAACCAACCCGGCCGATCCGCAAGGGGTAGGCACCACTGCGTCGTTTGATGCGGTGACCGGAGAGATCACTTTGCATGTGCTTGACGGTCCGATCGAAGTTCAGGTGCAATCGAATGTCTCCGGCGCCGGGATTAGTCAGCTCGCCGCGCCTTTCACACCAAATGGCCTGAGCAAGAACGGTTCACCCGCCGGCAATCTCGATTCGCTGTTTTTCGATCGTGATGGCATCCTGAGCGGTGTCTATGACACCGGACAGCGACGAGCCCTGTTCCAAATCCCCTTGGCTACCGTTGCAAACCCGAATGGCCTCACCGCGTTGGACAATCAGGCCTTTGAGATCTCGGCCGATAGCGGCGATGTCTTCTTTTTCGATGCAGGACCCGGTCCGGCAGGCGAAGTCGTAGGCTTTGCGCTCCAGCAAAGTACGGTCGATGTCGCCGAGGAACTGACAGACATGATCGTCACACAACGCGCATTCTCATCAAACGCGACAGTCATTCGAACCGTCGACGAGATGCTCCAGGAAACAACCAACCTCAAACGCTAACGGGTTTTCCGGGGATTAGATCATGTCGATCACCAACTCACTATCGAATGCCGTCAGCGGCCTGACGGCTACCGGCAAACTTGCCGATATAGCTTCAGTCAATCTCGCAAACGCCTTGACCAAAGGGTACGCGCGCAAGTCGGTCGAACTCGGGTCATTGATCTTGCAGGGTGATGGTTCCGGAGTGTCGGTCCGCGGAATAACTCGTGCCTCGTCTCCAGACTTAACTGCGGCGCGCAGACAAGCTGATGGCAACGCGGCGGGGAGTGACGCGCTCGCACAGGGCTTGGCGCGGCTGGGTCAGATTCTGGGAGAAGCAACCGAAGAAGATGGCCTGTTCCGTCGTGTGGAGCAGGTAGAGAGCGCACTGCGGTTACTTGCGGATACGCCCGAGTCAGCGCCTCGGCAGACCCAAGCCGTCGACGCGCTCAAGGACCTCACCGACACTTTCAACCGCATTTCACAAGAAGCGGCAGAAGTGCGTCAGAACGCTGACAAAACGATCTCGCAGCAGGTCGATACAGTAAACACCAATCTGCGGCAGATCGAAGAGCTGAACAGAAGGGTCCAACGCCTTTCTGCAGGAGGTCGAGATGTGACGGATCTTGTAAATCAGCGGGAACTTCTGATCGATGAAGTGAATGCAATCATTCCAACCCGTTCTCATCCGCGAGACACGGGTGCAGTACACCTAACCACCGCCCAGGGTCTGTTTTTGGTTTCCGAAACCGCTGCTCAGTTGGAGTTTAATTCCAGCCCTGTTATCACGACAGCGATGATCTACGATCCCGCTGGCGGAGGAGCGCTATCTGGGCTCACCCTGCATGGGCTAGACATCACACCTACGAGCAATCACCCTCAGGCTATAGAAGAGGGTTCGTTGTTCGGTGAGTTCTCTGTAAGGGATCAATCAGCCCCGACGCTGTTGGCCCAAGTTGATCAGCTCGCAGCCAACCTCATACAGCGCTTCGAGAACCCAACTGTCGACCCGACTCTCGCGCTCGGCGATCCCGGGCTTCTTACAGATGGAGGTTCAGCGTTTGATGCGGCCAACGTTGACGGACTCTCAGGGCGCATCTCAATTAACGCTCTCATTGATCCAGACCAATCCGGTGACCCCGCCAGACTTCGAGATGGCTTACAAGCGGCAGGGGCCGGACCAGTAACTTCTGATGTGATTGTCAGAAGTTACTTGGATGCCCTTACATCTGGCCAAAGTGCGGCGGCTGTTCCAGGCTTGGATGGCTCGCTATCCGCAGCTCAAACTGTATCTGGAATCGTCGAGTTCTCGGGCATCAAACGATCGGATGCAGAAACAGAAATTTCTTTGCTGACTGCATTACGCGAGACGCTAGCGAACTCCGAAGCTGAGCAGATCGGCGTGAACTCTGATGAGGAACTTCAAAGCCTTATCCAGATCGAACAGGCATTTGCAGCCAATGTACAAGTCATACAGGCTGCGTCCCGTATGTTCGAAGAAATTCTGGAGATCCGCTGATGCCTGAGTTCGGATTTCCTGCACAGCCGCGCCAAGCATTGATTTCGTCAATCATATCCGATCTGCGCGACCGATCGGATAGTGCTCGGACAGCATCCATCACCGGGCGCCACTCTGACGTGACTAGTGAGCTGGATGGCCGGGTCAACGAACTAATGCAAATCGAAAAGTCCATAGCTGATCTCAACGATTATGCTGAGATAATAGCTCTGTCTGAAGCCAGAACTTCCACAATCCAAAACGCTCTGGAGCAGATCACCGAGATTGCACAGGGGATCGCGGACACGTCTGACCTCTTGACCACAAACGGCACTGATGCGGATCTCGAGATAGTTTCACAGCGAGCTCGCGCAGAACTGGCCAGTGTAGTTTCCGCTTTAAATGTCGAAGTTGCTGGACGCTCGTTGCTCGCTGGTGACGATGCGGGAACCACAGCCGTTGCAGATGCAGATACGGTCTTTTCGACTTCGTTGCCAATCCTCGAGTCTGGAACGGGCGCTATCGCAGACTATGCTTTTCTGGAGGCAGAATTTCAAAATGCGGCCGGATTATTTGACACCGCTTTCTTCCAAGGAGGTTTGGGAGATGCGCCTGTTGCCGAAGTTGCTCCAGGGGAGCGGGTGGAATATGGAGTGAAAGCAAACGAGCCCCCTCTAAGGGCCGTCCTATTTAACCTTGTTGTTCTTGCCGCAGCGCATGATCCCAATAACGCAATTCCCACTTCTGAGAGACGACCTTTAGCGGATTTGGCGTCCGCTGGTCTGCGAACCGCCGTAGCGCAAGTAATCAACATCCAAGGTCGCTTGGGAACTGCGGAGGCCAGGATTGCGACCGCAAAGGCTCGCAACATTGCGTCTGAAGCCTCATTGACGGTTCGCTTCAACGACCTCGCCGGTGCAGACACCTTCGACGCCGCGTTGACGTTGACAGAGTTGGACAATCAGTTGGAGACAAGCTTTCTGACAACAGCGCGACTGTCCAACCTGTCCTTAGCAAACTTCATTTAATGGTCGGTCGATGTTTATGAAATTGAGCTACATGCTGCGTTCGATAACTTTAGCCTTGTCGTGCTTAGCAGTGGCTTTTCCAGCAATATCAGCTCCGAGGATCAAAGATCTGGTTGAGTTTGAAGGCGTCAGAGGAAACGACCTTGTTGGCTACGGCCTCGTAGTAGGGCTGAACGGTTCGGGGGACGGGATTCGAAATTCGCCATTCACCGAAGAAGCACTCACAAATCTGCTCGAACGACTCGGGGTAAATGTTCAAGGTGAACAGTTCAGCCCGAAAAACGTCGCAGCGGTAATTGTCACAGCAACGTTGCCTGCATTTGCTCGTGCGGGTAGCCGCGTTGACGTAACCGTATCGGCCATTGGAGATGCAAAAAATTTAATCGGGGGAACCCTGATCATGACGCCATTGAACGCGGCAGACGGTGAAATATACGCCGTCGCGCAAGGCCCAGTACTCGCCGGTGGAATAGGCGCAGAGGGGGACGGCGCTGCGACACAAATCGGTGTGCCCACATCTGGCTCTATCCCAGCCGGGGCCCGTGTAGAGAGAGAAGTGCCTTTTATCTTCGATCAATTGAACAGACTTCGGTTGGCCTTGAGGGAACCAGACTTCACGACCGCTGCCCGAATTGAAAGTGCGATAAATCAGCTTTTCAATAGATCTGTTGCAGAGATGAATGATGCAGGAACAGTGACGCTCGACTTAGACGCTGCGGGAACAGGCCCCGCTCGACTAATCGCCCGCATCGAGAACGTAGAAGTGATGCCATCGCAAAAGGCACGGGTCGTCGTTGATCAGCGCTCCGGAACTATCGTACTCGGCGCTGACGTTAAGATCAGCAGGGTTGCAGTTAGTCAGGGCAACTTAACGATCCGGGTTACCGAAACGCCCATTGCATCCCAACCGAATCCATTTGCAGAAGGCGACACGCTCGCCTTACCTCGCACCGGAATCGAAGTCGATGAGGGCGCCGAGAACCGGTTGGCTCTTGTAGAACGGAACGTGACATTGGCAGACCTCGTAGATGGGCTGAACGCACTGGGTATTGGACCCCGAGACATGATCGACATTCTGAAATCCATTAAGGCAGCGGGCGCACTCCACGCCGAACTGATTGTGCAGTAGTGTATCGACCGAGTGAAATCCTGCTCATGCTACAAGGAAGGAAAAGTAGCGATGA
>CAYYZH010000031.1:0-18736 GCA_964475765.1 uncultured Limibaculum sp.
TGCCATACAGGTGCCATACGCCTGCCATACGGGGTGAATCCCAGCGCCGAGCTCGTATCAAGGGCGCACCTTCTGCACATTCGGAAGGGTCCAAATGCGCAGGGGACAATGCCCCACTGGCGACGTTCAGGTCTGCGGTAAAGCCGTGCCAATCATGCAGTCGCGGGAGACGATGCTTGCCAGCTTCGCCTCATCCCAGCCCTCGGTGCCTTTGGGCCGGGCAGGCAGTACCAGATAGCGCATATCCGCCGTGGAATCGTGCACCCGCACCTGGACTTTGTCGGAGAGATCGAGCCCGAACTCCGAGAGCACTTTGCGCGGTTCCTTGACGGTGCGCGAGCGATAAGCGCGGGTCTTGTACCAGTCCGGTGGCAGGCCAAGTACGTTGCGCGGATAGCACGAACAAAGCGTGCAAACGATGACGTTGTGTATGCTTTCGGTGTTTTCGACAGTCACCAGTTTCAGCCCATCGGTGTCGATCCCAAGCTCCTCGCAAGCCTTTGATCCATCGACTAAAAGCCGCGCCTTGTAGTCTGGATCGGACCACGCTCGGGCAACCACGCGGGCGCCATCAGCAGGCGAGCGGGCGTCCATCCGTTCGATCTGTGTGTTGATCTCGGCCGCCGTTGCGATGCCCTTCTCGATCAGGATTTCGCGCACCGCGATCTCCATGGTCTGCCAATAGGTCAGCGGGTGGTCATTGTCGGGCCGATACGGGTGCCCTGACGCGCTGAGATGGTCGTGATCATGATGGTCATGGGGCATCGGCGTGCTCCTGAAAATCTGCCGGACATTCACGGAATATTCGGTCTTTCGGGATAGGTCTCATGCCGGGATCAACCAGTGCTCGAAGATCTCGGCATCAATGGTGTCATCCGGGGTTTCGGTCTCCGCGCCCCAGATCTCGGCCATGGTAAAACGCACGCGATAGAGCGGCACCGGCGCGCGATCGCCGCGGCCATAGGCGAGTTCCTCGGGGTTGCCAAAGGCGCCGCAGATCCGCTCGACCCGGCCCGTCTTGCCGCGCAGATACCATGGCGTGCGGATATGGCCGGGGGCCATGCCGGGACGAATGCACACGGTATCCCCGGGGGAAAACTTCGGGTTTTCAGCGGGATAAGGCGACTGAACCGCGGGTGTGTCGATGTCGGGAAGGCTCATTCGCCGCCACCTTGCGCCTCGCCATAGGTCGGGCCTCGCGCCTGAACCTCGTCCATCTTGGCGTTCAACTCGTCGATGGAGAACGCGCCGGCTTCCATCAGGTTCTGGGTCGTCGCATTCATCCAGCGCTCGTAGTAGGACATCGTCTCGAAGGCCTCTTCGCCCATATCCTCCAGCGCGCGGCGCATACTGTCGACATTGGTCAGGCCGTGGGCCTCGACAACCTTGCGCAGGGCATCGACCCGCTTTTCCCAGAGCGCAAAGTCATGGTCCTCGGCATTGATCGGCCCGGCTTCTTTGCCGCCCATATCGTGCCAGCGTCGTCCCGTAGGTGTTGTGTCATGTGGCATGGAAATCAGGCTAGCGCGGCGGTGTGCCCGCGCCAAGACCCAATCGCGTTACCCCGGCAGGCGGGTCAGGAGGACCTCGGCGGCTTGGCGGATGTGGGTGGGGTCTGCCGGACCTATGACGATAAAATCAAGGCCGCCTTTGCTCCAGGTCGTCGCGCTCAGACCGGCAAGCTCTGTATCCGCTGGTTCTGCGGTCTCGCCACCCAAACGCATGATGCAAAACGCAATGGGCCTTTGTTCGGCATCGAGATAAACCAGTTGAGCCAGAGGTTTGCCCTCATGTGCGAGGATCTGGGCGCGTTGGAAGGTCAGCCCGTCCACGGAGATGTCCGCTTCAGTCACATCAAGACCCAGCCGGTTGCTGACATGCGCCAGACCTGCTGCGCGAGTCTCTGCCGCGAGGGGCGTCGCTGTCACCGTCTCGGCTGTGTAGAGCACCTGATAGTCCGCAACGGCCTGATGCCAATCGGCGGTGTTGTCCTTGGAAGTGAGCAAGGTTTGCATCCCGAACCCGAGGGCAAAAGCGGCCACGACCGCCGCTGTCGCCCAACGCCAGATACTGCTGCGCGGCGCTGGTTCCGGCACGGTCATGCTGGGCGCGGATGTCAAAACTCCGGCCATCCCTTCACGCATCGCCTCGAGATCGGGTGACAGATCGGCCAAACGCTGGGCAAGTGACGCATCCTCCGCGGCCGCACCCGTGATCGCAGCGGCCTCATCCGCTGGCCCGACACCGTCCAGAAAAGCGACGAGCTGTTCGTCGGTCCATGCCCCGCTGTTTTGCGACTGGGTCATTCTGGCATCGCCTCCTTCAGGCGTTTGCGGCCATTGGCCAAACGGCTCATCACCGTGCCGATGGGGATCTCAAGGCGCTCCGCCGTTTCGGCATAGGAATACCCTTCGATATAGACGAGAAAAAGGGTCTCTCGATGGGCTTCGGGCAACTGTGCCATATGGGTCAACACTTCACGGGCAAGAATATTCACGCCGCTTTGGTCTGGTACGGTCAAGCCTGCGTCTTCGATGGGCACTAACCCCTGCCCACGCCTGACGGCCCGGGCGCGCAACTCGTTCTTCCAGATCGAAGAGAGGATCGTGAAGCACCAGCGGTCGAGCCGGGTGCCCGGCTGAAACTGCTCTGCTCGCTCCAAAGCCCTAAGAGCAGTGGCTTGTGCCAGCTCGGCGGCCAGTTCGCGGTCTCCCGACAGTACCAGACCGAAACGCCAGAGCCTTGGCATCAGATCGGACAACCCGGCGCGGACGTGATCGAAATTCTGTGTCATTTCGTGAATATTATTCTGCGCGCCGTGTTTTACTTCTGAGCGTACGGAATGCACGCCCATGTCATCAGTTGAATTCCAAGGGAGGAACCCATGATCTTTCGCACGTTAACCAGCGCATTCGCCGTTGCAACCTTGCTTGCCGGGCCGGTGGCCATGGCGGGTGAGACACCGGCGCCAGCGGACGCCAAAGTCTACTTCATCAACATCGCCGATGGAGACACCGTCAAGAGCCCCGTGTTCATCCAATTCGGTCTTTCCGGTATGGGCATCGCACCTGCCGGGACGGAAAAGGAAAACACCGGCCACCATCACCTGATCATCAACGAAAAGATCGAGGGTGAAGAGTTGGATGAGGGCATTCCCGCCGATGAACAGCACGTTCACTTTGGTAAAGGCCAAACCGAAGCGACGCTGGACCTGCCCGCGGGCACGCACACTCTGCAGCTTGTTCTGGGTGACTGGAGCCATGTGCCCCACGACAATCCGGTGATGTCCGATCGGATCACCGTCACCGTTGAGTAAGCGTTTTCACCACGAAAGCGTCCCGGGGTTGGACCCGGGACGCCCTTTATGAGCGAGAGTAGATCACCAGCCGATTGTTGGCTGGCATTTCTGTGACTTCGGGCGGGCCGAAACCGCTCTGCCCCGCCAGTGCCGTTAACTCGTCCAGATCTCGGACCCCGAGGTCAGGATTGCGGGCCTTCAGCGACCGGTCGAACTCGGCGTTGCCGTCGCTGATATGTTTTCCGCCGATGGAGAAGGGGCTGTAGAACATCATCAGCCCACCGGGCAAAAGCGCATCGGCGGCACGTTTGGTGATGGCCTCGGCCACAGTCCAGGGCGCAACCTGCAACACGTTGATTGACAGCACACCGGCAAGCCCGTCGATTTGTGGCCAGGCATCGAGGGCGTTCAGGTGGACCGGTGCGTGGAAGTTATCGAGACCGGTATGGACCCGCCACGCTTCGATGCTGTGGAGGTTCTCGGTGTCCATGTCAGTGGGTTGCCAGCCGAGGTCCGGAAAGGCATCGGCAAAGGCGGCAGAGTGCTGGCCGGTGCCCGAGCCAATCTCGAGGATAGTCCCGTTCCGCCCCTTCAGGACTGGGCGCAGGGCTTCAACAATAACGAACTGATTGCGGGACGCAGCAGCGCCGACCTGACGGCCGTCGCTGAATATGTCGGACAGAACCGGGCCCGATGACCGTTCGGGCGGCTTCACCATCGGGGCCGGCTCATATCAAATGGTTTTTACCGGTGCGGCGACCATCACCATCTGACGGCCTTCCAGCTTGGGCATGGCTTCGATCTTGCCCAGACCGTCGATGTCGTCGGCAATCTTGTGCAACAGCTCGCGGCCAATGTCCTGGTGTGCCATCTCGCGGCCCCTGAAGCGGAGCGTCACCTTAACCTTGTCCCCGCCTTCAAGGAACTTGGTCACGTTGCGCATCTTCACGTCGTAATCATGCGTGTCGATGTTGGGCCGGAATTTGACTTCCTTGACCTCGATTGTCTTTTGTTTCTTCTTCGCCTCGTTGGCCTTTTTCTGCTGTTCATATTTGAACTTGCCAAGGTCCATGATCTTGCAGACGGGCGGATCTGCGTTCGGAGAAATCTCTACAAGGTCGAGCCCGACCTCTTGCGCCATCTCCACCGCTTTGCGCGGATCGACAACGCCGTGGTTTTCTCCTTCATGATCAATCAGGCGGATTTCCGCGTTGCGGATCATGTGGTTCACGCGCGGGCCGGTATCGCGGGTCGGCGGCGCGTTGTGTGGTCTTCTGGCTATTTCAGTTCTCCTAGATTACGCCCCAATTTCACGTCTGAGGCTGTCAGTACGGTATCAGTTTCTCAATAGAAGCCGATTCCGATAACCAGAATATAGCGACGGGGACGGTTAAAGGAAAGTGCCTGCCGGGCGGGCTGCTGGACCGAGAATTCGGAGCCGCGATGCGGGTCGTCTCACTCGGGCCTTACACGGTCTGCGCTTTCGTCTTCGACACGGCGCATGTGCCAGCCGGGGGCCGGCAGAGCGTTGCCGGGGTGTTCAACACCCGGCCCCCAGATCGCCTGATAGGTATCGATGGCTCGACCGGAGCGCTGCAGGTGAATCGCTGCCAGTATTAGACCGGCCCACCAACCGCCGATTGCGATCCACATCCAGCGCGGCGCATTGGCCTCCCAAAGCCCCAGAGCAATGGTCACGACCGACAGAACGATCAGCAGATAGCCGAGACCCTTGTGGGCGGCTTCAAAGACTTGCCGCCAGCGGGTCATGTCGTAGTGATCCCCTCTCAACTCTGGCGCAGTCGGACCGCCCTTGGTGCCGCGAAAGAAGCCCATCGCCACCTGTGCCGCGCCCAGAATCAGTACGAGGTACCCAAGAAACCCATGTCTTCCAGCGGGTAACGTTCCGCTGATGATCAGGGCGGTGCCCAAGATGGTCAGGACGAGCACCGCGCTCTGTCCAATCCAATGCGAGCGCCACCAGAACTGGGTGTCCAGCTCGCGCGGCCAGTCCTGCCCCGGCAGCACTTTGTAGAAACGGGCAATCAGCACTGCGAGCGGAGCAAGCACGCCCCAGGCCAGCACCATGGTCCGGGCATGCCAGGCGACTGCCGCGCTGACCATGTGTGCCCGATCCGGGTCAATCGGCGTGAGCAGCCACTCCCACATCAGCCCTTCACCGCACCTGCGGTCATGCCGGTGATGATCTGGCGTGAGGCGAACAGCGTGAAGATGATCGGTGGGATTGCCAGCAGCATTCCGGTCGCCATGATCACCCCCCATTCGACGTTGAACTCGCTCATGTTGTTCACGATCAGGATCGGCACCGTCTTGGTGTTGCGGTCCGACAGGGCGGAGGCCAGCAGATACTCATTCCAAGCGATGCGGAAGGTAAAGATGGCCGCCGCAGCAAGGCCCGGTTGGATCAGTGGCAACACGATCCGGAAGAAGACCTGAAACGGGCCGGCACCATCGACGCGGGCCGCCTCTTCGAGACTGCGCGGGACCTGAACGATGAAGCTTTGCAGGATCCAGATCACGAAGGGCAGGTTCATCGCGACATAAACGAGGATGATCCCGGAATGTGTGCCCGCGAGACAGACATCGCCGCGCCCACCGAAGACATCGCGGATCCAGCTTCCGACCCAGGTTGTCTTGTCGATACAGAACTCGTTGTTCCAGAGACCGAAGACCGGAACCAACAGCACCGCAGGCGGGACCATACGCACCATCAGCGTGGTCAGCGAGGCGGTGTCGCGCCCCATGAAGCGAAACCGTACCAGTGCGTAGGCGGCCATACAGCCGATCACGAGGGTCAGGGCGGTCGAGATCAGGGCGATGATCAATGAGTTGATGAATGCGCCGCCAAACTTCAGCGAACAGTAATCGAGATGATCAAGCTCGTACCAAAGCACATCGCAGAGGGCGGTTTCATAGTTCTGGATCGTCGGCAGGAACAGCAGGCCGGTCGTGCCCGAGATGATGTCCACGTCCAGCTTGAAGCTGTTGATCAGCATCAGAAGCACAGGTCCGATGGACATGAAGACCAGCACGGCGATCAGCGCGTAGAAGGCCGGGTTCTGGCGCTCATAGGTTTGGGACATCAGTTGTCCTCCTCGGCGGCCATGCGGACACGAGCGGCGCGTTTCTCTTGCCAATGATTGAAAGCAAACATCGCCAGTGTCAGCGCGAGCAGTAGCAGCAAAAGGTAGTTCGACATCGCAGCGGCGACACCGAGTTCACGGAACTCGGTTGCGGTGCGCGAGATGCGCAGTGCCAGAATTTCTGTGGACAGGCCCGGGCCGCCCTCGGTCAGCACAAGGATCACCTCCAGCACCTTAAAGGCGTCGATCAAGCGCAAGAGCCCGGTGACAATCAGTACAGGTGCCATCAGTGGCAGCTTGATGAACCAGATCTGTTGCCATGCCGTTGCACCGTCGATCCGGGCAGCTTCGAGCGCAGACCGGGGCAATGACTGCAGCGCGGCCAGAGCAAGAATGAAAATGAACGGGGTCCATTGCCATATGTCGGCGATGATCACGGACAACAGCGCATGATTGCCCAGCCAGTCGACGCCTTCCAGCCCCAGTGACTTGAGGGTCTGATTGAAGGTCCCGACCGTCGGGTGGTACATGTAGCGCCACATAAGGCCGACTACGACGGGGGCAATCATCATCGGCAGGATGAACATGGTTCGCAGAACCGACATGCCCCGGATGTTGCGATCCAGCAGAAGCGCGAGCCCGACGCCCAGCACCATCTCGACCGTGACGACGATGAAGGCAAAGCGCAACGTGACGCCGAGCGACTCCCGAAAGTTTGGGTCGTTCAGCAGCGTGATATAGTTCTTGAGCCCGACGAACTCGGCCTCGCCGATGGTCTGACTGGGATCCCATGCCCGGAACGATCCCCACACCATGTAGCCCAGCGGATAGATCAGAGCGATCGCCATGATCACCACGGCAGGCGCCATGAAGAGGTAGGGCGTCAGTCTGTTGGCGAGTGTGCCGGACATGAACGAGGTTCCGCGGACTGGTGGTGGGATGGCCGGGGCGTGACGGGCACGCCACGGCCTGTCAGATTATTGCCAGGTGTAGTATCCGGCTTCCTGCATGACGGCCTTGGTACGCTCGGCCACACCGTCCAGCGCTTCCTTGGCATCGAGACCTTCGGTCAGCACCTTGGACAGCGTCGTGCCGAGATCGGCGTTGATCTTGCCCCAGACGGGGATGATTGGGCGCCAGTCCGGATCGGCATGCTTCAGCGCCTCGCCAAAGGTCGCCATGTGCGGGAACTTGGCATTCACATCGGCGTCCGCATGGGTTGAGAACCGCGAGGGGTTGCCGCCTGCGAGTGCCACCAGCTTGTCGCCCTTCTTGGAGGTCAGCCATTGCATGAGCAGGAAGGCCGCTTCTTTGTTCTCGGCGTTCTTGGGAATGCCGATTCCGAAGCCGCCGGTCTGTGAGCCACGGCGCGTGCCCATCGGGTGCAGCGCCCAGCCAACCTTTCCAACGACCTTGGACTTCGACGGGTTGTCGATCTGGCCCGCAACAACGGTGGTGTCGAGGAACATTGCGGTATCGCCGTTCAGGAACGCACCGAGAGCCTCGCCGAAACCGAAGTTCTTGGCCCCTTCCGGTCCGCAATCAACGATCGTCTTGAGCGCATTGGCGGCTTTGACGCCGGCTTCGTTGTTCACGATCGGTTGCCAGTTTTCATCGAACACCCGTCCGCCCAGCGGCGCGAGATGCAGCAGGAAGGCGTGGCTGGCGTGGTGGCCGGACGCCGCGCGCGAGGACAGACCGCCCATGCCGGGTTCAAGCTCAGGGATCTTGCAGGCAATATCCAGCATCTCGTCGTAGGTTTCGGGTACCTTCAGCCCATGTTTGTCGAAGATATCCTTGCGATAGCCGAGGATGGACGTCTCCGAGCCGTAGGGAATGCCAAAGAGCGATCCGGTCTTGCCTTCCAGATACCCCTTGTTTCCCCCGGCAAACCCGATGTTGTAGACGTAGCCGTCGATCAGGTCGTCGGGGTCATAGCTTGGATCAGCGAGCTTTGGATTCATGTAATACCGTGCCAGGTTCTCGAGCTGGTCGGCATAGACATAATCAGCCTTCGAGAAGACCACGTACGCCACCAGATCGTATTCGCCTTCGTCCTGGGCAAGCTCAAGGGTCTGGCGTTCGCGCATCTTCAGATATGGAAGTTGATCGACCTCAACCTCGATGCCGGTTTCCTTGGTGAACTCCGGCAGGATCTGCATCACCGCGTCATAGTGCGGGTGCGCCGGGAAATTCACCACAAGTGTCGTACCGGCGTGGTCCGCATAAGGGTTGGCAAGTGCCGTTCCCGACAACATGCCTGCCAACGCACCAGCGCCAGCAAGGATCTTCATAGAGTTCAGCATTGTTTCCTCCGTTGTTATTTCGTTGGTTCAGATTGCGTTCTCGGTCTTCGTATCGAACAGGTGAATGCGATCCGGATTGACCGCGAAGGTAAGGGTCTCGCCCAGGGCCATGGGTGTTTCGGATTTGATCTCGACGGTGACCTTGTTGGGTCCGCACTCACACAGCAGGACAGACTGCGCGCCGATGTACTCCGAGATCAGAATGTTCAGCGTCAGCGCACGGTCCGGAGAGGCATCCGGGTCATACGAGAGGTCGGAGGGCCGAATGCCCAAGGTCACATCGGCCGATGAATGTTCCTTCGCCGCAGCAGTTTTCTGATCGCTAAGGCGCAGTGCGAAGCCAGAGCCTTCGACGAATGTTCCACCATCCCGCTCTGTGATCGTTCCGCTCAAAAAATTCATTGGTGGCATGCCCAGAAATCCGGCCACGAACTTGTTGACCGGGTTTTTGAACAGAACTTCCGGCGTGCCTTCTTGCTGGATGTGCCCGCCATGCATGACAACGATGCGATCTGCCAGCGTCATCGCCTCGACCTGATCGTGGGTGACGTAGATCATGTTCTTCTCGACGCTTTGACTCATCAGCGCCAGCTCGGCTCTCATCTGACCGCGCAACTTTGCGTCCAGATTGGACAGCGGCTCGTCAAAAAGGAAGATCGCCGAGTCCTTGGCGAGCGCGCGTGCCATTGCGACGCGCTGGCGTTGCCCGCCTGACAAAGCACCCGGCTTTCGGGCAAGGAAATCGGTGAGGCCGACAATCTCGGCCACTTCGCGGACCTTTGCGTCAATCGTTGCTTTCGGTTGACGCTGAAGGCGCAAGGCAAACGAGATGTTCTGGGCGACGTTCATATGCGGATAGAGCGCGTAATCCTGAAACACCATCGCCAGATCGCGATCCTTCGGCTCCAATCTGCTGACGGGGCGGTCGCCGATATAGATCTCGCCTTCGGTAACATCCTCGAGACCGGCGATCATGCGTAGCGTCGTGGACTTACCGCAGCCGGACGGGCCAACGAGCACTGTGAACTCGTTCTCGGCCATTTGTAGATCGATACCGTGCAGCACCTGGACTTCACCATAGCGCTTCACGAGTCCGTCCAGTCGGATCGTTGGCATTTCCGTCCCTTGTTTTATTGTTACCGGTCACATTTTCTCAATGTGACCGGTAACACAAGCTAAAACTGCCGTCTTGAACATGTGTTGGCGCGAGTTGCAACGCGCCATCATTTCTGCTTTCGAGTGCTGCCGCGCAATTCCGGCTCTGCAGAGACCTCAATGCGTGTTGGCATTGCGGGACGTTCGGCTTCGGTCAGCAAGCGTCCGATCAATCGCCCCGCCTCTCGGCCAATGCCCTTGGGATCAACGACGACCGTTGAGATCGCGGGTGTTGAGAACCGCGACACCTCGAAATCTCCAAAGCCTGCCAAGCCGATATCTTCCGGTACCGCAATGCCTTGGGCCTTCAATGCTGAGATCATCCCAAAGGCGGGCAAGTCCGAAACACAGAACACACAGTCTGTGTCAGGAAAGGTCTCCATCAGGTCCTTTGCAGCCGCCGCGCCGTCTTCAATCGTCAACGGCGGCTTGCCGCCTCGCAAGACGCGTGCGTCAGGCAGACCGGCCGCCAGCATTGCATCCCGGAAGCCTTGCCGACGTTCTGCCCCGCGGGTCCAATGGTCATCCGCTTCCCCAAGGAACGCGATGTTGCGATAGCCCAGGTCGATCAGCGCGCGTGTCATCTCTGCTGCGGCTTCGCGATTCGAGAATCCGACCGTGTGTCCGATCGGGTCGTCGGGCCGTTCCCAAAGCTCAACCACTGGAATGTCCACACCGCCTAGAAGGCTCAGTGTTCGGTCCGAATGCCCATCATAGGACAGAAGTATCGCCTCGGGTCTACGGCGCAGCATCGTCTCGATAATCTGCTCTTCGCGTTCGGCAGAGTACCCTGTGTGCCCTAGTAAGATCTGACGTCCCTGAGTTTCCAGCTCGCCTGTCAGGGCCTGAACCGTTTCAGCGAAATGCAGGTTATTCAGAGATGGCACGAGGAGCGCCACAAATCCGGACTTCTTCGTGGTCAGACTACCTGCCATCTGATCCGGCACATAGTTCATCTCGCGCACCACTTTCAGGATGCGCTCGCGGGTAACTTTTGAGACTGGGCTGTCCTGCCGCAAGGCACGTGAAACGGTCATAGGCGACACACCAGCCGCACGCGCCACGTCGCGCATTGTTATGGTCGAGCTTGGTTTAGGTGTCGTCATGGACCCGTTTCGCGGTGAACGACGAAAACCCTATGCGAGAACGGGCCTGAAAAAAAGACGTTGCGAGAAACGACGTCTCCCGCAGTCCAACAATGCCAAGTGGTTCTTGTCGGCGCACGAAGAACTCTAGGGCATGCCTAGCGTGCTGGAAGGCCTGCGCTCTCGTGCGCTCCACTTTCTACATCGGCGAGCAGCTGGCGACGCAGCGACAGGTTTTCGGGAAGAATTAAGCCGTCGCTGACCCGGAACGATCCAACATAGCTGCCGGTGAACAAGGTGCGCTTGTCTCCGAAACTTCCCAGACGGGCTTCCTGATCAAAGCTGTGACCCAAGCCCGACACCGCTCGGAACGGCGCTGTTGGCACAGGTTCGAGAAAGCCTTCGACGGAGAGGTCCTGAAGGGGGCCAGCAGCGCCAACAAACCGGCCTGGGCTGAAGTCCGTGATCTCAAGGCCAGCAGGTTTGTCCCTTCCTGTAGCCGTCACGAAAGTTCCTGGCGCAGGTGTTTCCGAGCGGGAAAGACCGCTGACCACCCGCCCGGCAATGTCGTTTGAACTGCGTATGACACCTGCAATCACGGTCGGCCCGTCTGAGGTCAAGGGATCGACACGGGAGGCTATCACTCGATTGCCTGCCCAGACGCCGGAAACTGCGACACGCGCACCAGCGTTCAACACGCCCAGAGCAGCATCCTCGAGAGTTATGGGAACACCGGCGACTATGCCCGTGCGTTCGCCGCTGTCCACCGCACTTACCCTGCCAATGACTGGATGTGTGATGTGGACGCGCTTAGCGCGCAGGACCTGTCGTTCTTGCCGTGCTTCAATGGTCAATGCCTGACCAATTTTCAGCGCATCTTCTGTGACGTCGCCAAAGGCGTTCGTGATTGCTGTGGCATCGTCCAGTTCCACCCTGAGGCCGTTGATGATTAGGCTGCCGAAGTCCGTCAGCGTTCCGACAATCCCGGTTCCACCTATGCCACCTTTCGGTGGTTTCTTGCCGTCTCCAACACGGATCGGCCCCACGCAGGCATTCAGTGTCAGCGCACTCATTCCCGCCAGAAGCAATCGGCGTTCAAGTTTCATCATCATCCCCATTCATGTCGCCTTCGGGCGCTTCGTTTTCGGAGTAGAAGAAGATGCCGAAGCGGAATCTGTTCGTCCCGTCTTCCGCCTCAAGATCTTGAGCTTGGCGCGTATGGGCCAGTGAGTTGAGTGCTACGAGAGCATCTCCCCCGAGGCGCCGGGCTTCGGCTTCGATGTCGTCAATCGAAGCGGACGTCAGCCTGTTGTAAAATACTGCGCGCTCGAGAAAGACCGGATCGTCCTTCAACAGGTTGTCGACAGCCGCTGCAATGTGGTCGCCAACGTTCTCGGCGAAAAAGTGTACCTTCTGTGCCTGATCGAGCGGTCCGAAAACCGCATCGGCTTGCAGGTGCACAAGATCACCAGAGATCCGGACAAGACCCTGACGCTGGAGCTCGTCCAACACAGTACGTGGCCGGATGTCGGTGTTCACCGAGCGTACAAGTGTATCGAAACTGGGGCCATCCGGAGCTGAACGCGGTAGTGGGCGGGGGCGACCATCCGGGCCCTGCATTTCTGCGCTCGCCATCCAACGACCCATGACCGTTGCCATGATCGTCACCCTTTCGCCGATCGCTGCTTCGGTGCCTTCGTCTTCGCTGCGAAAGGCTCGGACGTCGCGGCGGTGCACACCAGTGAGCATAGAAATGCGGCTATCCGTCTGGCGCTCCCCCTCCAGCTGAAAGTCAGCTTCAGCAACGTCAACGTAGATCCGTTTGATCATCCGGTAGAGCGCGGGCGCCGTGATCCCCTGTGCGATCATAGCGCGCACAAGCGGGCGCAGCAGTCCCTGCATCACCTGCCCGAATGCGGAGGTTGGCGATCTCTGGTCACGGTCGTTCATTGCCGAAAGTTTAGCCCTCGTGGAAAAAAAGTCCACATCAGCCCTTGACGGTTCTGCTGCGTGGAACAAATGCCCATGTACTGCGTGGGATAATTTCACACAGTTTGAAAACCAACAGGAGGAACTCATGAAACATCTGATCGCACTTGCCGCAGCAGGGATTTTGGCTGCATGTGCCGCGACGAGCGAACCCGAGCCGAAGCAGGCATCCGCACAGCAGGCCGACATCGTCGACACTGCGGTCTCAGCAGGCAGCTTCACGACACTCGTCGCAGCAGTTCAGGCTGCGGGCCTTGTCGATACGCTCAAGTCACCCGGACCCTTCACAGTCTTTGCACCAACGGATGAGGCCTTTGCTGCTTTGCCCGCCGGTACGGTCGAGAGCCTCTTGAAGCCCGAAAACAAGGACAAGCTGACTGCGGTCCTGACCTACCATGTGATCTCGGGCGAAGTGATGTCGTCTGACCTCCTGGGCAAGAAACTTCAGGCGGATACTGTGCAAGGCACGACGGTTGACATCGATGCGACCGGGAATGGCGTGAAGGTCGACAATGCGAACGTGATCACAGCGGATGTCGATGCAAGCAACGGTGTGATTCACGTCATCGATGCCGTGATCCTGCCCTGACCCCTTTAGCTGATACGGAGAGCCACATGTCTCATCCATTTACTTTTCAGTTCAAAGGTCTGTCGTTTGAACTGCGCGGTGGCCATATCTTCCTTGGCGACCGCGAGATTACCTTCCGCGAGTTCTTCCTGTTTGCACGCGGGAAACTCGATCTCGCGCCGAAACCATCGATCGTCGAAATCGTTCTCAGCGCCTCAGGCACCGAAGGGTTGGACAATGATGGCGGTGACTTCGACATCCTTCGCGAGGCATTGACTGCAACGGGTCTGGTCGAGACGCTTGCGGATACAACAGCCGACTTTTCTGTGTTCGCACCTACCGATGCTGCGTTCATCCAACTGGCCCGCGATCTTGGAGCAGAAGTCAGCGACGGTGACGAGGCTGCCGCACTGCAGGCCATTCTCGGCGCGCTTGAGTCCTTGGCGGGATCGCCGGAAGGTGGGCTGGACCTGCTGAAGCAAGTCCTGCTGTTCCATGTTGCCCCAGAGGGTCAGACACTGGCCCAGTTGCAGGCAGGCGGAGTTATCACCACCGCCCAAGGTGGTGAGATCATTGTGGATGGGAAGACGCTTGTCGATGGTGAGCCGGACGTTGCCAACCCCTCGATCGTCGGCACGGACATCGAAGCCTCAAACGGTATCGTTCAGGTCCTCGACCGGGTGCTGCTGCCCATCGACATTCCGGGCAACGACTTGCCGAACATCACCGAGATCGCAGCCGAGTCCGACGACTTCAACATTCTTGTAATGGCGCTCTCTGCCACAGGTCTCGTCGACACGGTCACGGGTTTGGAGGATGTGACGGTATTCGCACCCACCGACGCTGCATTCACGCAACTGGCAGTCGATTTGGGCTTTGACGGTGATCAGTCGGACGAGGATGCGATCTTTGGTTTCATTGCCGGAGCATTGTCATCACTGGCACCTGATGGAGATCCGATTCCGCTTCTGACGGATGTACTTCTCTACCATGTCTCACCAGGGTCGAAGTCTGCCAACCAGATCGATGGTCTGGACACCGTTGAAACTCTGCTGCCCGGTGTGACGTTTGGATCTGAGGGCACGGAGTTGATCGACAACGAGCCCGACATCGACAACCCGAACATCGTCATTCCGGATATCGCGGCGGACAATGGCACGATCCAGGCAATTGACCGGGTGCTGTTGCCGCTCGACATCCCCGGGAACACGGTAGGCGAAACGATCAACGGTACCAACAAGCGCGATCATCTCGAAGGGACTACCGGTGATGACGAGCTGTTTGGATTGAAGGGCCGCGATAAACTGGATGGTGGCGACGGCGACGATATGCTGTTCGGCGGCAGGGGTCGGGACTTCCTGTCCGGCGGAGCTGGAGACGATCATCTAGTTGGTGGACGCGGACGAGATGTCTTCGACTTCCGCGAGCTTGAAGGCAACGATGTCGTCAAGGACCTTTCTCGCTTCGACACGCTCTTGTTCTCGCGTGACGATTTTAGCAACTTTCATGCACTACGCGAGGCAACAAGCTTTGACGCAGGCGATGCTGTCATCACGACAGAGAACGGCAGTGTGCGGTTGACGAACATCGACGAACACGAGGTCAACGCGCACAGCTTTTACTTCTTCTCGTGAAAGCCTGAACCGGCGCGAGGCTGGGCGAAACACAGTGCGCGATTACCGCAATGTAGTTCAGTCTCGCGTAACAAAGTGGATCAAACAGATCCAAAATTGGGAAACTCCAACATACCGCTTCAGAAGAGGCCGGAGCTTCAACTCGACGATTAGTCTTCGTCGAACCGGGGTTCCAGGGCAGCATTTCGCGTCGGCAGCACCAACACCGTGGCTTCTGACGGTAACGTCTCCAGCGACACGGTGATCGACGGGCTCTCGTTCAGTTTCACTGCAAACTCGTCAGACATTCCGATCAGGAACTGCTCCAGCGAATAGGTCCCGAAGGCGTGCATCGGTAAGACCAGACGGGCCTTCAGTGTCTTCAGAGTGTCGATCATCGAAGGAAGGTCCAACGTGAAGGTCCCGTCCACTGGTGCCATGACTATGTCCAACCGCCCGATTTTTGCGTAGTGCGGCTCGGTCGGAACATGGTGCAGATGCCCGAGATGCCCGATGCAGAGATCGGCGACCTCAAAGATGAAGATCGAGTTGCCATCCACCTCAGGCGCCGCCCATCCACGAATGTCGGTCGTGACATTGCGCACGGTGACATCTTTGATCCGCAGCTTGTAGTCCGCCGGGCCTTTGCCGTCATGGTTCCAGCCACGCAGTACATAGGGGATCTCCGGATCGGGGTAGTCTGTATAGTGCGTCTCATGAGCGTGGTTCATGGTAACTACATCTGGTCGTGGTCCCTCGCCATGCGCCCCGAAAAAGTCGGTCAGGATGGTCACGCCGGCTTCTGTTTCGATGCGGAAGGTCGAATGCGCGACGTAGGATATCGTGACCGTGCGCGGCCCAGAATCTGTGACCGGCGTTGCCAATTGCGCATATCGTACACCGGGCAGATCGCGGCGCAGGTCTTCGACAAAGGCATAACAAAGCGAGGCTGCGGCAGTGCCCGGCACCAAAGCCAGGCTCATCAAGGTCAAAGCGGTGAGCAGACTGCGCATTGCGGTGTCCTTCTTCCCTTTGCTCCCCAAAAGGTAGCACGGCTGGGGCGGAAGTCACCGCCAGATTGAAGGACCGGCAAACCATGTGCCACACAATGTCTTGAGCCGAGCGCCAGAGCCCAGTTTGAACCGCGCAATTCCGGCGGCGTCCTCCGTGTTCAGTCCGCCAAGATCCAGTTCGGTGATGCCAGCGCGTGGCAGTTTGCGCATGGCGGTCCAGAGAAGCAGGTTATGGGCTGACGCCTTGCGTCCCGCCGCATCCGCCCATCCCACATGGTATGTAGCGCGGCCGCCGTGCAGCAGGAATAGCATGGCCGCGATGGGTGTGCCGTTCTGCTCCGCCGCGTAAACTCGTAGTCCGCCTCCGCTCTTCTGCCATGCCGGGACCAGCATCGGGGGAAGTGCCGTGTAGCGGTTCGCCCTTTGCTGGCGGGTCTCAAGGTCGAGCAGCCATCGGTAGCGATCCGGCCTCTTATCTGCCCGTCGCACTGTCAGCCCAGCGCTTTCAGCCACCACCAAACGGTTGCGCCATTTCTGATGCATTCCGGCGCGCAGGGAATCTGGCTGGGCGGTCAGATCAATGACAGCTGTCGCATAGGGCGTCATGACGCGGGTCAGGCCCGCCCGTCGTACGACCGAGGGGTCAGCGGTGTCCGGTGTCGTAAACAGCCCACTTAACCTAGGAAACGGGAGCGCTCTGTGCAGCGTCAGTAACGCATTGGCCCGTTCGCTGGGATCTTCGTTGAGCCAAATAGGCCCGCGCGTGCAGACCACGGCATGTAGGCACCCCAGAAGTCGCCGATGTACGAGTTGCGCCAGTCCAATCGTCTGGTTTCCGGTCCTAATCTCTGCTCGCAAGACCCGACTGCCCAATGCGGCGCAAGCCGCGCCATAGGCCCAGTCCTGCTGCATAGGGGCGCCTTTCGAAAGGCGGCGCCAGTCCCATTCAGTCAGCCGATCCCACAAGACATCCATGGGCGGCATTAACCCAGTGATAACCTAAAGCCGCGTTAACCCATGACGATGGCACGTCGCTCCACACCCGTTATGGGCGTTCACGCCGCAGCCCCGCGGGTCACGCCGCAGGCTGTCGTGATGCTGGTGGGTTATGTTGGGTTGCCGCTTCTCACCGCACTGGTGCTGTTCGACGTTTTTATCTGGGCTGTGGTCAAGTTGATCTGGGGCGGTTGCTACGGCCTTTGGTGTTGGTTCTAGGCGCAACCGCCTGCTGCATTTCCGTTATGCAACCACGTGCAGACCAGACGTGTGCCCCTGAGCGAGATCAGGAGGTAGTGCCTCCTCGACGAGATGGGCGTAGGCTTCTTCCAAACCCAGCACCTTCTGGCCCTTCTCGCCCAGACGCCGAAGCGACACCGTGCGCGCTTCCACCTCCTGCCGTCCCACGGCGAGGATGACCGGGACATGGGCGTTGGAGTGCTCGCGGACTTTGTAGTTGATCTTTTCGTTGCGGGTGTCGATCTCGACGCGCAGTCCTGCTGCACGCAGCTTGGTCACAACTTCTTTGGCATAGTCGTCGGCATCGGAGACAATGGTGGTCACCACGGCCTGAACGGGCGCCAGCCAGAGCGGGAAGCGCCCGGCATAGTTTTCGATCAGGATTCCGATAAACCGCTCGAAGCTCCCAAGAATCGCCCGATGCATCATCACTGGGCGTTTCTTGTCGCCCTCCGGCGTGACGTACTCCGCATCCAGGCGCTCGGGCAACACGAAGTCTGCCTGGAAGGTGCCGCATTGCCATTCGCGCCCGATCGCATCGGTCAGCTTGAAGTCGAGCTTGGGGCCATAGAACGCGCCCTCGCCCGGATCGATCTCGAAGTCGTTGGTGACCTTGCGCACGGCCGCTTCAAGCGCCGCTTCGGCTTTGTCCCAGACCTCGTCGGAGCCAGCGCGCACTTCAGGCCGAGTTGAGAGCTTCATCTCGAACCCGTCAAAGCCGGTGTCGCGGTAGATCGAGCTGAGCAAGTCGATGAACCCTGCGCACTCATCCTCGATTTGCTCCTCGGTGCAGAAGATGTGCGCATCGTCCTGCGTGAATCCGCGCACCCGCATCAGGCCGTGCATGGAGCCCGAGCTTTCATACCGGTGACAGGACCCGAACTCGGCCATCCTGAGCGGCAGATCGCGATAGGACTTCAGACCCTGATTGAACACCTGTACATGGCAGGGGCAGTTCATCGGCTTGAGCGCGTTGACCCGCTTTTCGTTGGCATGTTCCTCATCGATCTCGGTGATGAACATGTTCTCGCGGTACTTGTCCCAGTGGCCAGACGCTTCCCACAACTTGCGGTCCACAACTTGCGGGGTCTTGATCTCCTTGTACCCTGCAGCGGTCAGCCGGCGGCGCATGTAGTCTTCCATTGCGCGATAGACCGCCCAACCGTTTGGATGCCAGAAGACCATGCCCGGCGCTTCTTCCTGTATGTGAAAGAGCTCCATTTCCTTGCCGATCCGCCGGTGGTCGCGCTTGGCAGCCTCCTCCAGCATATGCAGGTGAGCGTCGAGGTCCTTCTTGTTCTTGAACGCGACGCCGTAGATCCGCTGGAGCATCTGGTTGCGACTGTCGCCCCGCCAATAGGCCCCGGCC
>CAYYZH010000031.1:18746-28634 GCA_964475765.1 uncultured Limibaculum sp.
CTTGAATGCATCGGGGGGGACCTGACCGGTATGGGCAAGATGCGGCCCACGGCAGAGATCCTGCCAGTGCCCGTGCCAGTACATGCGGATCGGCTCGTCACCGGGGATCGCTTCGATCAGTTCAACCTTGTAGGGCTCGTTGGTGTCCTTGTAGTGCTGGACAGCCCGGGCGCGTTCCCAGACCTCGGTGCGCACGGGGTCACGCGCGGCGATGATCTCGCGCATCTTTTTTTCGATGGCGGCAAAGTCCTCGTCGGTGAACGGCTCGGCCCGATCAAAGTCATAGTACCAGCCCTTGTCGATCACAGGGCCGATGGTGACCTTCACGTCAGGCCAGATCTCTTGGACAGCGCGTGCCATGATGTGTGCGCAGTCGTGCCGTATCAGCTCCAGCACCGCGTCGGTCTCGTCATCCGACTTCGCAGTGATGATCGACAGACCGGCATCCGCATCGATTGGGATACTCAGATCAGACAAAGCTCCATCGATCCGACATGCCAGTGCTGCCTTGCCCAATGACGTTGAGATATCCGCCGCCACCGCGCCGCCCGTCGTGCCGGCGGCATACTCGCGCACGGCTCCGTCGGGCAGGGTGATCTTGATCTGGGCGGACATCTGTCTTCTCCATTGATGGGGTGATAAAAGCGCGCGCACCATCCCGATGGCGTCGCACACTGTCAAGCAGTTCAGGCCTCTTGCGCTGAACCGGTCCAAATACCGCAAGGACGATCAAGCGCGCGAGCCGGTTTTGACGTCAGGATCTGGTGCAACGCTACGGACGAGGTCCTATGAGTCTTACCGCCAAAGTCATCTGGCAGATCGAGATGCTGCTGTCCGAGCCCGTGTCGCTGGAGGATCTGGCGGACAGGTGCGCGATCAGCCCGTTTCACCTCGCCCGCACGTTCCGGACTGCAACGGGGCAGGCGCCTATGAGCTATCTGCGCGCCCGCAGGCTGTCAGTGGCAGCGGGGCGTCTGGCGGCAGGTGAGGCCGACATTCTCGGTCTTGCGCTCGATGCCCAATACACGTCGCACGAAGCGTTCACCCGTGCCTTCAGCGGGCACTTTGGCATCTCTCCCAGCGGTGTGCGGGATGCCGGATCCACGAAACATCTGAACCTGATGGAGCCCATTGAAATGAAAAAGGACATGATTGTCGATGTCGCCCCGCCCGTTCTGCGCGAACAGGCAGCGATGCGCGTGGCGGGCCTGAGCCTACGGTGCTCGTTCGAGACTTCCAACCAGATCCCGTCTTTGTGGCAGAGCTTCGCGGCGCGCGCGGCAGAAATTGCAAAGCCGGGCAATCAGATCGCTTACGGTGTCTGCACTGATGGCGATGGCGCGGGCAACTTTCGCTATGTTGCGGGCGTGGAGGTGCCAACCCCAACCAAATTGCCGGAGGGGATGGACGACGTGACCATCCCGGAAGGCAAGCATGCAGTCTTCACCCATTCCGGCCACATCACGGATTTTCCTAAGACGGTTTACACGATCTGGAACAAGGCTCTATCGGAGGCGGGGCACACCCATCGTCCTGCACCGGATTTCGAGCGCTATGACCACCGGTTCGACGCCGCAACCGGTCGGGGTGAGGTAGAGATCTGGATCCCCGTGAATTGACGTTGTGTGGACCTTTTGCGAGGGAGGATCATGACACGAGATGCGGAAACCAGACTGGCGACCTATGGCACGCTGGCGCCAGGCCAGATAAACGAGCGTGAGCTGGCAGAGCTCGACGGGACATGGATCTCCGGCGAGGTGAGGGGCCGTCTTGTTGATGCAGGCTGGGGCGCCGCGCTTGGATGCCCCGGCATTGTGGTGGATCCATCCGGTGAGCCCGTCGCCGTTCAGGTGTTCACGTCTCCTGACCTGCCGGATCATTGGGACCGCCTCGACGCGTTCGAAGGTCCAGGTTACCGACGAGTGAGCACTCCCGTCCAGACCACAAACGGAGTCATTCAGGCGTCGATCTACGAACTGGAACCGGGTGACTGACGAGGCACACCTGATCCTTGGAGCGCATTACTATGCCGATGGGGCGCAGTAATGCCGCTGTCGTTTAGCTACCCATCGAGTTGGCCATGGGCGGAGTGTCAGTTCAGAAACGCCCGTGCTTCCGCTGTCTTCAAGCTGAGCCGTGCCATGGGTACGGCATCATCTGTCTCGGACCTCAAATTGGGAAAGATCGAGAATATCTCCTCCCGCATGGCGTCCTCGAGGCTGTTCATGGCTTGCGCACCGGGGTGGAAGCTCTCGGATGCTGCCCCGTTCGCGGTGACGATCTCATGTTGGTCGAACAGCATGTGGAAGTACTCCACCTCGCCGCCCTCTGCAGTGTAGATCGTATCCCCGTTGACGAGATGTTTTGCGGGGACCAGCACTTCAGGCTCACCGAACATTAACTCGGCCCGCCAGTGCGTGATCAACATGCGGTGTAGCGGGCTAACCCGCAGCTCGCGATCATTACCCAAGGTCCCTTCGCTAATCACAACTGGGGCGAGATTGTCCTTGGCCTCAACGGTGCGCGAGCCGATCCAGCGGATGGGTTGCGCGCCGTTGTCATGGGTCAGGACGAGATCGCCCGCAGCCAGATCCTCGATCGCCACAGCGCCCGTCGGGGTTTCGATCATTGTGCCGCGTGCGAAACAAACGATGCTCTCGATCTCCGAGAACGTGATGGTGCTGACCGTATTGCCACCAGAGTCCAGAACGTTGACCGTACCGGACTCGTCATCGCCGCCTGCGAAGATGACATCGAACGACCCACCATCAGGAGCGTCGATGACCAGGGTGTCGTTGTCCAGGAGCGGGTCACCGCCGGACACCCCGCCGCCATCGACAACGTCGTCGCCCTCGCCAACGGTGATGACGTCGTTGCCGTCGCCTGTCGAGATGCTGTCATCTCCGGCGCCGCCACTGACCGTGTTTGCTGCCGCATCACCGGTGATCGTGTCGTTTCCAGACCCGCCAATGACTGCTTCAAACTCGGCAATCGTGTCGTCACCGATGTCGTTGCCGCTTGCGGTGCCGGCCCCTAGGTCGATTGTGACACTGTCGGTCGCATCGCTCGTATCCAGCGTGTCGATACCGTCTCCGCCAATGAGGCTGTCATCGCCAACGCCCGCAAAGACAACGTCGTCGTCTGCGCCTGCATCGACGAAGTCGTTTTCTTCCCCCGCATCAATGGTGTCATTTCCCGCGCCGCCGAAGATTGTGTCGGGCGGCGGGGTCAGCGTGTTGTACGGGATTTGCGGCCCGTCCGTGAAACCGGTAATCGTCAGCGGCACACCCGGCGGGATCGGCGCGTCTGCGACCAACAGAACGGCGTCGCCCTGGTTCTGCGTATTCGTGTTCCCGGGCGGAACAATGGTGATCAGCGTGAAGGTGATCGTATCCCCATCGGGGGTCTGGGTGATGATGTTGGTTTCGGCCTCCGCGACCTGGCCAGCCGGGAACGTGATGCCCCCGATGGTCAGATCCTCGGCGATGGTCGCAAAGGCACCGGACTGCTCGACGAAACCATCATCGAATGTGCTGTCATCATCGTTGACTGCAAAGGTGATCTGATCGGCGGCATTGGGGAAGTTGACGGTTCCCCCGACCTCAAGACCGATATTCCCGGGGTTCTCGGCTTCCGGCGGGATGGAGTCCGGATTTCCACCGGCGTCCAGAAAAACGAAATCCTCGATCAGGAATCCGCTAAGGATATTCTGGCCAGCGACCGGCGTGCCCGTGTCGGTGATCGTATCGTCGCCGTCACCGCCAAAAACGATGTCACCGCCAAGACCGCCATCAATCGTGTCATTCCCGGCGAGACCGGATATCTCGTCGCCGGAGTCTGTGCCTGTCAACGAGTCGGCGTTGTTCGTTCCGGTGATTGTATTCATGGCTTTGCCCCTCGATCGTCACGCACAAAACGGGTCGCGGATCGAAACGCATCAACAACTGGCCCGCGTCTGACGCACGCTGCCAGTTGGTCGTCGAGAACCCGTTCACACAAATACTCAAGCCAGGCGCTCAAGCCCAGCGATGAGGCCAATAATACAGAAAAATGTGGTGAGATTTTGATGCCCTTTGGGGGATCGAATGCGCAACCTCAACCACAAGTATGCATCGCAGCAATATCGTATTGTGAGCTGGTAGTTGAGTATCATCGGGCAGATCGGCATCTCGCAGAGACGTTCGACGAGCGCGAGGTGCAATCTGCCATCTTGAGGAAGATCGCCTTCGTCAGAGACTGATTCGGATCAGCCGGGAACGATTGCCTCGTCCAGCTTGTGATCGACGGTCTTGACCGTGCGGTTGATCTCGACATGACCCATGCCCAGCTCGTCCGCAATCAATTTGACCAGCAGATCCACCCGTTCGATGAAAGGTGCTCCGGCCGCCACCGCGCGCGCGGCGGAGGAAGGTTTCAGAAGGCTTTCCGCTGCTTTGGCATATTTCGCGAACGGGACCTGATCGGCGGGATCAGCACCAAGTTTCTGCGCAATCGCGTCGATGTGGGAGTAGATCGCCTCGGACTTTGACGGATCGCCGTGCACCGCATCGCGAATGGCTTGCGGTTCGTGCGGTGTGATACAGCGATAGTTGCCTGTCAGCAGCATGGACCATTTCGCAAGTGGGACGAACAGCGAGTCGTAGACCCGGAGCTTCACTGGCACGTCGTTGCCTTCGAGCGTGACGCCCGCAATGTCTGCCTCCAGTTCGCGCAGCAGTGCGTTGTGCGCCTCATCCGCAAAGGTCGCTGCCTTGAAGTTTGTGGGAAGTCCGACATGCAGGACATTGGCGGCTTCTTCCGGAGGACGGAACGCCTGCGGGTCAGGCGAGCAGAGCGAGACCAAACCGGGCTGAAACCGCTCCCAGACCTGCGCATTTGTGTAGGCCTCTTCGAGGTTCATGTCTGCCAACGCCGGAATGCGTTTGAGATAAGGCAGCGGCGGCATGTTCATGATCGAGAGACAGGGCAGTCCTGCTTCGGCGATCTTGATCAAAAGAACCCGGATCGTGTGGTTGGCGTATTGCGGTTCCTGCATGGCCAGACACACCATGTCATAGCGGCCGAGATCTACGTCTTCCGGTGGACAGGCATCGACATTTCCCGGGAGGTCGCGCGAGAAGATGGCGCGGTGCACGGCCTCGTCACGCAGTTTGATGCGCACTTCTGTGCCGTCGCGATTGATCAGTTCAGCGGTCCTGGCCCGGCAGACCAGCGTGCAGTTGTGTCCCGCCATCAGAAGTTTGGTCGACAGCAGAGAGCCATAGGATGCGCCCAGGATCAGGATATTTCGTGCCACTACGTCTCTCCCAGAGGTTCTGCTGCTAGTTCTGAATGATATGCGCAATAATATTACAACACGCTTCAAAATATTATTGCGCGACCTATGGCCCCAGTCCGCAGATCAAAGCCGCGCCGTGACAGGACAGGCATTCCCCGCTAATCCCATGGCGTAATCGGAGAGAGCTTATGGCAAAAACATTGATGCTGGTCGAGTTCGGACAGGGTAGCTCGCTGCGCCGTCAGGACTACACCCAGGCCGCGAGCCGCGCGGTTCAAGACGCATTGTGGCGCAATTCGATTAATCTGGCCGACTTGTTCGATGCACCCAAAGAAGCAATGCTGATCGATTTGGAAATCGGAGTCGCTCAGCCGGCCAAGGTGGATCAGGAAGCTCTCGCCAAGGTCTTTCCCTATGGGCAGGTCAACGTGAGCGTGCAGGAGGGCGGACTCGACGTGCCGCGCGCTGATGGCGGAAAGCCGACGGTGATTGCCAATGCAGCGATCTCAGTGTCTCTCGACGTGGAGCCCACGGCATGAGGGAGCAGCGTCTAATCATCGAGATGGGCTCCGGCAACGACATGTACGGACAGAATTATACCAAGGCCGCAATCCGAGCCGTCGAGGATGCGATCCGTCATTCCTCGATCCCGCTCTTTAACGGGCTTGGGCTTTCGCACGATGTGATGCGCGTGCAGGTGACCATCGGCGCGCAGGATCCCGCGTCTGTGGATTGCGATGCGGTGGCCGGGCATCTGCCTCGAGGCCGGGCCGAGGTGAAGGCGGTCAAGGGTGGGCTCGATGTCATCAACGCTGACGCGGGCACCCATATCGTGATCGCCACAGCCGCAGTCGAGGCATTCCTGCCCGTCCAAGCCGGTGACTGGAAAGTGAGGCCGGTTACTGGATGAGACCCAAATGGTCTTGTTCTCCAGAAAATACCTCGCCGTTCGGTGCTTCCGCAAGGAATTGCCACGAAAGTCTTAAAGATCACTCGCGGATTGATCGTCGCACTTGTCGAAGCTAGGCTTTGCTGAGTTATGTGGGGAACCCTCGTCTTGGACGATCCGAGTCCGATCAAGGATGCAAAGCAGATCGCTCGCGCTGACAGCGTCAGGAAAGCCCTTGCCCGATTCTTGAAAGTGTCTCCCGACCTGCTCGGCGGTCCAGATGCATTTCAGGATGAAGCCATCACTTCGGAGCTGTCTGCGGCGCTAGAGGCCGTGGCTGGTGACGACGGTGGGCCCGAGCACTTCTCAGACGATCAGCGATTGCTCCTTTCGAGAGCGTTGCAGCTAAGTGAAGAGGAAGTTTTGTATCTGCTAGAATGCGCAGCAAATAAAGACGACGGACCTGATCGCGTTCGCTTGTGATCTTGCTCAAGAGATTTAGATCTCGCCGCTCGATTTTCACCGGTAACATCCCTGGCAAGGACATGACCTGACGGCCACATCGGCTTCTGAAAAGAGGTCGATCGGGAGCCCCCTCCCTATGGCGGTGAACCGTAAATGGGCCTTGATAACTGTCAACGCGATCGGCGATATGTTCCACATAGGGAACAAAGGAAGTGCCGATGACCGGTATTTATTCCACGCTGCGCACAGGCGTTCTGGCACTGAAGGAAAGGACCGGCCTCAGTATGGCGCAAATGATGGATGGTGCGCGGTTGGATGAGCGTCAGATCAACTCGCGCTATCTGGCCAAGCTGTCGTCAGGCGCTTCGCAGTCGCGCGCACTGGCCACCCTGAACCACCTGATCCAGCGCCACGGGGCTCTGCCTCAGGAGTTGCTGGTGCCGCTCTTCTGCACAGAGGAGCATCAAGAGGCGCCCGCCGATGTTCCCAGCAGCCCGTATCATGACCGCATGAGCCAGACCGAATTTGAACTGGCCCTGCAAGACCGCGACTATCGGATCGATGACGTCAATGACCCGATCTGTCAGGTTCTCACGGTATTTGCACGGCCCAAACCTGATGACGAGCGCTTCAAGGTTCTTGGTGTCGGGCGCGCCACCGTTCTTGCCATAGAAGCCGGTCTCAACTCTCCGAAGGCCCTCGAAGTCGCGCTGGCCAACAGTCCGAGCGAAACAATCGCACCGCTCCTCGACGCTGCAGCAACACTTGAAGCCGGTCGACCACTGACATCATCGCGGACGATGGCAGTTTTCGTACCGCCCGATGTCTTGATAACTTGTGCCCTGGTTACATACTTACAGAGGATCGACTTTCTTGGAGTCGATGCGGTCGGCCACTATGCATCGGCACCAGCGGTCTCACGGGCGCGGAAACCGGGAGATCAGGCTCTCGCAGGGCCCACCGCAAGAATTCTTTCCGCAACTGACTTTCCTCTTCCGCTATGAGGTCGGCGAACATTTCGCGGGTTGCACATCCAAACCAGTGTCCCCGAAACGGAGAGCTTGGCGGATAGCTGAAGTCCACCGTGTCTTTGAACATCATCCAGTGTTTGTTGGTCCAAGAAAACTGGGTGCCGTGTGACGCGCGCACATAGTTGACCGCCCAGTCCATGTTGTCCCACTTGCTCGCAACGATCCAATAGTTGAGCTTGATCAGATCGGGTACCAGCCCGAGATGCCGCCATGCCTTGTCGATGTAAAGATCGCCACAATAGGCCAGGTTGCCTGAGATCTCGTGCGCAACCGAAGGGAACCGCTCGTAGGGTGGCCTCGCGGGATCATCCGGATGGATAGCCCCCAAAGCTCGGGCGGCGAAGCTGTAGAAACTGTCCCTGCCAAGCTCATCGTAGCGGTTTCCGAGTTTGCCAACAATTCGATCATTTTGATCAAGCAGGAATATCCAGAAGCTCGTCTTGCTAGAGAGGATGTTCTTTCGTGGGTCAAGCCAGCGTGTCACGTATGGACCACCAGCCTCGATGTCATTCGTCAGTGCACCCATCTGCGCCAGCATGTCGATCACCACATTCAGGTCGGTGATCTGGACGGCACGAACGCCGTTCATCTCCAGGCGCTGCTGGTAAGATACGATCGCTTGTGCTGAGGTAAGCTCGTCGAAGACTCTCATGATACACCTCTACTATCCCGGGTTTCAAATGCCCCACCTTGAGGCACCCCCCAACGCATTTTTTTATCTATTTTTGCGATACAATGAAGTGTGGTCTGCAAACCGTGGGGTTCTGACCTCTTCATTCGGCGTTTCGTTCAACCTTGGGGAGCACCTCGGTTGGCGGTTAGACGCGGGGGTTGCTCTGACCTAAGGGGTGCTGAAATATTCGGGATGGCGAGACCTCAGCGGTTCGAAACGCTGAAACAGCCTGCCGACATGCAGCTGCATTTCACGATAGGCGGCTTCCGGGTCACGGTTCCGGATGGCTGCAAGGATCTTTTCGTGTTCTTCGACGGTTTGCTGGAGATGCTCAGGTTCAGGCAGAGCGAGCATCCTCGGACGTTTCAATCTGGTCCAGATGGTTTCGAGGATCTCGAGTAAGCTGTCGAACCCGGTCGACGTCACAAGCACTTCATGAAACCTCTCATCTGCTTGGTAAAATCCCGTCTGATCATCGTCTTCCATGAGTAGCTTCTGATATCGAACCAAACGCTGAAGTTCAGAAAGTTGCTGATCAGTCCGCTCCACAGCGAGCTTTGCAACGACTGCGCCTTCAAGGGCTTGGCGCACGAAAACCGCTTCTTGGATTTCTGAAAGTGAGAGACGGGCAACCCATGTCCCGGACTGGGATTTGACATCGACCAGACCTTCGGCCGCCAGGCGGGAAAAAGCTTCACTTACCGGCGCGCGGGACACCCCCAACTGCTCACAGATGGGAACTTTTCGGAGCTTCGCGCCCGGCAGCAGATCTAGCTGCACAATGGCTGTCTTCAGAGAGGCGTAGACCCTCGAGGCAAGCGTTCCGGGCAATTTCTCGATGCCCGCAAGTTTCGACAAATCGGCTTCATTCATATCGCCACACTTTGCTTGACTGACTAACATGTTAGTTAGCAAGCTCAAGATAATCAAGTAACCGGACTAAGAGAAAGCGTATTAGAATCAGAGACTTATTCTTAAGGGGCCCAGACGGGTAGAAGTCCGGCAGCGGCCTACAAAACGCTTATCCCAGTTCGTTACTGGCGGCGCGTGATTGCAGGAAATCCCGGAGATCCAGAATCGATTTCCGCTCGAGAGATACGTAAACGAAGCCGAGATTGGTCCGCTCGGTGATCATCTCGCCGGGATAGGGCATGTAGCTGAGTTCGCGCGAGCCAAAAGACGGCGAAGCGGTGCCCACCTGCCACTCCGTAAGCAGCTGAACATCCACAAGTTTCAGGGACGGCCTGTCACCATCGGGCTGCTCGAGGGGCACTCCGGCGAGCCGCAGATAACTCATCTTGTCCTTGGCTTCGCGGAATCCGTCGATGAACTGCTCGGCGAGAATCTGCAGCTCGCCCGCCTCATCCGCCTCGTGCATATGGGAGTGCAGATGGTCGCCATGGGCATGGTTGTGATCATGCGGGTGGGAGTGATCGTGGGGCATCAGCACGCCCCCTTGGGCTGGGATTCACCCCGTATGGCAGGCGTATGGCACCTGTATGGCATCTGTACCGCAAGCGTATGGCTCGCGTATGGCAGGCGTATGTACACC
>CAYYZH010000032.1:0-28338 GCA_964475765.1 uncultured Limibaculum sp.
GACCATCATCGCGACTGCCTTGATCGACACCGGCAGCCGTATGGACGAAGTGATCTTTGAAGAATTCAAGGGCACGGGTAACTCGGAGATCGTGCTGGACCGTAAAGTGGCAGACAAACGCGTGTTCCCTTCGATGGATATTTTGAAGTCCGGTACCCGCAAGGAAGAGCTTTTGGTCGACAAAGTCGATCTGACCAAGATGTTCGTATTGCGCCGGATCCTGAACCCGATGGGGACGACGGATGCCATTGAGTTCTTGATTGGCAAGCTCAAGCAGACCAAGACCAATGGCGAGTTTTTCGACTCGATGAATGCCTGATATCTGAGGCCGGTGGGCCGGGGAGGATGTCATGTCGGCGCAGGACACGATCTATGCGTTGGCGACGGGTGCTGGTCGGTCAGCGATTGCGATTGTCCGGATATCTGGCCCGAACGCGCATGTCGCCGCAGAACTTCTGACGGATAAGCCGCTGCCTGAGCCTCGTATTCTGGCTCGGCGTCAACTGGTGACTAAACTCAGCGAACCGATAGACGACGCGATGCTCGTGACTTTTGCGAAAGGAGCAAGTTTCACGGGCGAGGCGATGACAGAATTTCATTGTCATGGTGGTCGTGCGGTGATTTCGGCTGTGCTGGATGCGGTGGCCAAATTACCGGATATGCGCTTGGCGGAGCCTGGCGAATTCACCCGGCGCGGCTTCACCAATGGATGCATGGACCTCAGTGCAGTGGAGGGACTGGCAGATCTCATCAGTGCTGAAACCGAGCTACAGCGCAAACAGGCAATCCGCATAGCCAATGGAGCCGTGGCAACACGTGCTGCGAGCTGGAAGGAGCGGTTGACCAAGGCGCGAGGCTTGGTCGAGCTGACCATCGATTGGGCCGACGAAGAAGTTCCGGAAGATGTAACAACAGACGTGCGGACGATGCTGGATCATCTGATCAAGGATCTCCGTCAGGAGTTGGAACTTTCGCATCGGGCCGAGAAGATCCGAGAAGGATATGAGGTTGCCATCATCGGACCGCCGAACGTTGGAAAATCCAGCTTGTTGAATGCATTGGCTGGACGAGACGTGGCAATTATCTCTGATGTGCCCGGGACAACACGCGATGTTCTGGAGGTATCCTGCGACCTCAACGGTTTACCCGTGAGGTTTCTGGACACGGCTGGTTTGAGAGAGACAGAAGACGCGGTTGAGCAGATCGGCGTGAGCCGGGCGATGGAGCGGGCGGAGGCCGCAGATCTGAGATTGCATCTTCGGTGTGAAGAGGGTGGAGAGCTCATGTCAGATTTGAAGCGCGAGGGTGATTTGGTTATCTGGTCGAAAGCAGATTTGAAAGAGGGTCCGGCAGACCTCTTGGTTTCCGCTAAATCGGGCAGGGGGATGGATGACCTTCTCGCTGCTGTGTCTGATCGGATTGGGGCGGATCCGGCAACAGCAGGCCTTCTTGGACATCACCGTCAGCAGCAACATGTGAAGTCAGCGCTTGGCTCGCTGGAGTGCGCGCGAGAGGGGTTGGGGAAAGCTGACCTGGAAGTTATAGCAGAGGACATGCGCGCGGCAGGCTCGGCGCTGGAACGTCTGGTTGGCAGGATAGATGTGGAAGACGTTCTCGGCTCGGTCTTCGCATCGTTTTGTCTTGGGAAGTGAGTGTTTCACGTGAAACAAGAAACCAATCCAGACGTAGTTGTCGTCGGTGGCGGGCACGCCGGTGTGGAGGCCGCCACTGCGGCGGCCCGTCTTGGCGCGCGGTGCCTGTTGATCACTCACAGGTTTGACCGACTTGGGGAGATGTCCTGCAACCCGGCAATTGGCGGGATCGGAAAAGGCCACCTCGTCGCTGAGATCGATGCTTTGGATGGCCTGATGGGCCGCATCGCAGATCGCGCCGGAATCCAGTTTCGGCTTCTGAACCGAAGAAAGGGCCCAGCCGTTCGTGGCCCGCGCGCTCAATGCGACCGTGATCGTTACAAGGCTGCCATGCAAGGGGAGCTGGCTGCATATCCGAACCTAACTATCCTTGAGGATGAAGTGACCGGACTGGAAGTCACGAATGGTGAGATTTCTGGCGTTCAAACACGCAGCGGCGAAACGATTGAAGCTCGCGCTGTTGTTGTGACCACCGGCACCTTTCTGAACGGTATGATCCATATCGGAGATGACTCGATCCCCGCCGGCAGGCGAGGCGATCCCGCTGCCGAGCGTTTGGCCACGCAGTTTAGGGATTTTGGCCTGCCGCTAGGTCGCCTAAAGACCGGCACACCTCCAAGACTGGATGCTCGGACCATCGACTTTTCAAACCTCGAGGCTCAACCAGGCGATGACGCGCCGACCATGTTTTCAACGATGAACCGGCGCCCGACTGCGCCGCAGATCCCGTGCCATATTGCGTATACGAACGAACAGACCCACGAAACTGCGCGCCGAGACTTGTCGCGCTCTGCAATGTTTGCTGGACAGATCACCGGTCAAGGCCCTCGCTACTGCCCATCTTTCGAGGATAAGATCACAAGGTTTGCAGACAAAACATCCCATCAGATCTTTTTGGAGCCAGAGGGGCTGAGCAGCCATCTTATCTATCCCAATGGGCTGTCTATGTCTTTGCCCGAGGATACGCAGGAACAGATTGTAAGGTCCATCCAAGGGTTATCGGCAGCGAAGATCATCCATTCCGGCTATGCAATAGAGTACGACTACATCGACCCTCGTGCCTTGTCAGTAACCCTTCAGGCAAAGGACGTGCCGGGCCTCTTTTTGGCCGGCCAAATTAACGGCACGACCGGCTATGAAGAAGCGGGGGCCCAAGGATTGCTGGCCGGTCTTAACGCAGCAGCTTGCGTTCTAGAGAAAGAAGCGATCGTCTTGGACAGGGCGACCGCATATACAGGCGTGATGATCGACGATCTGGTGACCAAAGGCGTGTCAGAGCCGTATCGAATGTTCACGTCGCGGGCTGAATATCGCCTTCAGCTCCGGACAGACAATGCTGATCGTCGGTTGACCCCGATAGGCCTTGAGGCTGGTTGCATTGGCCCAGAGCGAAGTGCGCACTTCGCCCAAAGGCAAGAGAGCTTTGAACAGGCCTCTGATCTTCTGAAAACCCTTATGATTGCTCAAGGTCAGTCCGTGGGCTCGCTCACTTGCAGTCGTAACGGGGCGCGGCGCTCAGCCTTTCAGGCCATTGCTGATGCTGGTGTGAGCAGAGATGATATGATTGATGCCTGGCCAGAGCTCGAACACATCGAGCCGCATGTTCTCGATCTGGTATCGGCAGAAGCGCACTACCAGCCATATCTAGAAAGACAGGAGAAGGACATTGCCGCGCTCAAGAGCGACAATGCAGTGCGCTTGTCAGAGGCGATGGACTATGATTCTATCTCGGGATTATCGGCAGAGCTTCGCGGAAAGCTCTCACGCATTCGCCCTCGCAGCATAGACCAGGCGTCCAGAATTGATGGGATGACGCCAGCCGCTCTTACGCTTTTGATGATCTACGCCAGACAACACGATGCAAAGCGAACGCAGGTCGCTTGAGCAGGCACTCAGGGGGCAGGATGTTTCATGTGAAACAATTCAGCAGCTCGAGACATTTGGCCACCTTCTTCTCCGTTGGAACAAGACCGTAAATCTGATCTCCCGCGCGGATGCGCATGATATCTGGACGCGGCATATCGCAGACAGTGCTCAGATCTACCGGCTTGCGCCCACAACAGCGGAAACCTGGTGCGACCTGGGGTCCGGTGGCGGCTTGCCCGGTCTTGTTTGCGCGCTTCTGGCTCAACCGAAAAACCCTGATCTCCGTTTCACTTTGATTGAATCTAGTGGTCGCAAGGCAGCCTTTCTGCGAGAAGCGGCACGCCAGTTTGGGCTGAATGTTGATGTGCGGACAACCCGCATTGAGGAAACCACACTAGACCCGCAGGATGTTATCTCAGCCCGCGCACTGGCCGATCTTCCTGAACTCCTGAAGTATGCGTATCCATTCTGTCACGACGATACTGTGATGCTTTTTCCAAAAGGCCGGCGACACGAATCCGAATTGACTGATGCCCGGTCACATTGGCAAATGACGGTCAAAGTCCACGCCAGCGATTCCATGCCCGATGGTGTGATTCATGAAATCAGAGGGGTCACACCGCTTCAATGACCGGATCACGGCAAGGAACAATACTGGCCATTGCCAATCAAAAGGGCGGTGTCGGCAAAACCACTACTGCGATCAACCTGGCGACCGCGTTGGTTCAGAGCGGCATGCGTTGCCTGATCATAGACTTGGATCCGCAGGGCAACGCGTCAACGGGGCTAGGGGTGCCGGCTGACCAGCGTGAGCTGACCTCCTATGATTGTCTGGCCGGCGATAGTCCACTGGATGACGCCAAAACTGAAACGTCCATAGAAAACCTGGATCTCGTTCCGGCCTCCGTGGACTTATCAGGGCTTGACGTGGAACTGGTCGATGACCCCGACCGGACAATGCGTCTCGATCGCTTGATCCGCCCAGTGATGAGCGGGCAGGTCTATGACTATGTCTTGATCGATTGCCCGCCCTCGCTCAACCTTCTCACGGTTAACGCGATGGTCGCGTCCGATGCGGTGGTTGTGCCATTGCAATGCGAGTTCTTTGCGCTTGAGGGCCTTTCGCAACTGTTGGAGACAGTGCGGCGCGTCCAGCAACGCCTCAACCCCGCCCTCAAAATTCGCGGCATCGTCCTGACCATGTTCGACAGACGCAACCGCCTCTCAGCACAGGTGGCCGAGGACGTACGGGACAATTTGGGCGAAATCGTCTTCAAAACGATGATCCCGCGCAATGTGCGTTTGTCCGAGGCGCCCAGCCATGCAATGCCAGCCCTGACCTATGACCCGACCTGCGCTGGCAGCGTGGCGTACAGGAAACTCGCCGCAGAGCTTCTGGCGGGGGACCGCGCACCGCAAGCGGCATGAGGGAGAGACGCACGTGACACGCAAACCGGAACGCCGCGCCCTTGGCCGGGGACTCTCAGCGCTTTTGGGAGATGATGCGCCGACAGCCAAGCCGCCTTCTTCGCAGGGCGAGACTGCACAGAAGGCTGAGACCCGCGTCCCCATTGATCTGATCAGCGCTAACCCTGAGCAGCCGCGTCAGACATTTCGGGACTCCGATCTTGACGATCTCGCGCGATCGCTCGCTCAGCATGGAGTCATCCAACCCGTCGTTCTGCGCCCCGACCCCAAGAACCCAAAGGCTTACCAGATCGTCGCGGGAGAGCGTCGATGGCGGGCGGCCCAGCGTGCCGGCCTACATGATCTACCAGCAGTCGTTCGGGACCTGAATGATCGCGAGCTTCTCGAGATCGCGATTATTGAAAACGTACAGCGGGTAGATCTTGATCCAGTTGAAGAAGCGCGTGGTTATGTCCAGCTGGTCGAGACGTTCGAGTACACGCAGGAAGACCTCGCCAAGATCATTGGTAAGAGTAGATCTCACCTCGCCAACACAATGCGGCTTCTGGCGCTCCCGGACCAAGTTTTGAACCTCTTGAGAAACGGAAAACTGTCCGCAGGGCACGCGCGCGCTCTTATCAATGCGGCAGACCCCGTTGGCCTGGCCGAGCAGGTGGTGATCAAGGGCCTTACGGTAAGACAGACCGAAGACCTCGCAAGAAAGTTGCCAGAGTCGAAGAGACAAAGCTCGCCAAAGCCTACTTCGCAAAAGGATGCGGATACACGCGCTATTGAAGGTGATCTTTCCGCTGCTATCGGGATGAAGGTCTCGATTGAGCATGTCGGTGCAGATGGCAGCGGAGAGCTTCGGATCCAGTATCGTGACCTCGATCAGCTCGATCAGCTGTGCAGAAAGCTCGGCGAGTAAACCATGGGCCGGAGTTTCAGCGCCCGGCCATCATCGCAAGGCGCAACAGACCGCGCTCGACTTGTGCCCGTGCGGGTCCGGCAGAGGATTGGCGGAGCTTTCCATCCAATTCAAAAAGCAGCCGATTGGCGCGTTCCAGGCGCTCGGCGCCCCAGCGCCGCAACTGGCCTGTAAACGCTGTCTTTCTGGGCCCCCACAAGGGCGGGCGAATAGCTGCTATACCGGCGTCCGGACCTCCCGCGGCACTTGCGGCACGGAGCAACTGTCGAAAGTGGCGCGCCATTGCAATCATCACCGTAGTGGGCGCGGTCCCGGCCGCCTCCAGACGCTGCATCAGCGGACCTATGATCTCCGGCTTTCCTTCAGCCACCGCAAACACAAGCTGATCAAGTTCCACATCCATACTTGCCGGGACCAATTCCAAGAGCATCTCCCGAGTTAGCGGCTCATCCCGTCCCAGAGAAAAAACACCGACTTTTTCAATGATCTGGGCAAACTGCCCATGGTCAAGCTCACTCGCGAGTGCCTGCATCTCGCGCCACGCACTATCCTCAGGGTCGGTCTGCAAACCTGCTGATTTCAGTTTTTCATGGATTTCCTGCCGATCTGGCGCGTCTGGATAGATTTGCACCGCAGCAAAGTTCTCACTGGCCTCGGCCAGTTTGCGCAGTGTTGATCGGGTCGGCAAAACTCCAGCTGTCAGGATCAGAAACGCATCTTCAGCCGACGTATCGCCGAGGATCTCTTTCAGAGGCGCAGCCAATCCATCGGTGGCGTCTTCAATGACCAAAGCACGCCGACCGGGGAAAAAACTCTGTGCCCGCAAACCATCTGTGATCAGAGCCGGATCCTTGCGCGCGTCCTGTGCGCCAAGACTGGCGAGGCGCATTTCCTCCTGGCCGTTCTCACCAGTGATCGCGAGGGCAAGCGCTCTGCGGCGCTCGGCGATTAGGCCGGGATCAGGGCCATATAAAAGCGCACCTACCATTTTTGGATCAGGCGATCGGCAAAACCCCATTGAAGATCTGCTGGCAACCTTCATGGCGACAAGATCATGTCCCCAGCCGATCGGCCCGCGCCAGAACAGCCCGTGCGATCCTCTCTCCGATGTCACGGGCCAGTCTACGCTCGATGTCCAGTTGGGTTTGGCGTGTCGCAAAGAGAGATGTCGTAGCATTATATCCGGACTGCACTTGTATCCGGTCCTCAATGACCGGCGCCCCACCGCCAATTGGGACCAACGACCACGTCGCCCGCGCAATGAGTGTCTTGCGGGTGACCGAGCTGTCCTGCGCAATGGCAAGATCCCGATCTCTCAGGACGGTTTTCACGTTCAGACGATAAGTTGGCTGTTCAGGTCGACCGAGCCGATCTTCGAGGCTTTTCCCGAGGAAGTACCCCAGCCGACCGTCAATTTTTGGTAATGCAATTCTGCCGCGCACGGCCGCCGCTGGCTCTCCCTCAGCCAGCATGGGCCGGAAGCAACCGGAGGTGAGGACAGCTGCGCTGCCCAGCACCACTAGAAACTGCCGACGGCTAGATGACGACATTGACGATCCGTCCCGGCACCACAATCACCTTTTTCGGGGGCTGACCATCCAGCAAACGCATGATCGCCGGATCAGCAAGGGCTTTCGCCTCCACAACGGACTTCTCGGCTTCGGCCGCCACTTCGATTTCGCTGCGTCGCTTGCCATTCACCTGGATCGGCAAGGTGATCCGATCGGTTTCCAAAAGGGCCTGGGCCGCTTCAGGCCACGGGAGATCGACCAACATGGTCTCTTGGCCGAGCCGGCTCCATGCCTCCTCAGCGAAATGCGGGACCATGGGCGCCATCAGTCGCGCCAGCACCTCACACGCTTCGCGTTTCGCCGAGGCAATGTCTGCACCGTCTCCCTTGGCCTTTCCAATCGTGTTAGAAAACTCGTAAAGCCTCGCTACTGCCTTGTTAAAGCTGAAACTTTCTATGCCGCTGGTGACATCGGCAATCGCCGCATGAGTCGCCCGTCGCAGGGCCAGCGCCTCGGTGCCAGGTTCTCCTGAAGTCTCCCCACTTACCGCGCTGTTATCATCAATGATGCGCCAGACGCGTTGCAGGAACCGATGCGCCCCTTCAACCCCTGCGGCGGTCCACTCAACGTCCCGCTCCGGCGGACTGTCCGACAACATGAACCAGCGCGCAGTATCTGCTCCGTATTCCGCAATGATCTGCTCGGGATCGACCACATTCTTTTTTGACTTCGACATTTTCGTCGTCGTCCCGACATTGATCGGCGTACCGCTTTCCTTGTGCACAGGCGCAGCGCCGGAGAAGTCGATTTCATCAGGAGCGGTCCAGCAAGCAGGCTCAGGGACGCCTTCCTGAGCGTAGGTTTCGTGCGTCACCATGCCTTGCGTGAACAACGCATTGAAGGGCTCGCTGGCGCTCTCGGGTAAATGACCGGTCCGGCTCATCGCTCGGCAATAAAACCGCGAATACAAAAGATGCAGGATCGCATGCTCAATCCCGCCGATATACTGATCCACGTTCATCCAGTACCCGACATCAGCTGCGACCGTTGGCGTATCTGCATCAGGTGCTGTGAACCGTGCAAAGTACCATGAACTGTCGACAAAGGTGTCCATGGTATCAGTCTCACGCACGGCATCGGCTCCACATTTGGGGCATGCCACCTGGCGCCAACCATCATGCCGATCCAGCGGATTGCCGGGCGTTTTGAAGTCTACATCTTCAGGCAGCCGTACCGGCAATTGATCCTTCGGCACGGGAACAGCCCCGCATTCCGGACAATGAATGATCGGAATCGGGCAGCCCCAGTACCGCTGACGGCTCAGACCCCAATCCCGCAGGCGAAACTTGACTTGTCCCTCGCCCAGTCCGCGCCGCTCCATCCACGCAATGGTCGCATCGATCCCGTCCTGGCTCGACACGGATCCGATCTCAGCGAAGTGATCGATATAGTCAACAATTTCGGTTTTCGGCGGAACCAACGCTTCAGAATCCACATCCACAGATGTGCCGGGCATATAAAATGCGTTCAGAACCGCCAGATCGTACTTTCTGGCGAAATCCAGATCTCGCTGGTCATGTGCAGGGCATCCGAACACCGCCCCGGTACCATAATCCATCAGGACGAAATTCCCGATCCAGACTGGAAGCAATTGATCGGGATAGATTGGATGGTGCACCATCAATCCTGTGTTCAGACCCTTCTTCTCCGCTTTTTCCAGCGCCTCCTCCGAAGTGCCCATCTTGCGGCACTCGTCATTGAAGGCCTGTATCCCAGGATTATCCGCCTCTAAGGCCCGTGAAACCGGATGATCCGGAGAAATCGCAAGGAATGATGCGCCCCGCAGTGTATCTGGCCGCGTCGAATAACAGTTGATAGCATCCAGACCTGCAACCGGCGCCTCCAGCTGGAACGCGATCTCGATCCCTCGGGACTTTCCGATCCAGTTGGCCTGCATAAGGCGAACCTTTTCGGGCCAGTCTGTCAGCCCATCCAGCGCGGACAGCAGCTCATCGGACATATCGGAGATGCGGAAGACCCATTGCATCAGCTCGCGCCGCTCAACCGGAGCACCTGAGCGCCAGCCCTTTCCGTCAATCACCTGCTCGTTCGCCAGAACAGTCTGATCGACCGGGTCCCAGTTCACCATCGATGACCGCCGGTCAACGAACCCGGCTTCCAGCATGTCTAGGAACATCGCCTGTTGATGGCCAGAGTATTCCGGATCACAGGTCGCCAGTTCCCGTGACCAGTCCAGTGAAAGACCCATCGACTTGAGCTGATCCCGCATGGCCGCGATGTTGTCATAGGTCCAGGACTTGGGATGGATCCCGCGCTCCATCGCGGCGTTCTCAGCGGCCAAACCGAAGGCATCCCATCCCATGGGGTGCAGCACATTGAACCCGCGCGCCCGCTTGTATCGCGCTATCACGTCACCGATGGCGTAGTTCCGCACATGTCCCATATGGATGCGCCCCGATGGATAGGGAAACATCTCCAGAACATAGTACTTCGGCCGTGTCTCATCACGCTCTGCACGGAAGGCATCCGCACTGTCCCAGGCTGTCTGCCATTTCTGTTCGACAGCGCGCGCTTCGTAACGCGACATCCCATGTCTCCTGTCACTGCCGGCAGAGCGTCGGCATATCCGCAATCAGCGCCCGTGATAGTGCGGGCGCTCTGACAGTTCAATGATGGGAATTCCTTGGCGGGACCTTAAACGATCAGCCCGTGCTTTGGCCCTCGACATCGGCAATCCGGATCTGCCGTGCCCGGGTTAGGATGGCGTCCTCAATTTGACGGGGGGTCTCCGGATTGACTGATGCTGGGACCCAGACGCCATTCTCACCATCGCGAACCTCACGATAGACCGCGACCTTTAGCGAGGACGCCGCCAATGCAGGGCTCAGCATGTAGGCCGTAACCTTGAACCGCTCACCGGGCTGGTTCGGTGCCGCGCTCCAATCCGTAGCGATCACACCCGTGAACGGATCAGTCGAGGACAGCGGGAGAAAACTCAGGGTGTCAAGAGACGCCTGCCAGAGAAACTTGTTGACCGGGAGTGCGTCGGTTTCGCCCGGGGTCGTTCTGAAAGCATCTCCGGTAAAGACACGGGTCAACGAAAGGCCACCTTCTCCGAATAAGCTCTCATCCCGGTCCGGATCAAACTCCCGATTGGGCCCCGGTCTTGGGCCTTCGGGAGGCTTGGCTGCATAGTCACCGTCGCCGCAACCAACCAGAAGCAGCGTTGCAAAACTCAGAAATGCAGCCTTTTTCATCCCGAACCCCATCCGTTTGCCCCTGTCAAATTCGTGCGCTAATTGTATCAAACGCGCCGACTTTTTTAGTCCGGCGATGCTTTGTGCTCACAAGACGTCACGTTCATATTAGGTCGAAACCACCGAGGCAACGGCGTTTCGGGGCCTCATTGTTGCAATTGTGCACCGACCTGCTCGCAGATTATCGCGAAAAATCTATTTCTGAATTGACGGTGCCAACCCTGCGATTAACAACAGCGCAGTCGAGTTCGTACACCTCGGCAACCTAAGGACGGGCTAGATCCGTTCAAGGACCACTGAAACACATGTGTGACAACTTAAGAGGGACAATCATGAAAAAAGTGCTCTTGGGCACCAGCGCAATCGCACTCGCAAGTGCCTTTGCCACCACTGCAGGTGCAGCTGACTGGGACGTTCGCGTCGGCGGCTACATGGAGCAGCACGTTGCTTTCGCGTCGTCCAACCTGGACAACACGACCGGCGACGACTTCTCGGGCATCGACTCCAAACAGGACAGTGAAATTCACTTCCGTCCGACCATCACGCTCGACAACGGCCTGAAGATCGGCGCTGTGATTGAGCTGGAAGGCTTCCAGAACGGCGACCAAATTGATGAAAGCTACATGTTCATCAAGGGCTCGTTCGGTGAAGTTCTGCTGGGTTCGGAAAACTCGGCTGGTTACAAGATGACCTACGCCGCACCCGATGTTTCGTTCATCGGTGTGAACTCGAGCTCGTTCGGTTCGTTTGTGCCTTACTCGGGCAACCAGGGCGGCCAGAACCGTGGTAGCGACTTCTTCCGTGCTACGCTCGGCTCGACCTTCCTCGAGAACGACGCAAACAACGACGCGCAGCGTATCACTTACTTCACGCCGCGTTTCGCTGGTTTCCAGGTCGGTGTATCCTATGCTCGCGATGCGAACCAGGACAGCAACGCTCAGATCAACTGTAACGACACGACCTGTAACTACTTCGACATCGGCGCCAACTACCTGAACTCGTTCGGCGGCTTCGATCTCGGCATCTCCGGTCGCTGGGGCATCGGTGTCAACGACGTGGCAGGTGCACAGAACCCGCAGGTCTGGGGCGCTGGTATCTCGCTTGGCTTCGCAGGTGTGACCCTCGGCGGTTCGTTCGCAGAGCAGAACAACAGCTCGAACGGTCTGCGTGACGGTATCTCCTACGACGCTGGTGTCTCCTACGAGACCGGTCCGTGGGGCTTCTCGTTCGTCTACCTGCACGGTGAGAACGTTGATAACGAGTCCGCCACGAACGGTGCCGCACTCGGCAACGACGAAGAAACCGACTTCTTCCTGCTCGCAGCCCGCTACAAGCTGGCCAAGGGTGTGGCAGTTGGTGCATTCGGCGGATACGCACAACTTGACGAAGACACAGGCGATGCTGGCGGTGCTGGCGACGACGTCGACGGCTTCGTGATCGGCACCGGCATCAAGATCAACTTCTGATCTGATCCTGCCATAGCTGATTTGAAGGGGGGGCTTTCGCCTCCCCTTCTTCTTTTGTAAGCCTCTGGTGAACACCTCATGTGAGACCGGGGCAGATCAGACTGATGAAATCGATTATCTGGCTGGCCTCTTATCCAAAATCGGGCAATACGTGGCTCAGGATCTTCCTCGCCAATTATATCTACAACCGCGACCATCCGGTCCCGATCAATCAGATCCACAAACTCGGTATCGGAGATGCGATCGCCCAGACCTACCGTATGGTCTCGAAGGGCGCCTTCGATCCCGCCAATCCGCAAAGTACGACCGAGTGGCGAGATGCAGTGCTGCGCGGCATCGTCGGCAACAAGGCCGATGTGAATTTTGTCAAAACCCACAATGAAAACGGGACGGCCTTCGGTACGCGTCTGATCCCGCGCCAGTATTCCCGCTCGGCCATCTACATCCTGCGAAATCCGCTGGATATGGTGATCTCCTATGCCAGTCACTACGGCCAAACCCAGGATGAGGCGATCGAAAGCGTCTCGCGGTCCGACAACGTGCTTGTTGGACATAGCGAGAATGCGTTCCAGTTTCTCGGCAACTGGTCGAACCACGTTCTCGGCTGGTCACGGTCAAAGGACTTTCCCGTTCTGACCCTGCGGTACGAGGATATGACAACCGATCCGCATTCTGCCTTCACCAAGGCAATCGAGCATATCGGCCTGCCGTTGGACCCCGATGTTCTCGACCGCGCCATCCGGTTTGCGAGCTTCGATGAAGTGCGCAAGCAGGAGGACAAGGACGGGTTCATAGAGAATTCGACCAATCAGGAGCGTTTCTTCCGCTCGGGCCAAAGTGGTCAATGGAAAGACGTACTCACGCCAGCGCAGATCGAAACCATGCAAAAAACGCATGGTACGGTCATGAAACGCTATAATTATCTCTGAGGCTTCATGGCACCGAACTCACAATCCATCGTCTGGCTGGCGTCGTATCCCAAGTCGGGAAACACTTGGCTGCGTGCTTTTCTTGCGAACTACCTCATTGCCGGCACAGATCCGATTCCTATCAACGATCTCGGACGCATCGGATTTGGGGACAGTTCATGGCCGGCCTATCGGGATCTAGCGGACCGCGACCCCAATCTCATGCCAATCGAAGACCTGCTTGGTCTTCGCCGTAAGGTTCTGGAGGAGATTGCCCAGAACGGCGCGGACGTGAACATGGTCAAGACCCACCATGCCAAGACGCGCTTGAAGGGCCAATGGCTCATCCCGGCAGACCTGACACGGACAGCAATCTACCTCGTGCGGAATCCGCTGGATGTTGTGGTGTCCTATGCGGATCACTGGGGCACGACGCTCGAGTTCGCCGCCCGTCATTTCGGCTTGCCGACCAATGGCATCCCTGCGTCCGAGAAAACAGTGGCGCAATATCTCGGCAACTGGTCCGACCATGTCCGGTCCTGGTCGAAGAACGAGAACTTCCGCACACTTGTTCTGCGCTATGAGGATCTCCTGGCCGATCCCGAGGAGGCATTCACAAAGGTTGTCCGCCATATCGGGGCGCCGGTCGACAATACGATGCTTCAACAGGCAATCGAGTTTTCCAGTTTCGATACCCTGTCCCGACAGGAAGCGACCACCGGCTTCGTCGAGCGTGGCCCGAAACAGAAACAGTTCTTCCGCTCCGGCCGCTCCGGCGGTTGGGAGCGAATTCTGCCGGCAGCCATCGCCCAAAAAATCCGCCGCGACCATCGCGATGTCATGACTGAGCACGGGTATCTTTGATGCGCCCGTCGCAGAACATCGTCTGGCTCGCGTCCTACCACAAGTCTGGAAACACGTGGACCCGGGCGTTTCTCGCCAACTACTTCGCGCCCAAAGGCACCAAGATCTCGATCAATCAGCTCATGTCGATCACCACGACCGATGTGCGGCAGGACTGGTACGACAAAGCGGCCGGCAAGCCGTTCGTCGGCGACACGTTCGACGACTCGATCCTGCTCAGACCGAAAGTCCAGCGCATGATCTCCGCATCGGCAGCGGGCCAGAACCAGTTTGTCAAAACCCACTCCAAACTGGACCGCGTCGGACCGATAGACCTGATCCTGCCAGAGGTAACCGCTGCCGCCATCTGCGTGATCCGCAATCCGTTCGACATCGCGCCGTCTTACGCTCGACATTCGGTCAAGCCGATCGATACGGCTATCGAAAACATGTGTGACCCCAAGGCTTTAACGGCTTCGGACACCAACATCTTTGAGGTGCTGGGGCGCTGGGATGATCACATAGAAAGCTGGATGAGTGCGCCCGGCTTGCCGCGTCACCTGATGCGCTACGAGGACATGTTGGCGGACACCGAAAAGGCTTTCCGAAGTTTGCTCAATTTCCTGCGGACACCGATCAATGATGGACAGTTGCGCAGGGCCATTCGCGAGTCGAGTTTCAAGTCGCTCCAGAAGCAGGAGAAAGAAAAGGGCTTTCGCGAGCGCCCGGACGGCATGGAGACATTCTTTGTCTCGGGTAAGGTTGGGGGATGGCGCGACGCGCTGAGCCCCGCCCAGGTTGCCCGTATCCGCGAGGCATTCCTGCCGACCATCGAGAAGTACTGGCCGGAGATGCTCGAGGAGACAGCGGACATGGCGGCAAAAGCATGAGCGGGCTGACCGATATCACCGCACGTATTACCGTTGCGGCCGAGAAAGCCGGTCGCGCCGCATCTGATGTCACTCTGATTGCTGTTTCCAAAGTGCAACCGCTGGACCGTGTCGAGACAGTACTCACCGAGGGCCATCGGGTCTATGGCGAGAACCGCGTCCAAGAGGCGGCGGGCAAGTGGCCCGACTTCCGGTCCCGGTTTCCTGACGTCGATCTCCATCTGATCGGGCCGCTACAGACCAACAAGGTACGTCAGGCATTGGATCTCTTCGATGCAATCCATTCGGTTGATCGTGAGAAGCTGGCCCGCAAGCTCGCTGACGGGCTTGCGGAAACAGGACGCCCGCTGCCGGTCTTTCTTCAGGTCAACACCGGGGAGGAGCCGCAGAAAGCGGGGTGCCTGCCAGCAGATGTTGACGCCTTTGTCAGGACTTGTCGTGAGGATCTCAATCTACCGGTGCAGGGTCTGATGTGTATTCCGCCCGTTGATGAAGAACCCTCGCTGCATTTCGCTTTGTTGGCAAAGATGGCCGAGCGCAATGGGCTGGCGGGCCTCTCCATGGGCATGAGCAGTGACTTCGAAAGCGCCATCGCGCTGGGCGCTACCCATGTCCGCGTCGGGTCAGGCGTGTTCGGCGCGCGCGATTATGGGTGAACTGGTCTGTCCGGCAACACTTGGGATAAGCTCGTGATCAAGTCCCCTGGCTTGAAGGACGGGCACCACATGTGTTGACGCCCCCAGCCAGACAACGTTCATCCCGCTTTCGGCATCGGTCACCGCTTGCCTAAGTTCGCGATCAATCCGCCATTGACTGGGCCCCTCAAGATCCCTTGGGATGCGCCGCTGCGCATCGCGACGTGCAAGATCCAAAACAGCGGTCGGGCATGACGATATGTGAATGATCAGATCCGCGGACTGCAACCGCTCAACGGCGCGCAATGTAAGCAGGTCCGGCTCGCCGGTGCCGATATCGACGACGCTGAGAGCACCAGATCTCTTTGCGGGCGCTTCCCCGGATGCGATCGCTTTGTCCAACATCGATCTGGCGCCGCGATCATGACCATCGGACATTAGCCGCCGCGGCGTACCCATGGCCCATTCCCAGAATGCTCTACGTTTGCCGGGTTCAATGTGCTGTGCAACCCGAGCACGCAATGCGCCAGCCAACCGGGCGAACCTTCCAAGCTCGGGTTCAAGCATGGCCTCGACCTTGGTCTTGATTTGCCGAGCCAGGACCGGTGCGGTTCCTTCGGTGCCAATGGCCACCACAACGGGGTCGCGATCGACAATCGCAGGCATGGTTGCGTCCGACAGCGCTGGCCGGTCCACCACGTTGACCACTGCCCCTGCCTGACGCGCAAGATCTGCCGCTGCACAGTCGGCGGCGGCACATCCGGTCGCAACGATCACAAGACGCGCATCAATGAGGGCCTCGGCGTTCAACACCGTCGGGACATGCCTTGCCTTGCCGCAATCAACCATGGCGGCCAGCTCTTCACAGAGCTGCGGCGCCATGAAGATCAGCTCCGCTTCGGTCCGCAGCAGCAATCGGGCTTTCTGCGCGGCCTGCTCGCCTCCACCAACGATCACCACGCTCTGATCTGCGAGATTCAGAAACACCGGAAAGTGGCGCATCGTGTTTTCCTCCAAAAATCCACAAACGATATATAAGGAACCTTTATTCAACACAATGTATCCGCAGTATATTTTTAATACACAAAAATTACGTAATATTGGTATCCTCCCCACCGCGACCAAAGGTGGTGCAGCAATGCCGCATCCGGCCAACAGACTTGCGCCAGCCCTTGGTGTCAGTTAACGCCAAACCCATCTCAGGGTGGGCACCGAGAACAGTGTGGTGGACACTCATGCCGCCTAAACGTAAATCCCGCGCGGCAAAACGCGCCATCCCAACGTCATCAGGCCCGGGCCTGATCGGCGGCGCTGTGCGTGCAGTTGTGCTGTTGATCTGGGGATTTTGCTGGCGCCTGGCCGGAGTGGTCGCGGTTATCATTGCGGTGGCAACTGGCTACTACTACGTCGAACTTCCCACATCGGACCGGCTCTTTGATGGGCGCGGCGCAGGATCCGTGGTCATGCGTGACCGCGACGGCAATAACTTTGCCTGGCGCGGCGAACAGTATGGCGGCGAGCTTCTGATGGACGAGGTCTCGCCGCATCTCGTCAATGCCGTCATCGCTGCCGAGGACAAACGGTTCTACAGCCACTTCGGATTGGACCCCCGCGGCATAGCCCGCGCGATGTGGGTCAACTTCCAGAGCGGCCGTCTGGTTCAAGGTGGCTCCACCCTGACGCAGCAGGTTGCCAAGAACGTCTTCCTCGATGCCCGCCGCAAGTTCGAGCGTAAGGTCAAGGAAGTACCGATGGCCCTCGCGTTGGAGCTTAAGTATTCCAAGGAGGAGATCCTCTCGGTCTATCTCAACCGTGTCTATCTTGGTGCGGGCACGAACGGGTTCGAAGCCGCCGCCCAACGGTATTTCGGCAAGTCTGCTCGTGTGCTCAGCCCTGCCGAGGCGGCGATGCTTGCCGGATTGCTACGGGCGCCATCGCGTTACGCGCCGACATCGAACCTCAGTCTTGCACAGGGCCGGGCCAGTGTGATCGTGCGGCTGATGGAGGAGCAAGGCTATCTGACCCAGCAACAGACCATTGACGCATTGACCAACCCGGCGGTCCTTAGTCAGGCGGCGGCCGCCCGCGCCGGTGGGGCCTTCGCTGATTGGCTGATGGATGAGGGCACCGATGACCGGTTCCTCGATCTCCTGAAGGCCACAGATGTCGTGATGGACACGACCTTTGATCCCAGGATCCAGAAGATGGCCGAGGAAGCCCTCGCCCATGTGTTCGATACCAAGGTGCGTGAAGGATCGGAGGCGCAGGCCGCAATTGTCGTCATGACCAAGGACGGAGCCGTGCGCGCTATGGTCGGCGGTCGTGAACGCGGGGCGGCGCAGTTCAACAGGGCCACCCAGGCGCTTCGCCAGACCGGCAGTGCGTTCAAGCCGATTGTCTATGCCGCGGCGCTCGAGAACGGGATGGGACCGCTTGATGTGGTTCAGGATGCGCCGATCCGGATCGGCGGATGGTCTCCGTCGAACTACACTAACAGTTATCTCGGGCCAGTTACGGTGACCGAAGCGCTCTCGAAGTCGATCAACACCGTGGCCGTGCGTGTGTCAGAACGGGCGGGTCGTGGCGAGGTTCGCGACTTGGCGCGAGAACTGGGGATCACAACACCCCTCGCGCCCGGACCCGCCATCGCTTTGGGCACATCCGAGGCCAAGCTGATCGACATGGTCGGTGTCTTTGCTTCCATCGCCAACGGTGGCAAGCAGGTTCGCCCACACGGGGTCCAAACCATTCGTCTGCGCGGCGATGATGCGCCTCTGGGGCGTGGCTCTATCGGCTCGGGCGAGCAGGTCATATCCCGAAAGACCGCCGGGCTTCTCACCTACATGATGGAGAGTGTCGTCAAAAATGGCACCGGCAAGCGGGCGCGGCTCAATGGTTGGGAGGCCGCGGGCAAGACCGGAACGACGCAAAAGGCACGAGACGCGTGGTTCATCGGGTTCACTGCAGACTATGTGGCCGGCGTCTGGATGGGCTATGATGACAACCGACCGCTTACGGGCGTAACAGGCGGCGGTCTTCCTGCCGACATCTGGCGCGAAGTGATGACGCGCGTTCATGAAGGCCGTACGCCGAAGCCGCTGGACATTGAACGTCCTGCTGCGCCTCAGATCGTCGTTGGGCAGCAGACCAATCCACCTTCTGCCCGGCCAACTCCCGTACGCGGTCAGGAAACCGTGGTCGAACAAATCTTCCGCGATGTTCTGAACACTCTCGGTGGGGACGGTCAGGCCAATCCGGATTGGAAGCCAAATAGCGGGTCCGACAGGTAACGTCCGCCGACTGGTGTCTATTAAGGCGCGATCTCCCAGACAATCTGTACCGTTGCCGTGATGGCCGACTGTCCCTGCGCAATCGGAACCGATGAGCGCGCTTGAGCAACGTCCATCTCGACCCTCACGCCGCCGCCTGACCCGCCGAAGTCGCTGATCGACAAAATTTGTCCGAGCTTAATCCCTGCCGCGTCCGCATAGGTCTGAGCTGTCAACTTCGCATCCTCGACAGCGCCCTTACGCGCTTCTGCAACCATTTCTGCGGGATCGGCAAATCCAAAACGGACACCGCCGATCCGGTTTGCCCCGCTCTTCACCAGTCGGTCGAGCACATCACCCAGACCGTCGAGGTCGCGTACCGTTGTGGTCACACTGTTGTAGACGCGGTAGCCGCTCAGTTCCTGCCCGCTATAGCTGCCCGAGGATCGGCTGGATGTGTACTGAGGCTGAACAGTCAGACCGCTGGTCTGAATGTCCCGAGGTTCGATCCCCGCGCGTGTCAGGGTCTCGATCACGTCGGCCATGACGTCCGAGTTTTCCGCCAATGCTTCGGCTGCTGTATCTTCGATGGTTTCCACACCCGCATTGACCGTTGCGATGTCCGGAGGTGCCAGAGCGCTGCCCTGACCGGTGATCGTGATCAAGGGATGCGGCGCTTCGGCCAGCGCGGCGGCTGGTCCAGCGGCGATAATCAAGGCAGCGGCAAGAAAGAAATGGCGCATCACAAGGCTCCTGTTCAGATCTGACGTTCAGTATGACGTCGCTGGCAGGAAAATCCTTGGAAAAACGAAACCGCCGAGCTCGAAGCCCGACGGTTTCAAAGGTGTGCAGCGAAAGATCAGGCCGGAAAGCGCCCGGTTTTGATTGTCACAGTCTGGGTTTCACCTTTACGCCATACCTTCACCGAGGCACGGGTGCCCGGGTCGGTGTCGGCCACAGCACGGGTCAGGTCCCTGAGGGTCTCAACTGTCGTGCCGTCAAAATCGAGGATGATGTCACCCCTGTTCAGACCGCCACGCTCGGCTGGGCCATCAGCTGTAAGCTCAGCAATCATGGCGCCAACGGCATCATCAAGCCCGAGGCTCTCGGCAATCGCAGGTGTGACTTGCTGGATCGAAACACCCAGCCACCCCCGATCCACCGAACCATTCTCGATCAGCTCGGCCACGATGTCCTCGGCCTGATTGGATGGGATCGCAAAGCCAATGCCGACATTGCCGCCCGACGGCGAGAAAATCGCGGTGTTCACTCCAATGACATTGCCCTGCTGGTCAAAGAGCGGCCCGCCTGAGTTGCCCCGGTTGATTGATGCATCCACCTGTAGAAAATCATCATACGGTCCGGAGCGGATGTCGCGCCCGCGCGCAGATACGATCCCTGCTGTCACGGTTCCCCCAAACCCGAACGGATTGCCGATGGCGATGGCCCAGTCGCCAACCTTCACGCTATCGGAGTTGCCCCACGGCACGGTCGGCAGATTACGTCCCGCTTCAACCCTGAGAACCGCCAGATCGGTTTTCGCATCCGTACCGATCAATGTGGCGTCCAACTCTTCCCCGTTCGAAAGGACCACTACGATTTCATCAGCATTGTCGATGACGTGGTTGTTGGTGACCACCACCCCCTTGGCGTCAATGATAAAGCCCGATCCGATGCCCGATGGTTGCGGCGCGTTGCCGGGCGCCTGACGGCGTTGGCCCTGCCCGAACGGGTCACGGCCAAAGAACCGCTCCATGAATTCGCGCATCTGCGGATCGATTTGCTCCGGGGCGGCTGCTTGTTGGTTCCCGGCGCGGCCAAGCGTGCGAACGGTCACCACCGCAGGGCGGGTGACTTCGACCAATGGCGCGAACGAGGGCAAGATGGATGCTGGTGCCGCAGCGGTTGCCGGTTGGTTTACTGGCGGGCTGAATGGCACGGCAAACGCCAAGGCGCCGGACAGGATTAACGCGCTGCCAAGTGCGATCTTCTTCATAAATTTCTCCTCAAACGTCCAAAACTTTGGACTGCTGTGGTGCATTTGGGTGACAGTCCGTCGGTGTAAAGATGTAGAGGTGCTGATCCGCCGGGGGGTTCACGCGGATGTTATCTTCGGACATAAATCCCCAAAGGTTCCGGGGATTGGCTGAAGCATGCTAATGTTCATGGTTTGTACACTAACAAGGTGAACCCATGTCTGATCTCACACCGTTCGATGAGTTGTTCGCAATTGCTGCCGGGCGCAAAGGCGGCGCGGAGGCCTTCGAGGCGTCTCTGCCAAAGCTCAAACCTCCGAAATCGCTAGCGAAAATCCCCGATGACCGCTGGCTGGCGCAGTTCTCCAAAGGGATCTTTCAAACCGGGTTGAACTGGAGCGTGGTCGAGAACAAGTGGCCTGGCATCGTCGACGCGCTCTGGGCGTTTGATGTCGGGCGATGCGCGATGATGTCGGACGAAGATCTCGATGCTCTCTTGAAGGACACGCGGGTCATTCGCCACGCAGCCAAGCTGATCTCAGTGCGCGACAACGCAATCTTTCTGAAAGATCTTGCGGTTGAGCATGGCAGCGCCGGGAAGTTCTTTGCGGAGTGGCCGGCCGACGACTTCATTGGCCTGCTTCAAGTGATGAAAAAGCGGGGCAGCCGCCTCGGAGGATCGACTGGGGCCTATGCGCTGCGCCATCTCGGCAAGGATAGCTTCATGCTCGGCGGCGATGTTGCGAAGGCGCTGATCCGTGAGGGCGTCGTGGACAAGCAACCCTCGTCCCAGCGCGATATGACAAAGGTGCAGGAGGCGTTCAATCACTGGGCAGCGCAATCCGGGCGACCACTGGCGCATATCAGTCGGACCCTTGCCTGTACGGTCGAATGACTTCGCAAACTGCAAAGAAAAAACGAACTAACATGCTCCAAACACAGCGAAAAGACTCCATAACTGTCGTCAAAAATCTTGTTTTGGCAATCAAAAATCACCATATGAAAGACGTTGATATAGTCAAAACATAAATAGGAGGGGCAATCCTTGAATATCGGAGATATCGGAAACATCAGCATCTTTGGGCTGGCGGTCGCAGTATTCGCACTGTTCGTCCTGATTGTTATCTTTCGGTCGGTCAGAACTGTACCGCAAGGAGAGGAATGGACGGTCGAACGGTTCGGGCGCTATACGCGAACGCTCAAGCCTGGCCTGCATTTTCTCATCCCGCTGATCGAGACTGTCGGCAACCGTATCAACATGATGGAGACGGTGCTTGATGTGGCCGGTCAGGAAGTCATCACCCGCGACAACGCGATGGTGCATGCCGACGCGGTAAGCTTCTATCAGGTGATCGATGCCAGCCAGGCGGCCTACGAGGTGCGCAATCTCGAGTTGGCACTGCAAAATTTGGCGATGACGAACATCCGTGCGGTGATCGGTTCGATGGATCTGGACGAGACGCTATCCAACCGAGACTCCATCAACGCGCGTCTCCTGCAGGTGATCGATGAGGCCGCGCATCCATGGGGCGTGAAGGTCACGCGCGTCGAGATCAAGGATCTCGCACCGCCCGCTGACATCACCGAGGCGATGGGCCGGCAGATGAAGGCCGAGCGCGACCGGCGCGCCGAGATTCTGACGGCCGAGGGCGAAAAGCAATCGGCGATCCTCAAGGCCGAGGGTGTCAAGGAAAGTCAGGTCCGTGAGGCTGAGGGTCGACGCGAGGCGGCGTTTCTGGATGCCGAAGCGCGTGAACGCCAGGCTGAGGCAGAAGCAAAGGCCACCGCTATGGTCTCCGCTGCAATCGCAGAGGGCGACGTGAACGCGGTCAACTACTTCGTGGCTCAGGAATACGTCAAAAGCCTGCGCGATGTGGCGGCAGCGCCGAACTCGAAAACGGTCATTGTTCCGATGGATGCTGCGGGCATCGCCGGTGCCGTTGCCGGTGTGGCCGAACTGACCAAACAAATCGGCACGAAGCAGGGTTGAGGAGGCGAGATGGACATCTTCGGAATTCTCACTGGCATCTCTCCCTGGTGGTGGGTGGCTGCTGCGCTGGCACTCGGCATCGTCGAGGTGCTGACCTTTTCATTCTTCCTGATCTGGCCGGGCCTCGCCGCACTTGTGGTGGCGATCGCGATGTGGCTGGTGCCCGATCTTTCGGGGACGATGCAGATCCTGATCTTCGCGATCCTTTCGGTCATCTTCACTCTGCTCGGCCGCCAGTTCGTGCTGAACCGCAAACCAACCTCGGAGACACCGGGGTTGAACCAGCGCTCTGCGCAACTGGTCGGGCGCAACGCGGTGGTGATCGACGGCTTTGCCAGCGGCGGACTTGGCAATGTCGAGGTTGACGGGATGCGTTGGCGGGCGCGGATGTCAGCGGGCGCGACGCGACCTGCCAGTGGTCAGACGCTGGAGGTTGTTGATACCGACGGCATGACCCTGGTTCTGTCGCCACCAACGTGAAGATTTCCTCGGCCTTTGCGATGCCCGCGATCGGTGCAGTCGCTTGACAGGGTCTGCTTGCTTTCGGAACACTCGGCCGCTGGCTGAGGGCTCATTTAACGATGCGCGATTGAGCGCGACCAGCCGGGGCAAGCACCGCCACCCGGCCTTGCGGGGAGGATAGACGGTGTCCCTGAAAACGAGACTTTCACAGAACGCTTCGATCCTTCTGGTGCCTGGTGTGCATGATGGACTTACCGCGTCCATGGCAGAAACCGCAGGGGCCGAGGCGGTCTACCTCTCCGGAGCCGGCGTGGCCTATTCCCGCTTTGGTCGGCCCGACATCGGTCTCGTCTCCATGTCCGAGATGGCCGATACCGTCGCAATTGTCCGCGATCGTATCAGCGCGCCGATGTTGGTCGATGGCGATACCGGGTTTGGCAACGCTCTGAACCTTCAGCGCACCGTGCGTGTGTTCGAGCGTATGGGGGCGAACGCCATCCAGCTTGAGGATCAGACATTTCCCAAGCGTTGTGGTCATCTCGCGGGAAAGCTGGTCATCAGCCAGGAATCGATGGTTGGGAAACTCCAGGCGGCGCTGGATGCGCGCACATCAGATGAGACGTTAATCATTGCCCGGACCGACGCAGTGGCTGTTGTTGGCTTTCAGCGCGCCATCGAGCGTGCGCGCGCTTATGCGGATACAGGCGTTGACGTCATCTTCATCGACGCGCTGCAAAGCGAAGATCAGATGCACGAAGCGGTCGCTGCCCTGCCCGATGTCGTTCTGATGGCGAACATGGTCGAAGGGGGCCGCACGCCAATGATGACCGCTGACGAGCTGCAGAAGATCGGCTTCGGCATCGTTATTTTCCCCGGCGGGATCGTGCGGGCGCAGGCCCAGACAGCGCGGGAGTATTATCTCAGCCTTCTGTCGCATGGCACCAACGAGCCCTTCGCGAACCGGATGCTGGATTTCAACGGGCTGAATGAAATCCTGGGCACGGAAGAGATGCTCGACACCGGAAAACGGTATGATTCTGGACCTTGAGCCAGGAACAATGCTGTCTCCACATGATCCTTGATCGGCCATCTCCGAACTTCGGCCCCCGGCGCGACGTGTCTGCGCCCGACATGGTAGTTCTGCACTACACGGCGATGCAGAGCGCTGGGGCGGCAGCAGATCGGCTATGCGATCCAATGGCCGAAGTCAGCGCCCACTACCTGATTGATATCGGCGGCGCAGCCATTCGAATGGTCGACGAGGTGGAGCGCGCCTGGCATGCAGGCGTCTCCCATTGGGGCGGGATTGACGACATCAACTCCCACTCCATTGGGATCGAGCTCGCCAACCCCGGACACGCCAATGGATACCCGCCCTTCCCCGAGCCGCAGATGGCAGCGCTTGAGGAGATGTTGGGCGAGATTCTCAAGCGTTGGCCCATCCCGCCGGAGCGTGTTGTTGGCCATGCCTGTATCGCCCCCGGTCGCAAGATCGACCCGGGCGAGAAACTGGATTGGCGGCGCCTTGCACGGGCCGGGCTGGCGATCTGGCGCGACCCGCCTCTTCCCTCCGCAGATTCCAAACCAACTATGGACGTCGCAGCGTTTCAGCAGGCGGCCCAAAAGTTTGGCTATGGCGTCCCGCAAAGCGGGGCGTGGTGCGGGCAGACACAAGACGTTTGGGACGCGTTCGCCATGCGGTTTCTGCCGAACCGTCTCGGTAGTCTGCCCGACCCAACCGCGTTGGCGCATTTGCAGACCCTTGCTCAGATTTGGCCAGCGAATCGACTGTCTTGAGCCTGTGGGCAAAGGAACTGCACGATTGACCCTGACCAGCGCGAAACGTATACGGCTCCCAGCGTGGCGATTTGTCGGACCGGCTTGCGGGTCACGTAAAATAATCCGCTAAAGAGGTCGTGGTGCCAAGGCACCCACCTGGACCGGTCCCATTTTGCGGAGGCCGGTATACCCGGAACGCCCATGACAAAAGAACCGCAGCGCCCGCGCACCCGTCTTGTTCATGCTGGACATCGACGCAGCACCTATGGCGAGACATCCGAAGCTCTCTACCTGACCCAAGGCTTCGTCTACCCGGATGCCGAGGCGGCAGAAGCCCGGTTCAAGGGCGAAGTCCCCGAGGGTGAGGAAGGGTTTGTCTACGCCCGTTATGGCAACCCGACAGTTGCGATGTTCGAGGATCGCATTGCGGCGCTTGAAGGGGCAGAGGATGCATTCGCGACGGCGTCCGGCATGGCGGCGGTGCATGCCGCGTTGATGTGCCAGCTCAAGGCTGGGGATCATGTGGTGGCGGCGCGCGCGCTCTTTGGCTCGTGCCTTTACATCGTCGAGACCCTCTGCCCCCGGTTTGGCATTGACGTCACGCTCGTTGATGGACGGGACATTGACCAATGGCGCGCGGCTATGCGGCCGGAGACCCGGCTGGCATTTCTCGAAACACCGTCCAACCCGACGCTCGAAATCATCGATATCCGCGCCGTCGCAGAGACCGCGCATGAGGTCGGCGCGCGTCTGGTGGTCGACAACGTTTTCGCCACCCCGATGTTCCAACGACCACTGGAGCTGGGCGCAGATGTTGTCGTCTATTCCGCGACCAAGCATATCGACGGTCAGGGCCGGTGTCTGGGCGGGGTGATCCTCGGCTCTGAGCGTTTTATCCGTGACGAGGTTGAACCCTACGTCAAGCACACCGGTCCGGCGCTCAGCCCGTTCAATGCGTGGGTCATGGTAAAGGGGCTGGAGACGCTGGCGCTCCGTGCCAATGCACAGACCGACAGTGCCGAACAGATCGCCAAGTGGATTCACACCCACGACAAGATCAGCAGTGCGATCTATCCCGGGCTCGCCAGTCATCCCCAACATAACCTCGCCGCAACCCAGATGGAGCGTCCCGGCACGCTGATGGCGCTCGAGATTGCGGGCGGTCAGCAAGGCGCGTTCCGGTTTCTGAATGCGCTTGAGCTGATCCGCATTTCGAACAATCTCGGTGATGCGAAAACTCTGATCACGCATCCAACGACGACGACGCACCAGCGCCTGACGGATGAGGCGCGTGCGGTGCTGGGCATCACGCCGGGGATGGTGCGCCTGTCGGTCGGCCTGGAAGACCCGGCAGATCTGCAGGCAGATCTCGCCGCTGCGCTGGACGCGGTTTGACCGCCTGACCCGTTTCGTGAGCGGGTCTGCGGAAAACATGGTTGCCGGATCAGGGTTGTGATCTAACTACAGAGGTCGAGCCAGGGATGAACCCCAGTGAAAGGCCGACAGATGAACAAGATCGATCCGAGGTTTAACGAGACTGTGCGCAAAATCATCGAACGGCCTGACATTGAGCGTCCTTCCGAGGACGAAGCGCGCGCAGCCGTGCGCACTCTCCTGCGCTGGGCCGGTGACGACCCCGACCGGGAGGGTCTGCTGGACACGCCCGACCGTGTGATCCGGGCCTATCGCGAGTGGTTCGAAGGGTATGATCAGGACCCCGTCGACATGTTGCAGCGGACCTTTGAGGAGGTCGAGGGCTATGACGAGATGGTCGTGCTGCGCGACATCCGGTTCGAGAGCTATTGCGAGCACCACATGGCGCCGATCATCGGCAAGGCGCATGTCGGCTATATCCCGACCGACCGCGTGGTTGGGATTTCGAAACTGGCCCGCCTCGTGAATGTCTTCGGCAAGCGGCTCCAGGTGCAGGAAAAGATGACGGCGCAGGTCGCCAACGTGTTGATGGAGGTCCTGCGACCCCGCGGCGTTGCGGTCGTGATGGAAGGTGAGCACCACTGCATGTCCACCCGAGGCGTGCATCGCCATGGTGTTTCCATGGTGACGTCAACGATGCTCGGTGACTTCCGCGAGGATCATCGCACCCGCAAGGAATTCATGGACATCATCGGTAATCCGACCAATCGGATGTGACCGAACCGGGACCGGTTTTGACCTTGGCCCCATAATCCGTCACACTCGGCGTTGATCCATAGGAGATGCGCCGTGAAACAGCAGAGCTTCGAGGACTATTACTATCGTAACATCCACGCCGAAGGGTGTGGTTGTTCCGAGCTGATCATCGAGAACTATGAAATCGACCGGAAGTCACGCGATTTCTCGGTGCGCCGCGGCGGGCTGGTCAGCATGGTTGCACGCTGGATCGGACGCCTGATGGGTCGGCGCAAAGACGTTTGAGCCGACCCCTGGCGAGAGGGTTAGCCCGCCTCGAATGAGATGTTGATGGGCGTCGCCTCACCGATGTTGTTGCTGACGGGACAGCGGGCCTCAACTTCCGATGCCAGCTTCGCCAAAGCCTCCGGTGACGCATCGCTGTCCACCTTGATCGTGACGTTGAACGCCTGATAGCCGGCTCGAACGTCGCGATTGGTCCCTGCGAATTTACCGGGATCGAGCGATGCAGAGACCGAGATGTCAGTGCTGCGCACGTCGATCTCCAGCTCCTTCGCGATAAAAAAGGTCATGTAGTTCAGGCATCCGCCATGGGCGGCCAGAATGAAGTCCAGCGGGCTAGGCGCCTTGTCGATACCACCGAGGTCGGCGGGCTCGTCCATATAGATCTTGAATCCGCGGGCGTCGGTCATGCTTTGCGCCATCGCGGTCCCGGTCGTATTGGTCGAAAAAGTTACGAGGTTGGACATGTGCTGTCTCCCTGCTTTTGCCAACATTGGCTGGCGTAGGCTACAGCATCGGGTCGGCGGGGTCGAACCTGACCCCGCCGGTGTTTGGCCTACAGAGCCTTATCCGTGATCGCGTGGGTCCATGCGCCCTCGGGCGCCTTTGTGATCACTGGATCCGAGCCGCCCTTCATCAGCGTCTCGACGGTGCGTTCATAGTCGGCGGGATCGAGCTTGCCGTTTGAGCCAGCGGTCAGCTTGGCGATCTCGCCCATCATCCGCTTCTGGTGCTTCTCGGTCTGTGCACCGGTTGCGTCATTGTCGAGCACGATCTCAGCGGCTTCATCCGGGTTCGTCTCGGCGTACTTCCACCCCTTCATCGAGGCACGCACGAAGCGGACCATCTTGTCGACAAAGGCTTCGTCCTTGAGATTGTCCTCGAGCACATAGATCCCGTCTTCCAGTGTCGAGACACCCTGATCCTCGTATTTGAAGACCACCAGATCGTCCGGCGTAAGACCTGCGTCGATGATCTGCCAGTATTCGTTATAGGTCATGGTCGAGACGCAATCGGCCTGTTTCTGCAGGATCGGATCGACATTGAAGCCCTGCTTGAGCACGGT
>CAYYZH010000033.1:0-13826 GCA_964475765.1 uncultured Limibaculum sp.
GAGCAGACCGGTGGCGGTTTCCGCAGTGCTGTCCGAGGGGATCGAGCGCGCGGGGCTGCCGAGCCTTGCAGCGCTGGGGCTCGATGGCGCGGAGGTCACCCGCCATGTCGTGCGCAACCGGTCCGGGGCGGCGGTCGAGATCGCTTATGTTTTTGAACAGAAGGCCAACGATCCGGACGCGGTCTGGCAGGAACTGCACGATTGTTTCGGGATGGTCCCGGCGGGTCGGAAGGGCGGGGTCGATTTTGCCGTGCATCTGAGTTGGAGCAGCGATCTTGGCAAGAGCGAACCGCCGTTCGACTTGAGCGACGACAGGGATCTGTCGTTCGTCTCGCGCTCACCGTCCTTTGCCCGCGTGGTCTTCAAGCCGGAGACCAATGTCCGGGCGCCGCGCTCGGTCGAGCACAGCATCTCGGGGCGGATGTGCATGCAGGCTGACATTGATCTGCCGCACCCGGCTTCGGACGCTGTGCTCAAGGCACTGGTCTCCGGGCGGATCGGAGAGGCACGCAAGACCATGGCCGAGGCCCTGAGCCTTGGCGTGATCTTTGCGCCCCCGGTCTATGACATGCCCGGCGGATCGGCAGTGGCTCAACGCTTTGCAGTGGTGCCGACCCAGGGCACGGCTCTGGTTGATCATCCCGGCGCGGGTCCCGATGGCGGGAGAAATCTGCGCCATGGCACCGCGCTGATCCGTTGTGGAGCCGCGGATTACGATGAAGAGGATCGCGAGTGGATCCCCGTCGAGGGTCGGGATGCGGACGGCAACGGGATCACCGGTTGGGTCACCTCGGACGATCTCCGGGTGCTGCCGCGTCATCAGGCGGCGCAGGATGGCAAGGGCCGGGTCAATCCGGTTCTGGAGTGGCAGGGCTGGCGGCGTCACCGCGTGGTCGGCGGCGAAACCCTTGCGGTCATGTCCGATTTTTATGGCTGCCCGATGCACGAGATCCGCACGCAGAACTCACATCATCTGATCAACCCCGACATTCTCTGGCCGGGGGACGTGGTTTATCTCTCCCCGCCTCCCGCAGCGGGAGAGTGACGCCCCGCGTCAATAAATTGACGCGCGCCACGCAGACAAAATTGTTCTATAACAAAGTCAATGCCAGCCAGGGGCGCGCATGGGGCGTGTGCTTTTGCTGGGTCGGGGGGACTTCCCAGCCTGCCATGCGATGGCCGCCGAATGCCGCGTTGCCGTGCGGAGTTCGACGCCCTTGCACAGGGCGAGGATGCCCCCGGGATTTGATGTGAGACCGGGTAGGACTGTGACGATGACCGCCATGACCAAGCTGCCGCGCAGGATTTTGCCGACAGGTGTGATCCTCTTGATGCTCGCCGCCTGCGAGCCGGGCAGTGGCGCGCCGGATCTGCTCACCACGAATACCGGCACGGCTCCCGGGGTCAGCCTAGGTGATCGACTGGCAGCGTCCGATGATCTCGCGACAGCCGCTGCGATTTATGCGCAGGAAGCGCAAAGCGCAGTGAACCCGCGGGCCCGGGCCGATGCTTACGAGAAGCTCGGGGATGTTCTGCTCCGTGCGGACCAACCACGCCGTGCCATTGGCGCCTTTCGCGAGTCGTTGACTGCTCAGGCCGGGCGGGCGACGGCGACCGAAGGACTGGGCGTTGCCTATATTCGGGCCGGAGAGCCGAGCGAGGCGATCCCGCATCTTGAGCGCGCGGCGGCCAGCGGCGTTGCCAGTGCGCATTCCGCGCTTGGCGTGGCGTACGATCTGCTTGGCCGGTCCGATCAGGCACAAGCTGCCTATGACACCGGCCTCGCGCGCAAGCCTGGGGATCTCGATCTTCTGACCAACAAGGCGATTTCGCTGGCGCTGCTCGGGCGCCATGACGAGGCCTATGCCACCATGCGTCCGGCGGCGGATTCGGTGTTTGCCACCCCGCGCCATCGGCGCAATCTGGTGATGATCGTTGCAATGTCGGGCGAGACTGCACGGGCGCGCCGCGAAGGCGAGATCATGCGTCTGCCACCGGCCGAGGTCGCGGAGACGGTGTCCCTCGGTCAGCGGGCCGGCAAAGCCGAACCGGCGGAGCTGTTTTATCTGCTGACAGCCGGACGGTCGCTGGCGCCCATCGGAGCGTTACCAGCGCCAAAAACCGGTCTGATCGCCCCGCAGGGCTGATCAGTCCCGAACGATCTGATTACTCTGTGCCGAGCTCCGCTGCTGCACCTGCAGCGCCGCCATCCCTGTCCGCAGGCGTGTCGATGATGGCTCCGCCACTGCCGCTTGGACTGCCGGTGCCGAGATAGGCGTTTGCCGAGTTGGCCAGAGGTTGGCTGAGCGGCAGACCGGGACGACGCGGCTGCACGCGGTCGTTCGGATTTGCCAGATGCCGGTCCATGGCCAGTCCCAACGCACAGCCGGGTGACGTCCGCGGTGAGTACGCCGCGACCGACGGCTCGACGGGCTCGAGGCAGGCGCGCGGCAGCACAACGGGACCCAGCGGGCCGTCGATGGTGACATGGTTGGGTTGCAGCGCCGCGACCACGGTGCTTTCACGTTCGGTGGATTGCTCCGGCAAAAGCGGCGTGACGCATCCGGCAGTCAGTGCCAACAGAGCTGCGCATCCCAGCGGGTGTTTCCAATCCCTCGTCATCGTCGTGCCTCCTTCTGTAGGCGTATCAGCGCAGCATAAACCCGGCCAGTTGCCGACGGTCCCGGGCGCGAGCTTGCCTGCGTTCGGCGGGCGTGTCACCCACAAGATAGGGCGTGATGAGGATGATCAGTTCGGTCTCGTTCCGCGCAAAGCGGCGCGAGCGGAAGAGCGCGCCCAGCACCGGGACATCCTGCACGCCGGGCAGGCCGGAGAGATCATCGGTGATCTCGCGCTGGAAGAGGCCCGCAATGGCAAAGGTCTGGCCGCTGCCAAGTTCAACGGAGGTCGAGGCCCGGCGCACGGTCAGGCCGGGGATGACAAAGCCGTTGATCTCCACCGAGTTGGCCGCCGAGAGGGTCGAGACCTCGGGCTCGACATCAAGGGCAATCCGCCCACCGGGCAGCAGCGTCGGGGTGAAACCGAGCGAGACACCGAATTCGCGAAACTCGGTGGTGAAGGTGTCCGTTCCGTCCTGCGGCACCAAGATGGGGAACTCGCCGCCCGCGAGGAACTGTGCGGGCCGTCCGCTGACCGTTGTGAGCGTCGGCTCGGCCAGGATTTGCACCGCGCCGGTTCGGGCCAAGGCATCGACCAGCGCATCGGCGTTCACATTCGCGCCTTCAAAGCCGAGACCTGCCACACCGAAATTGTCGCCAACGGCGTTGAACCCGCCCGCGACCTGCGGCGCACCCGCCGCGGCGGTGCCGGTTGCCAGCCCGAAGGCAAAGGCGCCGACATCTGCCAGCGCCGAGAAGTTGATCCCCAGCGAGCTGACATCATTGCGCGAGACCTCAGCAAACCGGACGCGCAGATTGACCTGGTTCGCACCACGATAGAGCGAGCGGTTGAGCGCGGCGGGGGCAGGGTCGGTCAGTGAATTGGTCAGCGCCGCTGCATCCAGCGCGCCGGAGACATCGTTGACCGCGCCGCGCACGATCGGCACGTCTTCGGCAAACTCGACGCTCAGGCCGGCGTTCCCGGTGAGAGGCTGATTAAGCCGCTGCCGGGCGGCGGCATCCTCGCGCACGGTGACGCGGTAGGCGGCGATCAGGTTTTCTTCTGCATCGACGGCAAAGACATCCGTGACGCCGGGCGACGTGCCGGTGAAGTAGGCAAGACTGGGCGACACCGGCTGGACGTCCAAGACACCGGGGTCGGCGACAAAGAAATTCGCCGCCGGAATACCAAAGCGGATCAGCTGCCCGGCACCTGCCTTGATCTCGAGCGCGGCTTGCGGCTGGTTTACCAGACGCGCTTGCGCTTTGGCGTCCTGCGGCTGGGGAGTTGTCAGGGCGAGGGCCGCGAGAAGCGGCAGCACAAGAAAACGCGTCATAAGGCGATGGTCCCCAGAGGTTGCACATCGAAACCCTTGGCGAGTTCCTGATGCGACAGGATCGGCAGGTCTATTCCATTGTTCTGCAAAAACCCGCGCAGGAAGCGGCGCGCGTCCATCGAGGTCAGCATCACCGGCGTGCCCTGATGCTCGCCAAGATCCCCGGTCTTCTCGCGGATGACATTGAGGAGCTTGCGGCTCTTGTCAGCACCCAGCGAGAGGAACGAGCCAACGGAGGTGTGGCGCACCGAATCGCGAATCAGTCCCTCGGTTTCGGGCTCGAGCACATAAGCCGGGATCGTCCGGTTGTTCACCGCATAGCGATTGCAGATCTGCCGCCCCAGCGCGCTGCGCACGTATTCGGCCAGCAGAACGGGGTCCTTTTCCTTCTGGCCCCATTCCACCAGCGCTTCCAGCACAATGCGTAGGTTGCGGATCGAAACTTTCTCCTCGACCAGGCGACGCAGCACGTCCGCAAGCTTCGGCAGGGGAACGTGCTTTTGAACTTCTTTCACCAACTCACCGTAGACGCTTTCCATGCCGCTGAGAAGCGCGCGGGTTTCCTGAATGCCCAGGAACTGCCCGGCCTGGTCGGGCAGACGGTGCGAGACAAAGCGGGCCATCGCCTCTTCGATGGACTGCACCGGCATCAGCGCGGCCTCGAGTTTCGGGCGGGCCTCGACGGGGGAAAGCACCATCGGGGCTTCACCCCAAAGCGGTTTGGATTCCTCGCCCTGCACCCCGATCAGCTTGGTGTGATCGAGCGTGTCGAGAACGACCAGACGGTCGGGCGGCATCTCACCTGTCGCGATGGGCACCCCGTCGATGACAAGCTGGAAGCTGTCCTTGTCGAGCGGCCCGACCGCCAGATCAAAGAGCGGGAAGGCGACGCCAAGATCGGAGTAGAGAAGCTGGCGTTCCGCCCGCGCTGCTGCGTGGAAGTCTGCGGCGTTGATCTCGGCGGCGATCTCGGGCGCGATGCGCAGCACGATGGGCGAGCCTTCGGTGTCGTCCTGATCCTCCTGCGCGTTGCGCCCCTGACCGAGATCTCCGGCCTCCGCTTCATTGTCTTTCTGCAAGACATGACCGAGCAAGAAGAGCGCCCCGCCGAGGATCAGGAAGATCAGCCATGGAAAGCCGGGGATGAGTGCAAAACACGCAAGGACCACACCGGCGACCTGGAGCGAGCGCGTGTTATTGCCGAGTTGCGAGGCGATCCCCGAGCCGAGATCCGCGGTGTCGTCGCTGGCGACGCGCGTGACCACGGTGCCCGAGCTGATGGCGACGAGAAGCGCCGGGATCTGCGCGACCAGCCCGTCGCCGATGGTCAGGATGGAGTAGAGCGCCAGTGCCTCGCCGAGGCTCATGCCGTTCTGCGTGACGCCCACGGCCAGCCCGCCGATGATGTTGACGGCGATGATGATCAGGCCCGCGATGGCGTCGCCCTTGACGAACTTCATGGCGCCGTCCATCGCGCCGTAGAACTCGCTCTCGGTTTGCAGGACGTTGCGGCGGCGTCGGGCTTCGGACATCTCGATCTCGCCGGATCGGACATCCGAATCAATCGCCATCTGCTTGCCGGGCAGGGCGTCGAGAGAGAACCGTGCGGCGACTTCTGCTACACGTTCCGAGCCCTTGGTGATCACCACGAACTGCACGGCGGTGATGATCAGGAAGATCACGATGCCGACGATCAGGTTGCCGCTGACAACGAAAAGCCCAAAGGTTTCAACGATCTGACCTGCATCGGCCTGGGTGAGAATCAGCCGTGTGGTCGAGATCGACAGGGCGAGCCGCAGGATGGTCGTCAACAGAATCACTGCGGGGAAGGTCGAGAACTCGACCGCGTCCTTAAGGTAGACGCTGACGATCAGCACGAGCACGACGATGGAGAGGTTGACCGCGATCAGCGTGTCGACCAGCCAGGTCGGCATCGGCAGAATGATCATGAAGACGGTCAACGCGAGCAGCATGACCAGCAACAGATCCTGCCGTCCGACCGCTGCGCGGGCGATACGCATCAGGGGCATGCCGCCTTTCATGCCGCGCGGCCCGGGCTGTCATAGGGCGTTGCGCCGAACGCGATCGGCTCCGCGCGATCATCGGCCAGCGCCAGGGCCTCGCGCATGACGGCCTGACCGGCTTCCATGCCGTTCAGCTTCATGACCGTCCGGGCGCGCAGGATCAGGAGAGAGCGGCAGGCGCCGAAGTCCCGCTCGGCGCGTTCGAGGGCCGCGATCGCTTGTTCGTGCTGACCGACCTGAAGAAACGCCAGCGCCGTCGCCAGCAGCAGCGGCTTGGTCGCGCGCGTCAGGTGCAGCGCTGTCAGGAGCAGGGTGAGCGCCCGGGCCGGTTCGCCATGGCGCAGATAGAACGTCGCGATGCCGTGCAGGTTGTCGCGCGCCGAGGCACGCCAGGCGTCGTCCTTTGGCGGGGCTGCAAACGGGCTGAGCTGCGTCTCGTTATCCAGCAAAGCCACCAGTCCTTTCCAGCGCTGTGGCCACGCGGCCAAGCTCGTCGTCGAGCACAAGGCGCGCGGTCTGGGCAAGCCGTTCCGGCACGGGGCCGTCCTCAAGCTCGAGGATTGCGCGCACGCCGGTCAGCGCGGCGTCAAGCTCGCCAAGGGACGGCAGGGCGGGGCCCGCCATGCTGGAGTTCACCAGCGCCGCAAGACCCGTTGGCGCGCGCGGATCGGGCAGGGTGGTGTCCGCCGGATCGTCCTGACGCAGGTCGATGTCCATGAACCGACCGGCAACATCCATTTGCCTGCCGATCCCAGCGGCCGTGGGCGAGGGAGGTGCGCCGACCTGATCGAGCAGCTTCGGGCGGACGGGTTTCATCACCATGGCGGTCAGAACCCGATGGCGATCTGGCGTTCGCCACGTTTCAGGACAAGTTCGGCAGCGGAGATGCTGAGGATCTCCCAGCCGTCGCTGGTTTTTTGCCCGACCTTTTTGCGCAGGCCTTCCGAATCGATGATGTGCGGATTGTCACCAAGCCAGAGGCCCAGTGGTTTCTGCGGCGGCTCGAAGAGTTTGTCCGCCACGGTGATCTCGGCACTGATCGGTACTTTGCTGCCGAAGCGGGCATCGTACCACCGGCTGATCGGTCGCCATTTCAGCATCTCGTCGGGGGTGATCTTGCCGCGCACCGCGATGACCCCGCCGAGCCCCTCGATTCGGAGCCCTTGAAGATCCACGCTCTCCAGCTTGGCCCGCAAGGCATCGATCGCGGCATCAGGGCCGGTCGGTTGTGCAGGTTTGTCGAGCACCACAGGGGTAGCCGGCTGCGTGGTTGTCACCGCAAGGGCAACGCGATCCGGCGCGATCAACGTCTGATCGCCATCGGTCGCCAGCGAGGACAGCGACTGGTTGCTGAGCACGAGGAGCGCCAGCACGGAGGCAAGGCCAACCCCGCCCCACTGGGTCCAGCTTCTGCGTCGCCGGGTGGCGCCTGCAGGCGTTGCGGCGGCATCGGTCTCGACCGCTTCGACGCCGATCTCGATCTGCCAGCCGCTTTCCGTCACAAGCGCGAACCGAGCGGGGAGCGATAGCGATCCGCGCTCTCCCGTCGTCAGTGTCCGCGCATCCATGCCAGTTCCGAGCGCGACGATCCCGTCGCCTGCTGCGAGCCCGATGGAAGATGGCGTGCAGGTCATGGTGACATGGCTCTCGCCGAGACCCGCGTCCATGAGAATGATGTCAGCGTCTTCGCCAGAGCCGATCACGGCGTCTCCCGCTGCGCTGAGCGCAAGGGCAGAGCCTGCGTGATGGCCGCCAAGAACGGTGAGGCGCAACTCGCCCGCCGACCAACGCGGCGTCTGCGCGGTGGGGCCTGGTTCCGGAGCAGAAGAGGTTTCGTTCAACACTGTCTTGCTCCCCCCGGGGCGATTACGCGGTCGTCAGAAAAAGGTGCAAGCCGCCACCCGTGGGCAGCGGCTTGTCTGGTCACAAATCAGCCTTGGATCTTCTCGAAGGCCTTCTTGATCGCGTTGGCTTCTGCGATCTCGACGCTGATTTCAGCGTTCTTGATGGCGATGGCCATCTGACGGTCAGCTGCTGCGTCGAGAGCTGCGTCGAAGTTTGCGGTTGCGGCACCACCGGGTGCTCCTGCGCCGTCTGCCATGATCTGTCCTTTCAAGCTTTGGTTTGATTGATGGCCGCCCAGATTTTCGGAAGAGCGTCGATACCCGCGTCATAGGCGACCGTAAGATTGGAAAGGCGAGCGTGCTCTGCTGTTGTCACACCTCCATCCAATTTTGCCTGGACCCGACGTTTCCCGTCCGAAAGTTGATTGACAAAGCGCTTGACGATCTGCCCGTCGGCATCGCCCTGAAGCGCCTTGTCGAGTTCTGTAATCTGCAATGGTTGCGCCGACATGAGCTGTCTCCTTTGTCTCTGCAACGTGGCGGCAAGCATGGATGCCGACCGCGGCACATCTTGCGCCGTCGCGGGTAAGTAAGAGGACGTTCCGGGCCAAACGCAAGACTGTGGGAGCACGCATTGGTTGAGTACAGAGCGCCTGATTATTGATTAATATCAATAACATAAACTGGTTGAACGCCGATCCCCTGACGTCCGGAGCCAACGCTTTGTCGCGCTAGGGCAGAGCCCGTGCCCATCCCGAAATTTCCCCCGATCGACAGGAATTTGGCGGTTTGCGTCCTGCGTCAGTGAATTGGCGTGTTCGGTCAGACCCCTCGGGCAGCGAAGCCTCTACCGTGATGGGGAAGCAATAGATCGAGGCTGACAGATGATACGCCGCCGACTGCAAATCTGGAGCACTGCCGCCGCATTTCTGATGTGCGCGACCGCACCAGCAGCCGCCATGCCCGGATCGTCAGGGACATTCAGCGATCAACAGCTCGCCGCGCTCACCGACGCTATAAATAAGAAGAATGCGGAAAAATCCGCGATGCCCGCGGGCTGGACGGATCAGGACACGCCTTATCCATACATCGCGCTGGACCAGCCGGTGCGCGAAGTGCTGACAGAGTTTGGTCGCAATCTCGGTCTGCCGGTCATCGTCTCCGAAGCCATCGATGGCGTCGTGTCGATCGGCTCTCCGAATCTCACTCCGCAGGCGTTCATGCGTGAGCTGTCGCGCAAGGCTGGGTTGCAATGGTATTTCGACGGCGTGTCGCTGCATGTCGTGCGGGCCGAAGAATCGCGGTCGCGGCTTGTAGATCTCGGCAGCACCTCGCTGGCGGTGGTGCGCAAGGCGGTGACGGATCTTGGCCTCGCCGATCAGCGCTTTCCGATCCGTCAGGCTGGGCGCACCGGGCTCGCGATCATCGCCGGCCCTTCGCCGTATGTCGAAACTGTCGAGAATGTCGTGCGGGCGCTGGGCGGCCGCGACGTTGTAACCGCGCTGGCTTCCGGCGCTGAACAGTCCGGGTTCAATTCGCCCGGCGCCTTGCCCCGGGTCTACCGGGGCGCCACGCGATGATGGAGTGCCAGACCATGGACACACCCGTTGAAGATCTGAGACATATGATGACCCTGGCCGTCATTGCCGGACAGCGTGACGTCGAGGGCGATTTCGAGCCGATCTATCAGGCTTGGGAAGACGCTTATCCCACCGATGCGCTCGGTCCGCTGGGCCGCGGCCTGCAGCTTTACCGCAAGGGTCAGACGACCGAGGGCCTCGACCTGATCGAACAGGCTGCGGTTGCTGACACGCGCGGCGGTCAGGCCCTCGACATTCTCGAAGATCTCGATCCCGCCCGGGCCGCCAATGTCGGCACCCGGCTGGGTTCCGCAGCCTAAGGTAGGGAGGATTACTCATGGGTGCCAACAAAGACCTCAAGCTGCTGACCGAGATCGGATTTTCGGTGACGCTGCGCGGCCTCGACGCCAATGTCGATCAGATCTTTGATGTGGTCGAGCGTGAAAAGCCGGAGAACGCGGCGGGCCCGATTGGCCGCGCGTTGCAGGCGCTTGTGCGCCGCGATCTCGACACGGCAATCGACATTCTCAAGACCAAGGGCGTGACCGCTGCGGTCGCCGCCAAAGAGGCAAAATCCATCCTGGCGCTGGCGTTGAAATTGGCCGGTCGCGATGCCGAAAGCCACCGTGTTGCGAGCGAGATCGCAGGTGATGATTCCAACGCCGCAAGGTTCGCAACCAAGCTCGCAAAGGCCAGTGCCGGAGCTGAAGAAGATATTCACGACCACACCCCCGCGCCGCAGTTTGCGCAGGCGGTGAACGCTTAACCTATCCCGAAGCAGCCAACGAAGGAGGACAGACCATGTTTGGCGCAATTGGAGATGCAATCGGAGGAATCGCAGACAGCATCGGCGATGCCGTAGGCGGAATCGGCGATGCCCTTGGTGGGATCGGCGATGCATTCGGAGGCGCGATCGACGGGATCGCCGACGCTTTCGACAGCGTAGCCGGTGTCGTCAGCGATGTTGCGGACACGATCGCGGACAACCCGATCGCGAACGCCTTCCAGTCGATCATGAACACGCCCATCGGCGGTTGGATCGCTGGCGCGTTCCCGCCTGCCGGGGTGATCGCCGGGGCGTTGAACCTCGCCGATACGATCGGTGATACGGCGGACAAGGTCGATGGCTGGACCGACCCGTTCCAGGCAGCTTAACGGAGATCCTTGGCCATGACCGTCACAGTTGACCAGGCACCGGGCACAACGCCCGAACCCGTGCTCAGCGATGAGCCGATCCTCGGGATCGACTTTGGCGAGCTGGCCGAGGACGACCGCACGGCCATCGAAGAAGCGTTGGTCGGGTTTCTCGGCTCGACGCTTCTGGTCCAGAACTCGATCTTCCAGAGCATTCAGGCGACGATCGAAAGCATGTCAGAGAAAGAGTTCTGATCATCCATGACACTCCGCGCGCACGATAACTCCATCTCCGGCCCGGCGGCTTCCGCTGGCTATGATGGTGTGCTCGCGGTCGCGATCTGCCGCGCCCTTTGCCCGTCATCGGGCGCGGACAGCATTCTTGACAGCGTCAGCCGGTCGATCACCGGCGGGCTGGCGCGCACCTCCCTCCCGACCCTCCATTTCCGGAAAGGCCAGCGGCAGACGGTTTTGATCTGTCCCGAAACTGGCGCCGGTAGGCCCGATATCGGATTGGGTGCCTCGGGTGGCGGCGGAGGTGGATCCGGTCACATCAGACCCGCCATGGGGTTCCGGCTGGCAGCCTGACCTCTCGGCCAACCGGCCTTTTCCTACATCTTGAGACCACGCGGCAGGGGTTACCCGTGTCCCTTCCCTTGCCACCAACGGAGATTGACACATGACCGACCCAGTATCGGCTGTGAACCCGCAAGCCTCGACACCGATGGCGATGCAGGACCTTCCAGAGGCAGTCCCCGGCGGCTTCGCGCCAGAGCTTGGCAAAGAGCTGTTCGACAGCGTGGCCAAGATGCAGGAGAGTTATCGCGCCGAGGCATCCCGGGCCGAGGAGATACAGGGCACCGATAGCCCTGTCCCCGGCCCTGCCGAGCGCGAAGTCGGCCCGGTCGACCCCATGGTGCAGTTCAGCGAGTCGATGGAGCATTCCGTCCGGATGCAGGCCGAATTGGCCGAGTTCGTGATGGTCTCGTCCGTGACTTCGGCCTTCGGGCGCAACCTGAACAGTTTCCTGCGCGGGCAATAAGGCCCCGTCACTCTACGTGCATTTTGGAGATCGCATCATGACGCCCTTCTCAGTTTGGGCCGGCTGGCGGCGGCTTGCCATTTTGATCCTGATGCCGCTGGTTCTAGGAGCCTGCAAGACCGATCTGTATTCCAACCTGACCGAGCGCGAGGCGAACGAGATCATCTCGGTCCTCGACCGTCAGGGTATTCGCGCTGACAAGCGCCCCGGTGGCCGAGATGCGGGCATGACCGTGATGGTCAGCGAGAGCCGCTTCGCCGATGCCGTTTCCATTCTCAACAGCCGCGGTCTTCCGCGTCAGGACTTTCGCAGCCTTGGCGAGGTGTTCGATGGCGACCGCCTCGTGACCTCGCCGACGGAGGAACGCGCCCGCCTGATGTACGCGCTCAGTCAGGAGCTGTCGCAGACGGTGGCGCAGATCGACGGGGTGATCTCGGCCCGCGTCCATGTCGTACTGCCCGAAAGCGATGCGCTCAGCCGGCAGGTCCAGCCGTCTTCCGCGTCGGTCTTCATCCGGCGTGATGCAGCGGCAGATCTCGACAGTTTCCTGCCGCAGATCAAGATGCTGATCGAGAATTCCATTGAAGGCCTCGACTACGAGAAGATCTCGGTGGTCGATATCCCGGTCGAGATGCCCGAAACCGATGAGGCGTTCAGGACCAGCACGGAAATGGTGCTGGGCATGGCCGTCGATCCCCATGACCGTACGCGTCTCCTCAGTCTTGTCGGCGGTTTGGCGGGCGTCGCGGGTGTGGCTATCGCGGCGCTGATCTGGCTCCTTGTCTGGCGGCGCCGGGAGACATCGGACGACGGCGAGGATGCGCTGGCTCCCCATCAACAGGCCTCCATCGTGCAACTGCCCCGGGCGGAAGTCAGTGCTCTGACGAATGCCAACAGTTCGGCCGGGTGAGGTGATGATCTCAGCCGACCCGATGGACGTTCTGGCGCACAAGGTGGCGCCGTTGCGCCGGGTTGCAGCGCCCTGTCGGGATCTGTTGCATCGCGTGACGGGTCTGAACGACGGGCAGGCCGGGGTTCTGGTGCGTGCACCGCGCGTGCAGGCGCGGCTCACCGAATATCTGACCCGCGCGCGGAACTTTCCTCCGGCTTCCGATGATCCTGAACCCGCGGTTTTGGCCAGTGCGCATGTGCTGGACCGGTCGGTGCAGCGTGCGGGAGCAGTTCTGATCGGGCCCGCGCTGGCCCAGATCGTGACACGCGAGGCCCGAGCAGCCGTTGCGGCTTGGCTGCCGTCGGACGTGCTGCGATTTGCCCTGCGCCAACGCATGCAGGATGCGCCGGAGTGGCAACCGATGGACGCGAACGCCGAGAACGTGACACTGGCGGGACAGGCCGCTGCTCTGGCCTGGCTCGACCAGCTCGCACCCGGTGACAGGCTCCGCTTGTCCCTTCGCTGGGCGACACCGGACCCTAAGGGAAATGTATTCTTGGGAGCGGACGCCGACCGGGCCGCCCGCGTGTTCCGGGCTGTTGTGAGCGTCTGTCAGGCTGAGCCAGAGGGCCCCGCGTCCACTGATCCTGTCCTGACAGAGATCACTGAAGGTGTGTCATGACAGGAAGCGCTGTTGCCCTCGACCTGCGGCCCGGCATGGTCATCAAGCGCCGAACAGCGTCTGTTCTCGTCGATGCCGAGGCGCTGCGTGCTGCCGCCGAAGCCGAACTTGCAAGCGCAAGATCCGAAGCGGCTGAGATCCGTGAGGCTGCTCGAGCGGACGGGCGGCTCGAAGGTCTGGCCGAGGCGGCGGTGACCAGCGCTCGGATGCTGGCGGCGACCCAGATGCGTCTGCAGGAAATGACCGACACGCTTGCGCCAAGTCTCGCCAAGGCCGTCACGGATGCAGTTGCGAGGATCATCGGCGCTCCAACCGAGCCCGATGTTGTCGCCCGTCTGCTCGAAGCTGCGCTGCAAGGGGCTGCCCGGCATCGACACCTCCAGCTCTACGTTTGGCCCGAAGCGGTTGATGGCGTGAACACGTCGCTGGCCGGGATTTTTGCCGACCAGGACCGAGTTGCGAGTGACTGGGTCTCGGTACACGCCGACCCGCGGCTGGCCCCGGGGCGGATGGTTCTGGCCACCGATCAGGGCTATGTCGAGCTTGGTGTGGCCGAGCAGCTTGACGCCGCCGGGGACGCCCTCACCCGCCACATAGATGCCGAGCTGGTTGGCTTGGAGACAGCGCCCGCTGAAACCCAAGACCCCGATCCCGGGACCGTTGAAGGTGCCGC
>CAYYZH010000033.1:13926-27892 GCA_964475765.1 uncultured Limibaculum sp.
GTACCGCGTCTCTTTAGCGGTGAAGATCTGCTCCCGGTTAAGGGCCGCCTGACGCGGGTGACCGGCACGATCATCCGCTCGACCCTGACCGAGGTACGCATTGGCGAACAATGCCAGTTGCGCGACCCGTTCACGGGCCAGGAGATCGAGGCGGTCGTCGTTGGTTTCGACCGTGACGAGGCGCTGATGACGCCGCTCAGCGACATCCACGGACTGACGAGCCGAACCGAGGTGGTCTCGACAGGCCGCCTGCCGGTGATCCCCGTCGGGCCGCAATTGCTGGGCCGGGTGATCGATGCATTCGGCCGGCCTCTTGATGGACAGCCGCTGTCAGGTGGCGCCGAGGCGCATCTGCACGCGGCGCCGCCGCCCGCGATGGATAGGGCCCCGATTGACCAGCGGCTCTCGACCGGTGTGCGTGTGATTGATGGCCTCCTGACCTGCGGTGTCGGCCAGCGGGTCGGGATCTTTGGCCCGGCGGGAACCGGCAAATCGACGCTTCTGGGCGCGATCCTGCGCCATGCCGAAGCGGATGCCGTGGTTCTGGGTCTGGTCGGTGAACGTGGCCGAGAGGTGCGTGAGTTCGTCGAAGGCGTTATCGGACCGGAGGCGATGGCGCGTGCCAGTCTGGTGGTGGCTACCTCGGATCGCCCGCCGCTGGAGCGGGTGCGTGCAGCGGAAGCTGCCACCGCGATTGCCGAATCGCTGCGCGACGAGGGGCGCAATGTGCTCCTCGTGATCGACAGCCTGACCCGTGTGGCGCGTGCACTGCGCGAGGTGGGCCTCGCTGCGGGCGAGCCGCCGACCCGCCGTGGATTTCCGCCCTCGGTTTTTGCCGCCTTGCCACCGCTCGTCGAGCGTGCAGGTCCCGCCGCCAAGGGCTCGATCACTGCGTTCTACACCGTGTTGCTCGATGGCGAAGATGACGCGCAGGACCCCGTTGCTGACGAAGTACGCGGACTTCTGGATGGGCACATCATCCTGTCGCGCGATCTGGCCGCACGAGGGCACTTCCCCGCCATCGATGTGCTCGCCAGCGTCAGTCGCCTGATGCCTGCTGTCGCCGATCCCGCGCACATGCAAAACGCGATCGATCTGCGCCATCTGGTGGCCAAGGGCCGGGATATCGAACTGCTGGTGCAAGTGGGCGAGTATCAGCAAGGGGCCGATGCGCTGGCCGACAAGGCGATGGCGCAGAAGGAAGCGATCGACGGGTTCCTGCGGCAGAAACTCGACGATGCGTCGGGCTTCGACGCGACGCTGGCTCAGCTGGGCGAGGTGACGAGATGAGTGGCCGCCCGGCTTCGAAGCGGCTGAACGCTCTGGGACGTGTGGCGTCACTGCGTGTCGAAACGGCTGAACGGCGCCGTGCCCAGGCCCGGGTGCACGAGGGCGAAGCGCTGGCGCTGCTGCGCCAAAGCGAGGATGTCCTCGAGGCCTACATCATCCGTCTGCCGGTGCTGCGCCAGAAAACATACCGCGAGCATGCCGAGCAACAGATGAACCGCGGCAGCGTGCAGATCCTGCTGAAAGCGCTGAGTGATCTCGACGAAGCGACAACCTTGATGACGGCGGATATCGAGGCGGCCCGGACCGAGTTGGAGAAACGACGCGAAGAGACGGCCAGCGCCAACGCAGAGTATCGCCGTCAATACGCGGCGCTGCGGCGGCGGGAGGCGTTGCTCTCCCGGCTTGCTCGGGAAGAGGCGGATCTGGCCGAGTACCGCGAAGAGATGCAATTCGAGGAGTGGACCGCCCCATGTCCGAGATGAGCCTCGATATCAAACCAGCCGAGAGCGTCCCTGGGGACGTGGCGGATGGACCGCTCAAAACTCCGCCCAAGGACCGCATTCGGCATGCGGCCGATGTGCGGGGCTTCGCTCCTCCACTTGTTAGCGACCCACATTGGGCGGCGACGAACCGCTTGCTGGCTGACCGCGGCGCGTTGCGCTTGACCGTTGATGCCAAGACGGTGGCTTTTGGGTTGGCGGCCCGGCGCCCGGTTCCTGCGGATCTCACCTGGCTTGGAGCAACGATCGCCGGGCACGCCGCCAATATAGGCATTCCCAACGCAGTGCTTGGCAAGCTGATGGACGGATTGATCCCCGGTGCCGGGGCCGAACCGGAGTTGACCGCGCTTTTGATCGAGGCGGTGCTCGCGCCTTGGATTGAGGCGTTCGAGACCCGAAGCGCGGGGTGTGGTGTTCTTCTCTCCGGTGCTTCGGTTTTGCCCGCGCCGGACTGGTTCGAGGCGACCCTGCGCATCGATATGCAAGGCTGGCCAAAGCCGCTGGCGTTTCCGGTCAGCCTGTCCTCGGGCGCCGTTCAGCATCTCTCAGGGGCGCTGGACCAGATCGGCAAACCGGTCCGGCATCGCCAGTTACCGATCGCTGGGACCGTTTCGCTGGGGCCGATCCCTGCCAAGCTCGACGCCCTGCGCGCGCTTGTCCCCGGCGATGTGTTGGTGGTTGGCGAGGCTGCCACCCCGCGGCCGGTCACCGTCTCCGTTTTGAACCGTTATGTCGCGTCGGGGCGACTTGAAGCGAACAAGGTGCGGCTCACGGCTCCCCTGACGCGCACGACATCGCACAAACCGAAAGGACCGGACATGTCCACAGATACAATGACCGCTGAGGAGACCGTTGCCGATCCTGTAGAATCGCCCGCAGCAGTAGAGGCGTCTGAAGCCCTGCCTGCACCCGATGCTTCGACCGGAAGTGAAGCGTTGCCAATGCCGGAGGACAGCGGCGGTCTTGTCGAGGAGGACGTCACACTGCCCATCGACATTGACTTGGGATCGGTTGACCTGCGCTTGGCCGATCTCGACGGTCTGGCCGAGGGGCAGGTGCTCGATCTCTCCCCGCAAAGCGGTGATCGCGTGGTGCTGCGCAGCGCTGGCTATCCGATTGCGCAAGGCGAACTGGTCGATCTTGGCGGGCCGCTCGGCGTCCGGATCACGCGTGTTGCGAAGTCCATCCGCCGCCCGGTCTCCACCCCGGCGGCGGCTGGTGCTGATGCCTCCCGGCCCGACCAAAATGGCTGATATCGGCGATCCATATCCGCTGCTGATCGTTGCGTTCGCGGTCTTTCTGATCCCGTTCATGATCGTGGCGGTGACGTCGTTCATCAAGATCTCGGTGGTGCTGTTCATTCTGCGCAGCGCACTGGCCGTGCAGCAGACGCCGCCGAACATCGTGCTCTATGCGGTGGCGCTTGTGCTCAGTGCCTATGTCATGGCGCCGGTCGGGGCGGGCATGCAGGCGGCTCTCGCGGGCGGGCCTCTGGTCACCGGCAATCTGGTGGACATCGCTGGCACGGTCGAACGTGCGATCGAGCCTCTGCGCGACTTTGTTGCCCGGTATGCGGGCGAGGAGCACAAGGTGTTCTTCCTCGCCTCCACCGAGGAGCTTTGGCCGCCCGATGTGCGCGCGGGCCTGACCGAAAACGACATGATCGTTCTGGTGCCGGCCTTCATCACATCCGAGCTGACGCGGGCGTTCGAGATCGGGATCCTGCTTTACCTGCCGTTCATCATCATCGACCTTCTGATCACCAACATCCTGACGGCGATGGGGATGATGATGGTCTCGCCGACCGTGATCTCGCTGCCCTTCAAGCTGCTGTTGTTCGTGGCGGCGGACGGATGGACACGGCTGACGCATGGTCTGGTGCTCAGCTATGTCTGACGCGGGCTGAGCGCATGTCGATCTACAACGAGGCTTACACCGCGCTGGTCCTGATCCTGTACCTTTCGTTGCCTGCCGTGCTGGCGGCGTCGGTGATCGGGCTGGTCGTTGGTCTTTTGCAGGCGCTTACGCAAATCCAGGATCAAACGATCCAGCATGCGTTGAAGCTGATCGGCGTCGTGATCGTGATCGTTGCCACATCAGGTTGGGTTGGCGGCGAGCTTCTGGCCTACACCAACCGGATCTTCGAGAACTTCCCGGTCGGACGATGAACTCCGAGCTTATGCTTCGGATCGCACTGCTTCCGGTCGAGGACGCGATGCGGCTTGGCATGATGACGATGGTTCTGTCGGTCGCGCGGATGGGCGCGCTGATGTATGTCTTTCCACTCTTCACCCGCACCGGCATTCAGGCGGGGATTTTGCGCGGAGGGCTGGCCTTTGGGCTCTCGATCCCGGTCATGCCGATTGTCGCGATGGAACTGCTCGAGACCGGGACGCCGAACATCTATGCCTTTGTCATGCTGGCGGGAAAGGAAGCGCTGATCGGTATCATGATCGGGCTGGTCGCAGGCATCCCGTTCTGGGCGGCATCTGCGGCAGGCAACATCATCGATTTCCAAAGCGGCGCGTCGGCGGCATCCGTTGTCGATCCCAATGCGGGCGAGGATACGACCCCGCTCGGCGTTTACTTCTTCTATCTCTTCGCCGCCGTGTTCCTTGGCGCGGGGCTCTTCAATGAGAACGTGCTCTCGCCGCTATATGAGAGTTTCACGATCTGGCGCGCGTCCGATACCTGGCCCGAGCTAGCCATCGGAAATGCGTCGCTGGTGCTGGAAATGCTGAGCGGTATCCTCAAGGGCGCATTCGTCCTCGCGCTGCCGATTGTCATGATCCTTCTGATCCTTGAACTGGGCCTCGCAATTGCCACGCGGTTCGTGCCGCAGATCAACGTCTTCTTTCTGGCGATGTCGCTGAAAACGCTGCTCAACATCATCATGCTACCGCTCTTTTACGCGATGCTGGTCAGCTATATGCGCGACGGGGCCGCAGCCTCGCAAAGCACGATCCAGGCCTTACGGGGGTTCTTCTCGTGACCGAACAACCCAGTGAGGAGAAGGTCTTTGACGCCAGTCCGCGCAAACTGCGCAAGGCCCGCGAGCGGGGGCAACTCTGGCAAAGCCGCGATGTGATCACCGCGGTCGCGACCTTCGCGGGCATCGGGTATCTCTGGCTGAATACCAGCAGCATCGGCGATGCCATCGATCAGGTTTTCGACGCGGCCTATGCCAGTCTGGATTTGGAGTTCTCTCAGGCCCTTGCCGCCGTTGTCGCGGCTGGAGGTCAGATGATCATCGACGCGGTGTTGCCTCTGATCATCGTCGTCGTCGGGCTGGTCGTGCTGGCCAAGGTCGCGATTGCCGGCGGGCCGGTGCTTGCTTTCGATCCGATCATTCCAAAGTTTGACAAGATCGACCCGATTGCCGGGTTCAAGCGCCTCTTCGGGATGCAGGGGTGGGTCAATTTCCTGCTCTCGGGACTCAAACTGATTGCCTTGGTTGTTGCCCTGATTCTGGTCCTGCCGTTTGCGCTGGAGCCGATGATTCTCTCCGCCCGCGCAGGGCTCGACGGCACGGTGACAACGTCAAATGCGGTCGTGACCCGGCTATTGGCCATCATGATGGCGATAATGACGGCGATCGCCATCGCGGATCTGCTGATTCAGCGGCACATGTTTTTGCGCGAGATGAAAATGACGCGCACTGAAATGAAGCAGGAGAACAAGGATCAGGACGGTGATCCACAGATCAGAAGCCGCCGACGGCAGATTGCGCGCCGGTCTGTGGAAAAACCTGCGGGCCTCAGATTGGCGACGTTCATCGTTACGGACGGGTCGGACATTGCGGTGGCTTTGCGCTATGTCGATGGTGAAACCGCTGTCCCTATAGTTGTGGCGCGGGCCCGCGGAGAGTCGGCCAAAACCCTGATCACACGGGCTCCCAGCGAGGTGAAGTCCTTCGATCACACCATCGCCAGCCTGCTGATGAAGGTCGAACCTGGAGATTACGCTCCCGCAGAACGTGTGGCTGATCTCGCGAAGGCAATGCGCTCGGGCGGCGTGATTTAACGTGCCGAACTATCCACAGCGCCGCGCTTCGATCCGGAAAATTGCGATTCTGTCAAATTTTGGGCAGCTCCTATTATTTTCCTCACAATGATGAACTTCGCGGCGCGATGTACCGTAAAATCTTCATGTTTCGGTAACTTTCAGCCGGGGGAGAACCTGTTAGACTTGAGATAGCGGGAAGAGGGTGAAGGCTTGATCTTAGATTGGGGAGATCGAGGTGCATTCAATATCGACAGAGTCTGCGCGTTACCGTTTGGTCAGTTTTCATCACGGGGCTCCGTGGCATGGCAATCTGCAGACACCGTCCCTACCGGACGAGCTGCCGCCATGCTCAACCCCCAGTTGGGTTGCGGGATCGGATTACAAAGAGTTAACGGGGTCGATCGCGGAGAGATCCGGAGACTACCTACAGGCGACTAGGCTGGGGCTGTCTTACCGTCCGAAGTTCTCTGGTGTCGTCGGTTATCTTGCCGCGAACCAGACGACGCTGCGGGACATGCTGACCTGTCTTTGCCGCCACTCTGGTTTCCTGATGCGCGGGGCGCAGTTCGATCTGGTCGAGTGCGACCGGGTCGCGACGCTGTCCTATTCGGTCGGCACGCTCGATGGCGCATTTGCCTTCGATGCCGAGATGACCCTGGCCGCCCTGGTCCGGCTGTTGCGGGATAAAACCGATGGGTCTGTCGAAATCCGGCAGGTCAATTTCGGTCATCGGCCCCTGGGCAGCGTGACTGATCTGCGCGGGCTGTTGCAGGCTCGTGTGGTGACGGGACAGGAGGCAAACTCGATTGTCTTCGATGCCGCGACGCTGGACATGGAGCTGCAAGACACCGACCCCGAGTTGCGGGCCGGTCTCGAAAAGCTGATGGCGTTGGCCGGTATCCTGCCGGAAGAGGATTCGCTCCTGACGCGGGCGCGGGCCAAGATCGCCGACGGGCTATGTGATCGCAACTTCGGGATCACCGGACTTTCCGCGGCCCTTTGCATGACCCCGCGCACGTTGCAGCGGCACCTGACAGCGGCGGGCCAGACCTTCTCCGGTTTGCGCGATCAGGTCCGTAAGGACCGTGCGATGGCGATGCTGAGCCACACCGATCTGCCGATCGGGGAGATCTCTTACCGGCTTGGTTTCACCGAGGTCAGCTCGTTCTACCGATCGTTCCGGCAGTGGACCGAACTGGCACCGGGTGCCTATCGCCGCAAGTCGAGGCCGGGAGGCGATGCCACTCTGGAGGCTGCTGAATGACAGACGCCGCTGCCGCGACACCAACTGCCGGCGCGGATATCGCGCCGGTCAGCACCTCCGATCTCGAAGATTGGGGCGAGGAGATCTTTGAAGGCCTCATGGAGGCCGGAGACCTCGCGGACATCGTCGAGATCGCAGGCGATAGCGCCGGTACATTGGATGCCGCCCTCGTCATGGATGAGGGGACGGTCGCCGAGGTCATCGCAACGAACGACGTTCCCGCCACACTGATCATCACGCCGGGTCAGCAGGATGAGGACGGGGACGGCCAGGGCGACAGCGATGACGAGACGCTTGAGGTCACAGCCATTATCGTGCTCGACGAGAACGGTGAGCCGACGGAAGCCGATGACCCCAACGCCTCGGAAATCGTCATGGTCAATGTCACCGGCACCGATGGTGAGGCCGGTGCGGACGGCGATGGCGCCCCGACGGTGACAACAACAGTTCTGGTCGCTGACGGGCCGGACAACCTTGGTGAAGGGATGTTCGGCACGGATCCCACGGTTGGAGAGGTCACGATCGCCGATGTCGCGGCGGCCGAGACCGCGACGATGGCGCTCGATCCGGCGGAACACATCGCGATGGTGGTGCGGGACCTGCTTATCGGCGCTCAGGGTGGATTGCTTGGCGGCGGAGGGCTGGCCCTCGCCCATGCGCTCACCGGACGCAGCGCGCTTGGTACGCTGCAAACCGGACAGCAGAACGAGATGCTTCAGGTCGCGGCCAATGTCTGGACCAAGGTCGAAGCGCCGGCGCGCGATGTCGAGAACAGCCTCTTCCAGACCCACCACGGGCTCGCTGGCGAGAACGATCTGATGTCCCGGTTCGTCACCACCATTGCCGGGCGCGCGGGACAGTCTATTCAAGCCCCCGAGCCCGATGACCGCAACGGGCTGGAATTGGCGGCAGCGGCAATCCGGATGAGCCCGATCCCCGCCATGGTCACCATGATGCAGGAAATTCCGGCCGATCAGAACAGGTCCGAGGTGCTGGCAACCGCGTTGACCGGACTTGCACCCGATCGCGGCGCGAATGTCTGGCAAGCGCTGGATGCCCGGGTCTCGAGCCAGGTCACCCAAGCCGTGGCCAGCCGTCTTTCGGACGTTCTCTCGAACCTTGCGCCGGTGGCCTCGTCGCGTGTGCTCAGCACGACCTCTCAAGGTGTCGCCTATGGCAACGGCCTCGACATGTTCAACGACGATGAAAGCCATATGCCGCGCAAGCTCCGCGGTGTTGCGCAAGACGACGATCCCGTGCTCGACAATATCGGCTGATCTGCCCGCCAGTCTCTCGACGGCCCCAATCGTTGGCGTGTCCAGAGATACCAGTGTCACCCCGCACCAATACTGACGCCGCACGGATGTGTGTACGCTCTCTGTCACTTTCTCATGTTAGCCAGATGGTGCTGCTATGGACGGATTGGATGCAGGTCGGGTCGACACCTCCGACAATGACACGCAGGATCCGCCGGAGCAGGTCAACGATCCCGATCCGATTGAGACCGAGCCGGAAGAGGTGGTCGAAGACCTGCCGCAAACCGGCGTTCTGGCCGACGCCGCGGACACGCTCTCGCCCGAACGCCGCGCCGAGATCGACGGCTGGGTGGACGAGAACGCCAATGCCCAACAGGGGCGGATGTTTGAATTCATTCGCGGCAAGGAAGACGTTGGCGGCGACCTGGTTGGAGAAGCCCTGCAGGGCGAAAGCAGCCTTGGCGAACTGACCGAAGTCGAAGGCGATTATCTCGCCGAAGAAGCGGTCGAGAGCTGGCTGGCCAATGGCAGCGGTGAGCTGACCGATCTGCGCAACCATCTCGGCGACGATCCGGCGGCCGAAGCCAGTGTTGCGCGGGCTTTGGCAGGAGCCGCCCGTGACCGCGAATATGGCGACCGGCTGGGTATTGATATGCTCGAGGAGGCCGTGCGTCTCGATCCGGTCGAAACCATAGAGGTCTGGTCAGGCGATACGCAAAGCCTCGGCATCATTGCAGAGGAGTTCACCTCTGCCGAGCGCGGGGCGCTGTTGAGTGCAGTCGCCGATGGCAGCGTGACAGGGCCGGATGCCGAACAACTGGTCAACGCGATGTTCGTGCGGCTGGACAAACGCGACGCCAACGAATTGTCGTCCGAATTCGCAGGCGCGCTGGCCGCCGTCGCTCGTGCGCCCGAAGGCGATCCGGATTTCGACCGCGCGGCGATGACCGAGCGGCTTGAGCAGGTCCTCAGCACCGAGGGCGGGATCGACCTTCTGCTCAACCGCGACATCACTCCGCCACTGCGCACCTGGGCGCTGGGCATGGTCCAGACCGATCCGGGGTTCACCGCAGCCAATCTTGCCGATGGCTGGGCGAGCGGTGTGGTCGCGACGGCACAGGCCGAACTGGCCGCGCCCGGTTTTGAAAACCTCGCAGGGCTCGACTTCTCGGACCCGGACGATTTCGATGCGCTGACCAACACTGTCGGTACGACCCTTGGCGAAGCGCCCGATATGGGCATCCCCGAGAACGAGACACCGGCCCAGAGGCAGGCACGGCTCGAGGCCGGGCTGGGTGTACAGTACTACAGCGACGACACACAGGCGCACCGCGTTGCCGAGGCGATCAGCGAGCAGATGGGTGTGGGCGATCAGCTTTCGGTGATTCCGGTGACTGTGACCGCCGACGAGTTCGGGGTCTACCGTGCGCCGCTCTTCCGCATCGATCACGAGGGCGGCGGTACCACGTTCGTCGACAACACCGGGCGCGACTATGAGAGCGTCGAGGACTGGCGCGACCACAACGAACTGCCTCCCGGCACGATGGTGGTGCCCGAGGGATTGGAGCCCGGAGCCGATCTGGCCGCCCCTGAAGCGACCCATGCGGTCGTTGACACCGGGTGGGAGAGGTTTGTCCAGATCGCGGATCGGACCGCCACCGGACTTGGCATCGCCGCAGGCGCGCTGGCGGTCGGCGCCCTTGTGGTGGGCTCCGGCGGAACGGCAACCCCCTTCCTCATCGCTGGTGCGGCCGGCGCCGGTGCACTGTCTGGCGGCTGGGCTGCCAGCCGGGGCATTGGCGATCTGATCGACGGTCACCAGCACGGCGAACATGCGCTGGATCTCACCGATCCGGCAACGCGCGGCAACTGGTTCGATGTGGTCTCCGGCGGTCTTTCGGTCTTTGCCGTCGGTCCGGCCATTCAGGGCATCCGGGGAGCAACGACCACCGCGACCGCGGCGCGCGGCTTTGCCGCCATCGAGCTGGCGGGCACTGTTGTTGACGGACTGCAGGCCGGTGACCGGGGCATCCAGCTCGCGATGAACTGGGATCAGCTCACGCCCGCACAGCGCACCGCCGGGATGCTCGAAGTCGCGGTCTTCGCCGGTCTTGGCACCGCGAATGTCGCAAGCTCCGGCGGTGTCCGGAACGCCTTCGACTTCAACCGCATGGCGCGCCAGTTCGAGACCGGTACGCCGTTCCGCATTCAGGATGGTGTGGCCGATCTGGAACCCGGCACAGCGCGGGTGGCCTATGATCTCGATGCCAACGGGCGAGCCACGAACATCCGGCTCGAGACCAATGGCGACGTGCCGCTTGACGTGATCCGGCGCCACTCCTGGGCAGCCGAGCGGGTCGAAAGTGCCGGGGGAATGGTCGACCGGTTGCGCGGCCTTGTCGGCGCAGATCGCCCTGCTATCGGCTCGGCGGCCTGGGAAGCCGAAATCGAGATCGGCAAGATCCAGCAGGAAGCCGGTGCGATCTCGCGCGCTCTCGCAGATCCCAATCTGTCGGACGCCCAACGTCTTGATCTCGAGATCCGGGCTGAGGAAATCGATGCCGGGCTTGCCTATCATGCGGCCCGCCTCGATCAATGGGATACACCCGGGCAGGGTTGGATCAACGATGCCACCCGTGGTCAGGAGCAGGCTGTCGCGCGCTGGGGCGATGTCGCATCGGATGTGCCCGCGGGTCACACATGGGTGGCAGGTGCCGACGGTACTCCGCACTTGCGCCAATACAACAGCGAGGTTGATCCGTTCGAGTTCGTCGACGGTCAGTTCCAGCGCATTCCCGATCCGCCAGGCCTTGATGACATGATCCGTGCAGGTAACGGTCTGAACCGTTTGGAAACCGACCCGCCGGGCGTCTTCCGCACGGCGGATGGCGAGATCATGATTGCCGGGCGCGACGGTGAGGTCCACCCGATCAGCGAGTTCGACGTGCGCGACAACGTCTTCCGTGGCCGGTATGGCGAAGTCGCCACCGATCAATGGGCGCGCGCACAGGGCTGGGAGCGGGTCTCCGATGGCGGCCAGATCCCGCAAATGGATGATGGTTTCCGCGGCACCGGGATTGACGCTGTCTACCGTATCCCGGGCGAAGGCGGCGCCCCCGACCGCTTCGTCGTGGTCGAATCAAAATTCGGAGACAGCCAGCTCGGCTATGCGACCGGCCCGGATGGCCAACCCATTCGCCAGATGTCCGATGAATGGATCCTCGATCGGCTTCCCGGGGCGGGCCTCTCCCGGGCAGACCTGCGCGCCATTGACCGCGACGGCTTCGAAGCGGTGGTTTTGCGCGTTGATCAATTCGGCCGCGTCACCCAAGATACGCCCTGATACGGACCTCTGATATGTTGCAAACCATGCCCGCCGCACGCGACCCGCACCGCCCGTCCTCCCACTTTCTGCAGTACATTGCGGATTGCGACGAAGACCGCGATTGGTATCTGGAAACCATGGCCAACGAGGAGAACGACCGTGCGGCACAGCTGCGCATGCATGGCCGGATCGCCCGAAACAGTATCCATGTGGTGCAGGCGACTTATTCGGCCGGGCTTGGCCGCGGCGATATTCGCGGCCGGGTGGTCGAGGCGATCGGCGCGATCGAGGCGTTCTATGGCGTTGGCCTCGAAGACGAGAAAGGCTTCTTCGATCGCGAGAAGGGCATCGGGGCCATCAGTTTCGATCTGGTCTATACGCTGCTGGGCGCAGGGGTTGTGTTCGATCTCGACAAAACCACGATGGCGCCATTGGCCGACGCTATTGCCGCCATGCGCCGGAATGGTCGGATGACCGGAGACGCCTTGACCGACCGGTTCCTTGGCTACTTCGATCTCTCGGATGACACACCGGCTGACGATCTGATCTTTGCCGAAGCCTACAAACCACTTGATGCCTGCTTTGATCTTCAGGCCGAGTTGCGTCCGGCCCAGCTCGCGATGTTTCTCGAGGGATGGTACGCGGCCTGCAAAACCCGGGCGTTTCCCTGGTATGGGCTGCACAAGAAAGACCCGAGCAATATATATCCCGGCTACTGGCGGTTCGAAGCGGCGGCTGTGGCCAAAATACTTGGCATTGATGACAGCGCGTTGAACGACAATCCGTTCTACCCCTATGCGGCGCTGCCGCGCTGAGGCGGGGTCATTCGTTTTTCGGTGGGCGGGTCGTGAGCGTCAGCTCGCCATCGAGACCGCGCCGTTCCGGTTCAGGTTGATCGCATAGACCGAGGTCGACGCGGTGATGAACAACCGATGCCGGTTGCGCCCGCCAAAGCAGACATTCGAGACCAGTTCCGGCACAAGGATCTTGCCGAGCAACACGCCCTCCGGCGAGATGCAATGCACGCCATCAGCGGCAGATGACCATACGTTTCCATCGATGTCGCAGCGGAACCCATCCGCGACGCCGGGGTCGATGACATGGAACACGTCTCCCCCTGACAGCGTCGTGCCATCGACATCGAAGGCGCGGATGTGGGTGGGGTCATCGCCAAAGATCCGACCTGTGTCGGCGATGTAGAGCCGCCGTTCGTCGGGGCTGAAGGCGAGGCCGTTCGGGCAATTGAAGTCATCGGTTACGACCGAGATCTCCCCATCGGGATCCACGCGGTAGACGTGACAGGGCAGTTCCTGTTCGGCCCGGAAGCCCTCGTAATCCGTCATGATCCCGTAATGGGGATCGGTAAACCAGATGGACCCGTCGGACTTGACGACGACATCATTGGGCGAGTTCAGCCGTTTGCCCTCGAACGCATCGGCGACGACCGTGATTGTGCCGTCAAGCTCCGTTCGCGTCACCCGCCGCGTACCATGTTCGCAACTGACCAGCCGCCCTTCCCGGTCGCGCGTATGCCCGTTGGCGAAGTTCGACGGGCTCCGATAGGTCGAGATCCCTGTTTCCGGATTCCAACGCAAAATCCGATTGTTCGGAATGTCCGAGAACAGGAGACAATCCGCATCGCCAAACCAGACCGGCCCCTCGACCCAGTCGAACCCGGTCGCAAGCTGCTTCACGGGAGCATTGCCTAGCACATAGGTGTTAAAAATTGGCTCATAGGCCTCGAAAAATGACAAGGGGCGTTCCTCCGGCGGGGGATCGATGTTAGATATGGTATCGGTAACATATCCCGTGCAGCAGGAGACGCAAGACACATGGAAACCACCGAAAAGACGCGTCGTCTGACCCATCGCGGTGTGATGCAAATGCTGGAGGCCGGGGTCGACAAGGCCGAGGAGATCGACCAGCCGCAGTGCATTGTCATCGTCGATCCCTCCGGTGAGGTGCTGGGTGAGATCCGGATGACGGGATCGAAATTTCTAAGCCGCCGCAGTGCCTTGGCCAAAGCGTTGACCTCAGCCTCGCACGGTATCCCGTCCGATCAGATCCCCGAGCATGTCCGCCCCGCGATAGCGGCGGCCACCGATGGCGGAGTGACAGGATTGCCCGGAGGACTGCCGATCCGGATCGATGGAGCGTTGCTCGGCGGCATTGGTGTCGGGTCCGGCACGCCGGACAAGGATCTGGCTGTGGCACACGCGGCTCTGGCGGCCATCGGCGCTGAGATCAACCCAGCCTGACCGACGGTGCACGGGACACTCCCCCGGCGGGGGACAGCTGGTGCTGGGATCAGGGCGTATGGCAGCCG
>CAYYZH010000034.1:0-27800 GCA_964475765.1 uncultured Limibaculum sp.
TACTTCGTGCCGAAAAGTCGGTCACCCGCGTCCCCAAGACCTGGCACGATATAGCCTTTCTCGTTCAGGTGACTGTCCAGCGCTGCAGTGTAGACCGGCACGTCCGGGTGCTGCGCGTGGAATGTCTCGACGCCCTCCGGCGCGGCAACAAGGGCAACGAACCGGATGTCTTTCGCGCCAGCCTTCTTGACCTCGCTGACCGCCGCGGCACCCGAGCCTCCTGTGGCCAGCATCGGGTCGACAACGATCGCCACGCGGTCTTCCATCTGGTCCGGCAGCTTGTTGTAATATGCCACTGGCTTCAGGGACTTAGGGTCGCGGTACATGCCGAGATGTCCGACCCGCGCACCGGGGATAAGATCCAGCAGGCCCTGTAGCAGCCCGTCGCCTGCACGCAGAACCGAGACGAAGCACATCTTCTTGCCCGCCAGTTTTCGGGCCGTCATCGGGGCGACCGGGGTCTCGATCTCGACTTCCTCGAGGTCCAGATCGCGCAGGACCTCATAGGCCAGCAGCATCGAGATCTCGCGGAGCAGCGTCCGGAACTTGACGGTCGAAGCGTCCTTGTCCCGCATCAGGGTCAGCTTGTGCTCGATCAACGGGTGCTGGATGACGGTCAAGCCCTGCATGGCGTTCTCCTCGGCTGCGTGCCGGGGCTGCTTAGCCAGACCGGAGAGCGAAGTCCACGCGCTCCTGATGGGAGACAGTCATTATCGGATAACAGGCGTTGGACGCATGACAGCGTAGCAAGGCCGTATCTACGATGCGGCCTTGACCGGAAGTTCCCGATCAACGGCCTTCAGGGGCAAGTCGACATGAAAACATGAGCCAACTCCGACCTCGCTTGTCACGCTGATATCGCCTGACATCGCTTCGACAATGTCAGCGCAGATCGCGAGACCCAGTCCGGTGCCACCATATCGGCGGGTGGTTGTCGCATCCGCCTGCTCAAACGCTTCAAAGATGCGTTCAATTTTTTTCGTGGGAATGCCGATGCCTGTGTCTTCAACGTCTATTGAAATCCCAGTGTTCGTTTCAGTAACGCGGAGAGTTACCCTACCTCGTTCGGTGAACTTGACCGCATTCCCGGCGAGATTGGTCAACAGTTGTCGCAGCGCTGTGCGGTTGGCGCGCCATGTGGGCCAGACATCGGGGGCTATCTCCGCTGTCACCGTCAAGTCGTCCGCGCTGGGGTTGAACCTTGTTTCGTTCACGACCTCCTCGACCAGTTCGTGAAGATTGAACACCTCTTCCTCTTCGGTCACGGCCTTACTGTTGATCTTCGAAAAGTCGAGAACACGGTTTACAAGATCCAGAAGGTGAAGTCCTGACCCCCGAAGCATTTCGACATTGCGCCGTGTTCGGTCATCAAGATCGTTGTGCAGCACCACGCTGGCCATGCCGATGATCCCGTTCAGTGGCGTGCGCAGCTCATGCGTCATGGTCGAGAGAAAATTGAACTTGGCACGGTCGGCTTCTTGGGCCTGCTCGACGGCGCTGACCAACTCTGTCTCGCGCGCCTTCAGGTCATTGATGTCAATCGCGACCCTGACGTTGCCACCACTTAGAAGTCTGCGCTTGCCGACCCGAAGCCAGCCGACACGTGGAAACTCCCGCTCTCTCAACATGCCATCTTCAGGAGGCTGAGCCACACTGAATTTCTCGGCTGTCGCACTTTTTTCGTCCGGCGACAGCTCGGCGGACAGCCCGGCCAGCACGATGTCTTTGTAACTAGGTGGCAACGAGAAAAACCGATCGGGTTTGCGGTCCTTCAGGTGCGGATGATGTTCACTGTAGAGGTCATTGTAGACGATCAGACGGTCCTGCGTGTCGTAGATGGCAATGGGTATCGGCAAGTGTTGGATCGACTCGAAAATCGCATCTGCATGCCAAGCCTTCCATCCATGGCAGCGCCACAAAACCGCGAGGCCGATCAATCCGATACCAGCCAGAACGAAACCTGCACTAAGCGAAACGAAGGCCGCCAGAACGAGGCCGGCTCCGATGCACGCACCGACCAGTCCGAACTGAACAGGAAACCGAATCTTGGGCAAAGCGATCACGGACCCCAGCTGACAGAATCTAAGAAGCAATAACCCTTCATCCTGCAGTGCCTTGGATAAGATTTGATGAACCTGCATTAGCTATATTTCAGCAACCTCGCGCCGAATGTCTCCAATTGTGGAAACGACGGAACCCGTCGCGCATAGGCGAGACAGCCAATCGGATCCCATCCACCGTGGTTAAAAATGATGCAGAGCTTTGGGAGGTTTGCCATGCCGTCCGATCTTGACCATCGCCGCACAGCGGACAAGGCGCGAATTGTGGACATTGCCCGTTCCCGCACGCTCCCCGCCTACTACTATACTGATCCGGCGGTCCTCGAGATTGAACGAAGTTCCCTCTTTCTGCGGTCCTGGCAGTTCGCCTGCCACGCGGCGGCGCTGCCAGAGCCCGGCAGCTATGTCACTATTTCGATCTTTGATCAGAACATCGTCCTCGTGCACGGGCATGACGGAGAAATTCGTGCGTTCTTCAATGTCTGCGCACATCGGGGACACCAACTGGTGGAGGGGGCGGGACAGGCGGGGCGCCTGGTTTGTCCTTACCACGCATGGACTTACGCGCTGGATGGCAGTCTCGTTGGAGTGCGCCGCGGCAACAATACCACGCAAATCTCAAAGACCGAGATCTGCCTGAGTTCCATTCGGGTCGACCGATTGCTGGACTTCATCTTTGTCAATCTCGACCCGGATGCGCCGCCGCTCGCCGACTATGCCGCGGGTCTGGTCGACGAGATTTCCGAGCGCGTGCCGGGATGGCAGGACTTCGTCATGACCGAAAACTGGCGGGCTTTCGGTGCGCCGTTTGCCTGCAATTGGAAGGCGCTGATCGACAATTATCTCGAGTGCTATCACTGCGAGACAGCCCACCCGACCTTCAGTGACATGTTTGATTGTACCGGGATCAAACATGACTTTGCCGCCAATCATATGCTCCAGCACCTGCCAACCTCGAACAAGGCGGACAACGCGGCTTATGCGTTGGACCTCGACCGGCACAGTCTGGACGGAAATTTCTGGTTCCTCTTTCCCAGCACACTGATCGGATCGCTGCCGGGCGCGCCCAATCTGTCGATCTCGCGCATTCTGCCGGATGGCCCTGAGAAGTGCATTCGGGAAACGCAGCTCTTTGTCAGTCCGGACGCTGATCCCGAGCACCTTAAAGCCCGCGACCAGTTCGGCGCGGACTTTGTCGGGGCCGAGGACCGCGCGCTCGTGGAAAGTGTCCAGAAGGGGATGCACCAGATCGGCTTCAATCAGGGTCTTTATGTGATTGATCCCGAAGAAGAGACCTTCACCGAAGAAGGCGTGCGGTTCTTTCACAGCCGATACACTGCTGCGGTCGAAGAACAGATCGCGTCCAATACGCGCTGAGCAAAGCGGAGCCGCTCAGAGCCAGAAGGTCAACAGGGCCCAGTCGCGGACACGCCGCCAGACAAGTTCGGCCAGCGGCAAATCCTCGAACTCGAACCGCGCGACGCCTTCCATACCGGGGCGTAGGGAGATCTCGGTGCTGGTTTTGATCAAGTCGCTCTTGCCAAGGAACGCGGTGGTACGTTCCCCGGGCAAAGGGGCGACCCCGATGGATCTGAGGTCGAACGGGATTTCGACATTCGGCGCGGCGTCTGGTCGGAACGCCCCAGCTGCGGTGGGGTCCAGCTTGCCACGCGCCCGCGGGCTGACGAAGACTTCGATACTGAGTGTGGAGGGGTCGATCACCTCGAACACCAAGCTCCCAAGGCTAACGAAACTGGATCGCCGTTCCTCGACATCCTCTCCGAGAACGATTCCATCGATAGGGGCCAGCACGGACGCGCGCGCGATCTTTTCTTCCATCGCATCGCGCCTGAGCGTCGCCTTCTTGACCGCCTCTTCTGCCTCACGCAGTTCGGGTGCATTGCGTGCGCCCCGCACGGTTTCGAGCCTAGCAATGGCCGCGCTGAGATCGGAGCGCAGCTCGGCGCGCTCGTTCTCGAGTTGGCGCGTATCCATGCGCATCAGAACCGTCTCACCGGCTGTTACGCGGTCCCCGGACGCGACGGGGATCTCGGCGATCCGGCCATCGAACGGCGCGGTGATCAGGCGTCGCTGATCGGCGGCAATCGTCGCAGGCAGGTTCACACCATCGGAGACCGGGATGAACCCCGCCGCAACCAGCGCGGCCAGGACCAGCAGGATCCTTAGCTTTCGGCCAAACCAACCCCATCGGCGTGGGGGCCTTCGATCTGCCTCAAATATCGCGCTGAGCGGAGCCGCGAGACCCGGTGCAATTGCGCCATCCGAGACGACAATCGCTGCCCCGCGATCCTCAGAGCCCAGAAGCAGAACCTGAGGATCGGACTCCGGCACGCGTAGGCTACGCTCGATCCGTTCGACGAGGTCGCCGCGCGCCGCCGCCCGGTTGGAGACCACGGCTTGCCCGCTGATTGAAAGCTGGCCCACCCGTCCCTGATCAATGTCAGCAACGATCACCGCCGTGCCACGAAGCGCCGTTGAGACGGCATCGGCAAACGGTTGCGCTGCTTCGAGGTCACCTTGGGCCAATGCAATCGCGCTGGAGAAGAGGTCTGGCGGCAAGTCCATTTTCTGACCAGACGCCCGCAATTTGCAGAGGACCCGGATCAGCTCAAGCCGTTCATGCGCCAATGAAACCGCAATTGGATTGGCTGGCGGCATTTCGACCACTGCAATGACCGTGTCCTGCTCGGAGGCGGCGAGTTTGACGGCAAGGCGGGAGGGCGGATCAGGTTCGACCGCACCCGAGCTTTCTGCTCGTCTTGCAGCTGCGTGATCAGCCTTGCCATCCGAAATCTGGCCGACAACCAATCGTGCGGTTTCACGCGGCGGGCTATGAAACACCGTCACTCCCTTGGCCGCGGCCAATTCGCCGATCAACCGAGCCAGAGACGTGATGAACTCTTGGTCGCGCGCGAGCGGTTCCAGGAACGTGGCATCGAGGGCCTGGCTAAGGCTTTGTTGAACCTCGGACATTGCTCACCAGATCGTCGACACGAAGGCACACGTCATCGGGGATCCGGCACGTTGATCCGGGCATCCACACCTGAGGGCACGCCCATGTCTGCATTGTCGAACTCGAGAACGATCCTCACCGCGCTGCTCGACGGTTCGATCCGCGGATCGACGCTGAGAAGCTTGGCGGTGATCTGCCGGTTGATTGGGCTGCCCAGGTCCACTTCGATGTCCTGTCCAATCTCAATCCCGGCAACGCGGTCTGCGGGCATGAAGCCGACGATGTGCACGACGCTGGGATCAAGCAGAACTAGAAGCGGATCCTGCGCCGTGGACAACTGCCCCGGTTGCCCCAGTAACTCAACGACTTGCCCGGCGAAAGGCGCGCGCAGAGTCAATTTCTCTAGCGCCGTGCGCTCCAGCCCCAGCCGGGCCTGGTTGGTCGCGTACTGTTCCTTGGCCGCGGTGATATCCGCCGCCGCAACTGCGACCGCAAATCGAGCCTCTTCCAGCTCCCATTTCGAGGCCCCGCCCCGTTTCACAGCGCGGGAGATCCGGTTCAGCCGCGACCGGGCCTGCGCATGCATGGCTTCGGACCGCTCCACAGCTGCATTGGTCTCGACCGCCGCCTCGGCAATGTTGACCCGGGCTTGCTGCAGGGCCGCATCCATTTCAATCAACGCGTAGCCATTGGCGACAACCTGTCCCTCGACGACATTAATGGTCGCGACAATCCCGGATGTCGGCGCGTGCAGCTCGACCGTGCGCGGGAACTCGGTGAGCCCCGAAACCGTTTCCTGTGCAAGGGCCGCAGTTGCGAGCCCGATGGCAAGGAGACCCGTGGCAATCGCGCGCCACTGCATCACAGATCCTGGATCAGATCTGAGAACCGCTGGGTAGAGAACAGATGCGCTGTGACCATTCCGACAATGCCCCGCCGCGTCAGCGACGCGAGCTTCTCATCATCCAGATCGCGCATCTTCTGTTCGGAGACAACCCGGAAGCCGTTGATGCGGAACGTCTGCTCGCCGCGCGAGATGTTCACAGCGGACTCTTCGAGCAAATCGAGATCGCTCAGCTCGCGCACCATGGCCCTCGTGTTCTGCATCGCCGTCTCGAAGCGGCTGCAAAAGTCGAGAATCTGTTTTGCGTGGGCGCTTGGCTCGCTGTCCTCGAAAAGCTGACCGGATGTTCCCTCGCTGAACCCCTCGGCCTTGAGATCGGCGCAGAGCAGCATCCGCTCCGACCCCTGCTTTTCGGACGCCAGGGCAAATGGGTAACGGCGCAGATAAGCAGGTATGTAGGCACCCTCACGCCACGACCCATCGTTGGCGAGGAACTCGTTTTTTCCGTTTTCGGGACCCAGCAATGCGACCGGGAGAAACGGTTCGGCCCGGGTGAACACGACCGGATAAAAGGAAATTGCCTTGGGAAACTCCGCCGCGACCAACGGAACCGCGTTGATGTTTGCCGCGAAGCTGAAATTCGGCTTTCGCTCGTAACACAGCGCGCCGTGTTGCTGCGCCACCAGTGGCGTCAGAGAGGTGTAGCATAGCGGGAGCGCACTCACGCCGGGCAGAGCTTGATCAGCGGCGATCTCGGTCATGGCAGGTCCTATCTCAGCGGCCGGGCGAGAGATCGCGCGGCAATCGGTTCAATGCCAGCCTAGAGGCCGACTGGTAGAGTTGCGTCACGATTGATGCATCCGGGCGCGACAATCGCAAGACCACTCCGGCTCCGGCAGACAACTTATCGGTGCAGTCCGTGCCAACTGGTCGTGCCTCAACGGTAAACCCACCACCTTCCAAGTCAGAAACCGGTGCGAAGGTTTCTACGCTTGCAGTCCCAGTGCATGCGGGATCAGCGATTGGGCGAAACTCGATGGTATGTCCATCCTTCAACGCGGTGCCGAACTCGGCATAGGCCTGATCGAGATGGCCGCGCAGGAAGTGTGGAACCGGGCGCGAGACCATGCCGAGGATCTGGTTCTGCGCAGTGCTCAGCCAGACTCCCTCGGCCCGTAGCGCCTCGGCTGGCTCCCATACTGTACCACGGTCCGGGATCACGGAAAGTGCCGCAAGCCGGGTCTGCGCCTGTTCGAGTTGAGCTTCCACCCGGTCCCGCTCGGTTGTCATAAGTACGAGACTGGCCGCATTGCGCCCCGAGGCCGCGCGCACGGAACTGTTGAGGACCAGCTTGTCGATCTCAAGGACAGCAAGCTCTAGATCAAGATCCGGGCTTTGCATGTCGAGAACAGGCGATGCGCCATCGCCCACCGACGGCGCGCCGACGGACCGCAGCAGCACGGGCTCCTTGACGCGAACAACCTCGGCCTCATGGCCGACTATATGGGCTTCGATATGAACTGTGTCGGGCACCGGAAGGAACAACGCAAAGCCGAGCGCAGCAGCAATGCCAACGGTTCCCATCGCGCGAAGCTTGTGGTGGGACTTGCCCCAAACGTCCTTGACCACGGACATCACCGGACGAACGACAAGGATCATCAGCGCGATGGCGGCGACGATCCAGGAAAGTCTGGGATCAATCACATAGGCGCCCCAGAATATCCCGGCAAAGATCACCCAGCGATACGCATAGCTGAGCGCCCAATAGGTCAGGTGATAACTGCTGACCGGTTGCAGATCAGCGCCAAGAAGCCATTGTCCGACCGATCGTGCGTTCAGCTGGGCTCGGGTCGCCAGGTTGGGCCGCCGGGCCAGATCGCTGTAGACGAAATACCCGTCCAGCCGCACCAGTGGGTTCATGTTGAACAAGAAGGTCGACATGCCAGAGATCAGCAGAACCTGAAACAGGACCGTCTGTAACTCGCCGGGCTTCAGGTATGCCCAGGCCAGCGCGGCAAAGGCTGCGATCCAGCTTTCGAAATAGACCCCGGCCAATCCTATCATGGCGCGGCGGAACCGACTGCGAATCTTCCAGGCTGCAGTGGCGTCTGTATATGGGAACGGAAAGAGCGCAAAGATGGAAACGCCGGCTGGAATGGCGCCGACCGGCACACCCTCTTCTCGCGCGAATTTCATCAAAGCCAGCGCATGGCCAAGCTCGTGGAAGATCTTGAGAATGATGAAGACGATGGCAAGCTGCACTGCGCCGGTCCAACTCAGATCCAGAAGGCTCGTCAGCGCATGGCGAAACGCTTCGGGTTCCGCGATCAAATTCACGGCAGCCGCAACGATCAAGCCAAGCCAAACAAGCACCGCGAAGGGCGAGAACAGCCGTTCCAGCAGAGGCAAGCATCGTTTGGCGATTGGCTTCGCATCGAAAAGACCGATGCGAAAGAAGATTAACCGGGATTCAACTGGACGCTTCGGCTTTGGCGCAGGCTGTGTCCGGCCAGGCGCGGTTAGCAGACCATGGGCGACCAGCGACTGGATCAGATGCGTGGCCTGTTGCTCATCGAAGCCGACTGCCTGAGCCGCCATCGGTGCAGAGAGTCCTTCCCGCATCTGATCCAGAAAATCGACCGTCTGCCGGTTGGTCAGGAACGCATTTCCCGACGCGTCGTTGGACACCACGAAGGTCTCTTCCGCACCGCCGCCCGAGCGTGTGATCGAAACGTGGTCAGCGACGCCCAGCGCCTCGGGCCGAACTGGGCCGGATGCCGCCGCGCCTCCTAACCCCCCATCCATGCTCAAAGTCCGTTCGGGGTTCCGGATGCCGCAAGGATCTCGGCATTGAAGCGGTTCAACCCGAAGGCCAACGGATTGGTCGAGGCATTGAACAGACGCTCCACTGACAGATCGGCGATGTCCTCGAAAATCTCACTGACATCCAGCGTGTCGTTGGTCACGAAGATTTCGTGATTGGTCGAAGGCGCATAGTAGAGACGGGTGTTGAAGGCCGCCCCGCTGCGCGAACCGCTCGTCGCTGCGTCCTCTTCGATCTCCAACCGATAGAAATCATCCTCGAGGAATGCGCCGATGCGGATCGGGCGGTTGTCCGAAGAGAGTGAGAAGAGAGAGCTCTCGCCGATCTCGGGCAGAAGACCGGTCTGATCCTCGAACACATTTGTCTCGGCAAAGAACGCGTCGAACTCGTTGCCATCGTCTGCGATCTCCAGGAGGGGGAACACCGCGATCCACTGGCCTGCTGCACCGGCAAGCACATTGCGGGTCGAGATGAATCCGCCCAACTGATCGGTCAGCGTCAGCGTGAGGTTCGAGCCATACTCGGCCGACCCGCTATAGATCGGATCGATCCGGATGATCGGCAGGAACTGTTCGTCATCTATCTGCGAGAAGTTAGGCGTGGGCAGGGACCGATTGCTCGGCACCGGGCTCGCCTCGATCTCTGCCGTGTCCAGCGTGAAGCTTTGACGCCCCGGCCCGTTCGCCAGGCTTGGATCACCCGGGAACTCTGGCGGCGGATCGCCAATCGTCGGAACCGTTCCACCGGACACATTGGCCGTGTTCTGGATACCTGTCAGCACAGGCGCCGTGAATTCAACCAGCACATCATAGGTGATCTCGACGCTTTCTCCGGGTTGCAGAACAGGGATGATCACCTCGACCCGGTCATCACCGGTGCTGGTACCGTCGTTCACCGTGCCAAGCGAGGGATCCGAAAGTTGCGCTCCGCCTTGCAGGGTCAGACCGGTCTGGATGACATCTTCGACCAGCACGTCGAATATCGGCCCTGTTGCCGAGGCCGCATTTTCCACGACAATGGTGTAGGTGATCGCATCACCGAGGAAGGGCTTCTCGTCCGAGACATCCTTGGTGATCACCAACTCCGGCTCGACCACGTCGATCACCGCGTCGTCGGTGACCGTCCCCGACCCAAAGTCGAAGGTCGCAACGTTGGTGAAGTTGTCACCTTCGTTGTTGCGCGGGTCATCTTCGATCCGCACGAGCACATCGATCGTCAGAATGTCGTTCGCGTCGTCGATATTGTCCGCAAGGTTCGTCACCGTACCGAGGTCGATGGTCAGAAGATCGTCGAACCCGTCGAAATTGCTGTCATCGAAGCTGGTGGTCGGCGTGATCAGATCGGGCCCGGAGATGTTGGCGGTTGGATTGACGATCACATCCAGCACGTCAAACGCGCCATCCAGCGGGAACTGATCTGTGATCACCAGGTCCGAGATCCCTTCGGGAAGAACCGCGGTGAAGCGGTAGACCACGATCTCACCAATTGCCAGATCCGGTGCATTCGGATCGAACGCCGCATCTCCGGTGCCTTGAACCGAGGTCGTGAAAACGTCCTTGGCGAAGTTTGGCGGCGGGGTCGGCAGGTCCACACTGTCGATCAACGGATCATCAGGGTCATCCGGGTCCGAGGTGAAGACGCGTTGATCCTCAAAACCGGGATCACCTGGATCAAGCGGGCTTGTGTCGAACTGCTCGATCAGCGCCGTGTTGGTGATCTCGCTGTCGAAGTCGAAATCCGTTGTGACTTCGACATCATAGGTGACGGTCAACGTGTCGCCGGCATCTAGCACTGGCACATCAAGCGTGAACCCGGTGGTGCCATCGCCGTTGGGAACCTCGACCGCTGTCGTACCATCGGAAGAAACCACAGTGCCCGACACCAATGTGAACCCGGTGTCCAGCAATGCATCGACAATCGCGATGTCAAACGCCGGCCCGGTTCCGGTGTTCGGGATGGTCAACGTGAAGGTCACGATGTCGCCCGCATCCACCGGTCCGGTCTCGGGCGTGGATTTGTCGAGCGACAAAGCAGGCTCCACGACTTCGACGGTTTCGGTTGCCGTGACCGGGTTGTCGGGATCGGTCAGTTCGGTATCGGGGTCATCGGGATCAAAGACCTGCAACGTCGCTGTGTTCGTCAACTGCGCGCCTGCAGTGGCCTCGGCAACATCTGCGACGATGGTGGTCACGGTCACTTCGATCTCGCGCAGGTCTCCGGCGCCCGGTGCGTCGTCCAATCCTGCTGCCGCACCCGCACTGACGACCAGGCCGAAGTCGAACTCGACCTCGTCACCTGTGCCTGAGATCGTGATGGAACCGGATGTGGCATCGGTATCACCCACCGCCAGATTGGCCGAGGATATGTCCGTGCCGAATGCCACGACCTCCGCCGAAACTGCCTGCAGCCCAGGGGGCACGCTATCGGTCAGGATCAGAACGCCGGAGCCCTCGGGTACAGAAACCGTCAGCGTATAGGTGACCTCCTCACCGACGGAGAGATCTGGAATCGCGGGGTCGAAGGCATCGGAAGTGGTTTCACCCTGACTGGTCGCGGTGTCGTCGGTTTCCTTTTCGAGCGCCACACCGACCGTCGTGATCTCAACGTCATCGACCAGTGGATCGTCCGGATCATCTGGGTCGGAGACGAATGTAAACTCCTCGACAAACCCGGCATCGCCCGGCTCGCCAGGATTGGTGTCAAAGGACGCCACACGGGCCTGGTTCTCGACTTGCCCATTGAACTCAGCCGCATCCTGCACGATCGCCCGATAGGTGATCGTCAGCGTCTCGTCCGCATCAAGCAGCGGCACATCCAACGTGAAGCCTACGGTCCCATCCGCATTGTTGACCTCGTTAGCGGTAGAGCCATCGGAGGACACCACCGAACCGCTCACAAGGCTCAGGCCCGAGTCGGCCAACAGATCCTCGATTGCCAGGTCATAGGCAGGACCGGTGCCGGAGTTCTCGATCTCGATGGTAAACTCGATCTCGTCCCCCGCATCGACATCGCCGGTCGGGTCCGCTGATTTGGTGAGTGCCAGTTCGGGGATCACGACCGAGATCTCGTCCGTATCGGAGACTTCGAAGTCATCCCCCCCAGCCGTCAAGTTCAGCGCAGCAGCGTTCAAGAGCGTAGTGCCATCCGGGTTCTGAGCCGGGTCAGCATCGACCACGGCGTCAAACTCGACGACGATGCGGTCGTCATCATCCACCACCCCGTCAAACGCGTTGTCGATATCTTCGAACGCGATAGTCACGGTCTGACCTGCGATGGTCACTTGCGGAACGGTCAGGTCTGTCACCGCTCCGCCACCGTTTTCCGTCAGGTTCGCGCCGACATCGATGACGCGCACTCCGCCGACAACTGGCGACAGGCCAGCAGGCAAGGTGTCAGTGATGGTGACATCTTCGTTCAGGATCTCCGGCAGGAAAATCTCGATGCGATAGGTTGCAACTTCCCCCAGACCCAAGGCCGGATCGTCGGTTTCGGGATAACTCGAGCGATCCAGAGTCTTCTCGATCGCCGGGACCGTGGCCACACGGGCATCGTCCTCAATCGTTTGCTCTCGCCCACCATCGCCCGGCGCGCTGTCAAAAGTCAGCTCGGCAGTGTTAAAGAAGCTCTCTGCCTCCGGTGCGCCCGGTTCGAGTAACGCCCGGTATGTGATCGTCGCGACGTCGCCTTGCTCAAGCAGCGGAATGGTCACTTCAAAGCCATCGCCAATCTCGCTGACTGGATCCGCAGTAGCGCCTGCAACCGATACCGAGCCAGACACCAGCGTCAGGAACGGATCGGAAAGCGCGTCTTCGACCAACAAATCGAAAGCGGGACCCGTGCTGTCGGGATCATGCTGGATGATAACCTGGTACTCGACCTCATCGCCTTGTCCGATTGCAACGGGCGCAGATTTCTCAATCAGCAGGGTCGGTTCGACCACTTCAACTGTCTCGGTTGCGGTGACCGGGTTGTCCGGATCCGTCAATTCGGTGTCTGGGTCGTCCGGGTCAAACACTTGCAAGGTTGCGGTATTTGTAAGCTGCGCACCTTCGGTGGCCGCGGCGACATCGGCGACAATCGACGTGACGGTGACTTCGATCTCACGCAGATCGCCTGCGCCAGCCGGATCGTTCAGACCGGCGGCGACGCCGAGGCTTTCGACCAGGCCAAAATCAAACTCAACCTCGTCGGCAGCGCCCGAGATGGTGATGAAGCCAGAACTGCTGTCCGTGTCGCCGATGTTCAGATTTGCCGAAGAGATGTCCGTCCCGAACGCCGTGACTGCGGCAGACACAGCCTCAAGTCCCGGCGGTAGGGCATCGGTCAGAACAAGTACGCCCGAGCCTTCCGGCACCGAGATCGTCAGCGTGTAGGTAACTTCCTCGCCAACCGAGAGATCGACTATGGCAGGATCGAACTCATCCGATTCCGTTTCACCCTGGTTCGAGTCACCTTCGGTCGTTGCCTTGTCCAGTTCGACACCGACGGTTGGCACCTCTTCGGTATCGGTCAGATCCTCATCGGGATTATCAGGATCGAAGACCGTGTCGCGGCTTTCGTCCGCAGGATCATCGGATGGGTTGCTGTCGAACTGCTCGACCACTGCTGTGTTCGGCACTGTGCTGTTGAAGGGAGCCGCATCCTGCACGACCGCTTGATAGTTGATTGTCAGGGTCGTTGAGGTGTCGAGTAGATCGACTTCGACCCGGAATCCGGTGCCGATCTCAGTGATCGCAGCGGTGGCATCCGAAGTTGTAACGCTGCCCGAAACCAGTGCCAAGCCGGTGTCTTGAAGAAGGTCGGCAATTGCCATGTCAAAGGCCGGGCCGTCACCGCTGTTAGTGATTTGAAGCTCGTAGTCCACGACATCGCCCGCATCGAACGGGCCGGCAGGCGCTATTTTGTCGATGGAGATCTCTGGCTCGACAATGTCCACCGAGGCCGACGCATCGATCGTGTCATCCGGATCATCGCCAAAGGTAAGCGTCGCCGAATTGACCAGCGTGTCACCGGAGGCATTGTCCGGCAGATCATCGACGCGGGCGACCACTTCGACGATGATCTGCTCCTCAAGGTCGTCTGCGTCTGGCGCATTGACGATATTGCCAAAGTCGAAAGTGACTGTACCGGCGACCGGCGTCGCAGTTGCACCCACCGCCAACGCAGATGAAGCAGCGAGATCATCGCCAATCTCGATCACCTCCGCCGAGATGAAGGTCAGCACGCCCGGCGAAGTCGGCAAAGTGTCGGAGATGATGATCGGACCTTCACCTTCGGGGATCGTGGCCGTCAGGTTGAAGGTGACAAACTCGCCAATTCCCAGATCAGTGCCGTCCGTTTCTGTGAAGGACGTCGCAACAACGGTTTTTTCGAATTCGGGGGCACGCGTTAGGGTCTCGGCATCGTCAGAGATGTTGTAGTCGCGCTCGTTCGGGTCGTCGTCGAACGGTAGCGAATCATAGGTCAGATCCGCGGTGTTGACGAGCGTATCGCCCGCAGGCACGCCATCTGGGATCACGGCCTGATATTCGATGATCAGCGTTTCGCCGGTCTCCAACTCGTCGAGTATGACCTCGATGGTGGTGTCGGCTCCGCCATTGCCAGTGTTGATCACCGCATCGCCAGCCGCAGACCCGGACAACACGACGGTCCCCGCTTGGAACACGAGGTTCGGGTCACTGATGAGATCGGTCAGGATCAGATCGAAGGCGCTGGCGGAGACATCAGACCCGTTGACGATCAACGGTTCGTTGGTGATCTCGACCGTGAATGTCACGGTGTCGCCTGCATCCACTACACCGGGATCAACGGTCTTCTCGATGTCGACATTGGACTCGCGCACGCGCACGCTTTCCTCGTCGACCACCTCTTCGCCCTCGAACTGCAGAGCGCCCTGGTTGATCAGAAAGTCGCCGCCGACAGTCGACGCATCGCTGTTGACGACTGAGGTCACCTGAATGACGATCTGGTCATCGGCATTCGCGACATTGTCCGGCGCGTTGATAATATCGCCGAAATTGAACTCGAGCCGGTCTGTGATTCCATCCCCATTGCTGTCGAAGGCAGGCGTGCTCGGTCCGTCGCCGACGTTGAAGGCATTCAGCAACGTCAGGTTTCCGCCAAGCGCCGTGATCTCGGCATCAACGATTTCAAGCGTTCCGGGCGCGCCCGGGTCCCCAACCGGTCCGGCCAACTGGGTCTGATCGATGAACACAACATCTTCTGTGGTGCCTTCGGTTAGATCGATCACGATCTCAAAGACGACAACCTCTCCAATCAGAACCTGATCATCGGCATCATTACCCACATTTGTAGTCAGGATCTGCTTATCGACACTGGGGTCCAACGTTGTGGTGATGGCATTGTCTTCGAGAGGTTCGATGACCCGGTTCACGCCATCCTCGAACGCTGTGAAGTTCTCAATCGATGCAACGTTCTCCAGCAGATCCTGCGGGCCTGTGTCGTCGGCCACCACAAGGTCGTATGTCACGACAATAATGTTGTCGCCCGCCGTATCATCAAAGGCGGCGATAGCTCCAAGCGCATTGGCATTGTCGTCATCCAACTCGATACCGCTGCCAAAGATCCCGCCGCCCAGATCAGTGAAGCCCACCGCGGCACCGGTCCCATCGCGGACATCAAGATTCAATCCCCCTGCCGGAATATCGTAGCCCGCCGGGAGTGTATCCTGGATCTGTACGTCAAAGGCCCCGCCAGCGGCCGAGCCGGTGTTCTCGATCACGATGGCGAAGGTCACGAGATCGCCGGCGTCGACATCCGAGAGGTTCGCATCGACTGGGTCACTGTCCAGGTTGGTCGAGTTAATGAGCCCGTTGGCACGTGGCCCGGCATCGCCCGGCTGTCCGAATCCGACCGGTCCGATTGAGCCATCAATGGATCCGTTGGGGTTCGTGGAGTCGATGGCCACTACACCTTTGGTGATGTTCAGTTCCGGCTGAGCAAACACAAATTGCGTGATCGCAGTGGTGCTGACCGCTTCGTCTCCGGTGTTCTGTTCATTGGTCGTGGCCTGGTTGGTCAGAAGCAGACCATCGGCGAACACCGCGTCTTCGACCGATACTGTGAACAGAATCTCGATCTGGATCTCCTGGCGCGGATCGATCGAGAATGTACCGAAGTCGAAGCTCACCGAGTTCGATGTTGTATCGACAACCGGAACCGGCGGGGGAGGCGCACCGGCTATATAGGCGGCGGATGTCTGCGCACCGAATTGCGACTCGCCTGCTGCCGGTGGTGTAGCGCTGGCGATGTTGTTGAAGATTGTCACTTCGGCGGCATCGAAGACAGGCAATGGAAGGAAGTCGTCCAATGTCAGGTCTTCGTAGGACCCGAGCGGAGCGGTGTAGAGCACGCTGAAAGTGACGGCATCGCCGGGCACAATCACCAGATCGGGAGATGGGGCCACACCGTTGATCGCAACAACCTGCTTTTCCTCGATCCCACCAAACGGAATCTCGAAACCGGCCGAGCTTGTGTCGTCCACTGAATTCCCGGTCGGCGTGTTTGGATCGGCATTGTCCCGGACATCTGCCGTCACCGTCACGTCGTTCGAGATCTCATCCCCTTGGCTGACCTCCGCTTCGTCATTGGGATCTTCGAACTGGTCCTTGATGCGTGCATCATACGTGATGGTCGCGACGGTCCCACCTTCTTGAGCACTGTCAATGAGATCGCCGATCAGGATGCCATCGGCGGCACCTTCGGCGAGAATCGCTGCTGAAAGATCGAACACCAGTTCTGTTTGGCCCGTATCGGGCGTATCGTCGTTGACCGTCAGGGCGCCCGCATCAAATGCGGTTGTGGCGATGGTATCGCCGTCTTCCTCATTCACCGAAAACTCGACTGACCCACCGACAAATTCCAGACCGTCTCCCAGCACATCGGTCAGAACGATGTCGCCCATTGTGAAGAAGTCCGAGACCTGAACTTCCAGCGTATAAGTCAGCGTGTCTTCAGGCGTCGGTCCGGCTACGTTCTGGTCATCTGAAATGACGAAGGACTTCTGCACCGCAATCGATCTCAGGATCAGTTCGTCATCCACCGAGACTTCGTCGCTGACAATTCGCTGGGGCGGGTCGCGTGGATCAAGTGGCGTCCAATCGCCTTCTGCCCGAACATCGTTCTGAGCAATGGACGCGACACCGGTTACCGGATCGATCACCGGATTTCCAAAGGCATCGAACTCAGGGATGAAGTAATCGAATGACACCGTGATGGGCGTGCCACCCGTCACAGTCGGGACCGAGATCGACAATAGCTCGTCGCCGGGCTGAACGACCTGGTTCAGCGTCGGCTCATTGTTCACGACGGCGGTACCATCGGAGATTGTGAGCCCTCCGAGATAGTGAACGTTGTTCGGAAGGACGTCCTCGATTAGGACGTCTGTCAGCGTTTGACCATCCGCCACGTCAAGGGTGATGGTCCAAGTGCGTGGGAAGTTGGGGCCCGTTGCCGTCTCGCCTTCCGACCCCTCATTTTCCTTGGTCAGCGTGATCAGCGTCGGCTCAACGTCAAGCGTGGCTGATGTCGCGACACCGAGGATCGACGGGTCAGCGTCCGGATTATCCAACTCATCATCGCCAAGAGCAAAGCCACCAACCGCTTCGATCTCCAGTGCCTGATCGAGATCAGCGAGCGGTGAGAAGTCCAGTACCAGATCAATGGCCACTGGTGCTTGGTTTGGTGTGAATGAACCGTAAGGCAGTTCGAAAACCAAAAGCGTGTCACCTGGTACACCGCCAATCACCAGTGGATCGCCATTGGCATCGACAGCAACTGGATGCTCGGCCTCGCCATTTGCATCAAACACCAGTTGGGTTGGAGTGATATTGGTTCCGAGGAACGTCGCGCTGTCGAACGTGATCCCGTCATCGCCGTCTGTACCGGTTGTTGGCAGAACAACATTGATGAACGGCGCGAATCCGGCATCAGTCGCCGACGTATTGTCGAACGTGACGGAGTAGCCGACATCCTGCTGGCCAAGCTCGACCGAGCTTGGCCCATCAATGGTCACCGTGGGTTCCGCCGTAAGCAGAATCCGGTCTTCTAGCTTTTCCAGCATCGGCCGCATGTCAGGCCCCTATGTCATTCGCTCAACAAGGCCTGAGTGCGGTAGATCGCGTTGTCCCGCACTCCGGTTGTCGGCCTGATCTCTACACCCCAGCGATCCAGGAGAACCCCACGGGATCGGCTGAAGTTCGCGGCAGCGACCGCCAGCGTGGAACGGGCTTCGGCAACAGAAGCCTCCTGTTGCATCGAGCGTTCATGCGCCCCGATCAGTTCGTTGAGCGTCGAGGACATGGTGTCGAAACCGGCGCCGTCCTCCCATTTCGAGCGCAGCGCCTGAAGCTCTCTTTGTGCAGCGGCGCGGGCGCGGCGCTGTTGGACCAGATCCTTGGCCGCAACCGTGTACTCGCTTGCGGAGACCTCGACCTCCAGCAAGACCGATGACAGGGCCGCACGGGTCTGGTGGCGTTGCTGAACGGTCTCAAGCTTACGCCGTTCGTGCCTTGCGTCGCGTTCATCATATCCAATTGGAACCGAGAACCGCAGGCCGGCCAGCCCACCCAACTCGCTATCGCGCGCGGCCTGACCAAGGCGGTTCTGCTCGCTGTTCCCGGCCCAAACCCCTTCAAGGATCAGGTCCAGTTCGGGAAGGCTTTCGTTCGCGGCCACCCCTTCGCGCAGGGCAGCCGCCTCATACTGCAAGAACGCCTGCTGCAGTTCAGGGCGTCTTGCGAACACCTCAGTCAAAACCTCTTCACGTCCGATTTGAGGCGACAGGGCCAATGGCGGAGTGACCGTAATGAACTCCGACCCTTCCAGCTTGAGCGCAGGCGTATCGGTAAGTGCAGCAAGCCGGAACTGGGCATTGCGCACAGCCGCTTCGGCTCGGACAACATCGGATTGCCACTTTTGCCACGCCGCACGCGCCCGGATCACAAGGGTCGGATCGCCGTCGATTTCCTCGCGGCTGGCGGCCTGACGCGCCAGGGTCGCTCCGTGACGTGCGAGATGGCGTGAGAGGAACAGGTTAGCTCGCGTGTTGTAGAGATTCCAATATCCGCGCTCGACCTCGAGAAGGTGGTTCTCGAGCTGACGTACCAACTCGTATTGAGCGATCTTCGTATCAAGCTCGGCAATTCGCGTTGGTGCATTGTTGTAGGTCAGCCCCGATCCACGAAGCAGCGGCTGGATCACGGTCAGCGTTGTACGTGAACTCGCCTGTTGACCGGGAATGAAGTCGGTCTGATTGGTGTCGATCTTGGAAAATCGCTGCGCAAGTGTCACCTCGGCACCGGTGCGAACTCGTCCACGCACGCCGAATTCCAGCGTGCGGTCGGTTGTCAGCAGACGTTCCTCTCCAGCAGTCAGGGCCGGGCTGGTCGCCGGATCATTGACGCGGCGGATCTGCCCTTCGGCGAATATCTCTGGCGTAAAGCGTCCTTCCGCTTCGCGCACTGCCGTCTCGCGGATCGCGGGCAACACACCGAACGCCTTTACCTGGTGCGAGTCGGTCAGAGCCTTTGAGACCATATCGTCAAGAGTGATCGGAATTTGTTGGTTCTCTGCATGGAGAGGCTTGTAGATGCCGTCATCCCACCATTCCCGCGTTGCCCCCGCATTGGCATCCGCCTCGCTCAACTGGTCCGTGGCGAGCGTGAAGCCCTTGTTGATCAGAAGCTGCGTCGCATAGGTGGCGAACCGCTCCCCGGCGCCGTCAGACCGGAACGCCATGTTTCCAAAGCGATCGGAGTAGAGATCGTCACCGGCCCATTCGTCATCGATTTCGGGCACGTCATCTGCATGCGCGCTCTGGGGTGGCGGCAGCGTTAGGGGGCCAACCCGTGGTGCCGGAGTGTTCTCTCCAAGGATCTCTTCTTGCGGTACCGGGCTGCATCCCAGCACTAGAGCAAGCGTGGAAACAACCGGGATCGATCGCCCCAGTCGCCATGCAATCTTCTGTTGTATTTCGCGTCCCATTGTCGTCCCGTCCCTGCGCTCGTTATGTTGACCCAACTACCATCAACGCCGATCTTCAGGCTCAACTAAATTCTGATGTACAGCTTATTTTCTTAGTTATATTGACACTGTTAGTGACATTCATGGCAAAATTTAGACAGCGCCCGGCCACTGTTTTGGTCGGCTGTGGAAATTCCACAGGCGCTGAAATCGCAATGATTTTTAGGGTTTAAGTTCCCTCGAGACGTGTGTGCCGAAGCGCCACGCCTCTTACGTGTACTATCAGGTCCGAAGACCTAGTACTTGTCGCTGATTGGCCCCTGCTATACTCCGGTCAGGTAGCCCCCGCCGCAACGGAACCTGAGGTAATCGAAGGGCACAATTCAAAACTTCAGGACGTTTCGCTAAGTCGATGCGTTTTAGCTATTTATTGTGATCGTACTGCAACAGTGTAAAGGGACGTAGACAATTAGTGGGCATAATTCATCGTCAATTTTTCGTTCTAAGTCGCATGGATAACTATAATTCATGCCGCGCTGTCCAAAGATCCCAAAACAGTCGACCCCTTACACCCAGTGCCCGGAACGGTTCGGGTGGCAGATCGCTGGGCTGACCAAGGGCCCGCATGTCCTCGAGCAAAGGGTTCTCACGCCCACAGGCCGCATCGGCGGCCAGCAATCCCGAGATCGTGCCTTTTGTGATACCGATGGCGTTCTGACAAACCGCTGTCCATACACCCGGCGCGGCCTCTCCCCATCCCGGCGCGCCATTGCGGGATAGCCCGACGAACCCGGTCCAGGTATGCGTAAGCGGGATCCCCGCGATCTGTGGAAAGCGTGCATCGAACAATCGCTGATGCCGGGCGTTGATGCGGGCCTGCAACTCAGAGCTCACATGCTGGCTGGGTCGATAGCGGATCAACTCGCGGATCAGGATCCGGTGATCCGACGTATAGCGCATCGTGATCCCGACGAAGGAATTGCAGGGCGTCGAGCCCCAATCTTCAATCACGCCATAGCGCGCACGTTCCTCTTCAGTCAGCGGGCGGGTCAGACTTGCATGGGCCAGCATCGGCAGGATCTTGTTCTTCATGTGCCCGAACTGACTTGCGAATGCGTTCACCGCGATGATCAGCTTTGGCGCACGGATCGATCCCTGGGGCGTCTTGATCTCGGTTCCGTTGCTATACTCGACCGACAGCGCGGGTGTATGTTCATAAAGCGTGACGTTCTCCGGCAACGTGTCGGCCAGACCCCGCATCAAAGCCACCGGGTTCAGGAGAATGCAGCCCGGTGTGTAGATGCCCGCATAGTTATGGTGCGTGCCAAGTTTATCGGCGAGCGCCGACGCGTCGAGCCATTCGAACGGCTCGTCCAACTGTTCGAGCGCACGACCGAACGGCTCCAGCATCTCAGTCGCGACCTTTGGCGTTACGACGGTCTGGTACTTGCCCCGCTTGTGCCAATCGCAGTCAATACCATGGGCGGTGACAATGTCTTCAAGGTAGGAGATCGCCGCCCGGGCCAGGCGCATGTAACCGTGGGCGCCTTCGTTCTCGTCATTGTTGGAACCAACGGTGTGCGGCAGGTCGATGGCAAAGCCCGAATTGCGGCCCGAAGCACCATCGGAGGCAGCCGCCGCATCAATCACCACGATCTTGTCGTCGGGGCGGTTTTCGGCAAGACGTCTGGCTGCCGCGAGACCGGCCAGACCTGCACCGGCCACGATCCAATCCGCCCTGATATCTCCTTCGAGGGAGGGGCGCGGCGTACGCTCCGGCAGGAACGCGGCCCATCCATTCGTCTTGTCATGGCTGGGGAAGTGGGTGATGTCGTGTTTGGTCATGCCGAGGCTCAGGTAATGATTGCGCTGGCGGGGTGGAGAGCGAAAAAGATCAGCGCCTCTCCTTTCGTCTCGTAAATCACGTCGGTGCCCTTCGGCAGCCAGACGCTATCGCGCGGTCCGAGATCGAAAACACCCTCAGGCGTCGTCACGTTCAATCGACCCTCCAGAACCAGCAAAACTTCGTCATAGGGTACGGTGAATTCAAGGCGGGCGTTCTTCAGCTGGCCAAATCCGGTGCCAAGTTCCGTGCCTTGATCAGAGCCGGTCAGCATACCCAGCGCGGCACTTTCTCCGCCTTCCTTGCGGGCTCGCCATTTGAGCCCTTCGAAGGGCAGTGCTGCCGCGGCCCTTTTCGTCATGACCGGTCCTCTCCTAGTCTTGCGCAAACCGTACACATCTGTATGGTTCCGTACAACCCTGTTTGGAAAGTCTTGTGTGATGCCTCAAGCCCTGCGCCGAGATGACCAGTCTGCCGAGCCTCGGCTTGGCCGGGCGGACTGGATCAGTGCCGCAATGGAGGTGCTGATCGCAGAAGGTGTCAATGCGGTCCGGATCACCCGGCTGGCCGACCGCATGGCCGTCACCCGAGGCAGCTTTTATTGGCATTTCAAGGATCGCGAGGATCTGCTCGCCGCTCTGATCCGCCGTTGGGAGGCGCAGAATACCGATGCCGTCGCCGCCGCCGTTGGTCAGGCGCCCACGCTGGATCATGCTATCATAGCGTTCTTCAACGCGTGGCTGATCCCTGAGCGCTTTGATGCCCGCCTGGAAGATGCGCTCAGAGCCTGGGCCAAAGCCGACGCAGACATCTGCGAGATGGTTGCCGAAGCCGATCGTACCCGGATCGGCGACATCGCGGCGATGTTCGAGCGTTTTGGCTTTGGCGATACCGAAGCATTAATCCGGGCGCGCGTTCTCTACTTCTCTCAGATCGGGTTTTACGCGCTTACCGAACATGAGCCGCTCTCCGAGCGGTCCCCCTATTTGGAAGCCTACTTCCATTGCTTTACCGGCCGGGCGCTGAGTCCGAAAATCGCGGCAGCGCAACGCGCAAAGTTCGAGGAACTGGATCATGGGGCGGGTTGACCGCAAACAACGCGGCGGACGGCGCGCCCGGGCCGAAGCAGCACCCGAACCGCGGACGGATTACCGCCATCTGGTCAACACGCTGACCCCGATGAAGGGATACTCCGATGATCAGATCGGCCAGATCCATGACACTGCGCTGAACGTGTTGCAGGAACTTGGGGTCAAGGTTCTGCATGAAGGCGCCCGCAAGATCCTGCGCTCGGCCGGTGCCACCATCGATGGCGAGCAAGTGCGCTTCGGGCGCGAGATTGTCGAGGCTGCGATTGCCTCCTCGCCCGGGACTTTCACGCTCACCGCACCCGGCGGCACCCAAACCATCGGCGGGCGCAACATCCAGTTCATTCCTGTGGGCGGTCCGCCGCACGCAATGGATCTCGACCGTGGCAAGCGGCCGGGGACGTTCGAGGACTTTCAGAACTTCATCAAGCTCGACCAGAGCTTTGACGTAATCCACATGACCGGCCCATCGGTGGAGCCGCAGGACATCGACCCCAAAATCCGGCACCTGCGGATGATGCGCAGTCAGATGCTCGATGCGGATAAGCCGACATTTCTCTATGCTCGCGGGTCCGGTCAGGTGGCGGACGGGTTCGAGATGGTCAAGATCCGCAACGGCCTTGATGATGCGTCCTTTCACGAACGCGCCTATGTCTACACGGTGATCAACACGAACTCGCCGCTGATCCTGGATGTGCCGATGTGTCAGGGGCTGATCGATTTTGCGACGGCTAACCAGATCAACATCATCACGCCTTTCACCCTCTCTGGCGCGATGGCGCCGGTGACGATCCCCGGGGCGCTGGTGCAGCAGCATGCCGAGATGTTGTCGGGCCTCGTATTGACACAGGCTGTACGGCCTGGTGCGTCGGTGGTCTATGGCGGGTTCACCTCGAACGTCGATATGAAGTCCGGCGCGCCAGCCTTCGGAACTCCGGAATATGTGCGAGCCTGTTGGGGCACCGGGCAACTGGCGCGACTGGTTGGTCTGCCTTGGCGGTCTTCGGCATCGTGCTCGTCGAACGCGCCGGACGCGCAGGGCGCACATGAGACGCAGATGGCCCTGTGGGGTGCGGTGCTCGGAGGGGCTAACCTCGTGATCCATGCGGCGGGCTGGCTTGAGGGCGGATTGAGTGCGTCCTATGAAAAATTCATTCTCGATATCGAACACCTGCAGATGATGGCCGAGCTGTTCCAGCCCGTTCCCTTCAATGAGGGTGAATTGGCGATGAACGCGCTGCGCGAAGTTGGCTCGGGTGGACACTTCTTTGGCACAGCGCACACAATGGAACGATATCAATCAGCGTTCTATGCGCCGTTCATTTCGGACTGGTCAAACTATGGCCAGTGGCAGGAAGCCGGGTCGCTGACGGCCGATCGCCGCGCAAATGCGCGGTGGAAGGATGTGCTGGCAAAGTTCACACCGCCGCCCTGCGATCCGGCGATTGTCGAAGCAACAGACGCATTCATCGCAAAGCGGATCGAGGAAGGCGGCGCAGATCCTGTGACGTGAGTCCAAAGACACACCCCTGGGATCAAGCCAGAAACCGGCGACCAATCAGAGGGATCACCACGACCGTAAAGCCAATCCGGATCATGTGGTGCAAGGTGACAAGCACCGGGGAGACCCCCAGCGAAAGCGCGATCAACCCCATCTCGACCACTCCTCCGGGCGCATAGCACATGAAGAGAACCTGGAAACTGTGCGCCTCTGTTAACGACAGGGCCCATGCAAGCCCGGCCCCGATCGCCAGCATCATCATCACACTAGTGAGACAGAGCCCGAACCCCCTTGCCAGAAGATCTCGCGTCAGACCCTGAAACCGCATAGCAAGGCCGAGACCGATCACAAGCTGGGCCACTGCGATCAACCAATCCGGAGGCTGTGCCTCGGTCCAGCCCAGCGCATGCACAAGTGTCGAAAGGATCACCGGACCCGTTATGATCGCCGCGGGAAATCCAACCTTGCGTCCGCCCCAACCGCCAATCAGACCGCACCCGACAAGGAGGAACAAATCGAAAGCGTTCATGGAAACATCGTTCGGCTCTAGACTGACACCCGCCGCACTCCCCACAGCCTCGCCCCGCATAGCCCAATAGAGGAGCGGCACCAGCGTGACGGTGAGTGCAATGCGCCCGAAATGCTGGACCGTCAGCAAGGGGACGTTACCGCCCGCTTCTTCGCCAAGCTGTAGAGACTCGATCAGACCACCGGGTGTAGCGCAGTAGAACGCGGTCGCGCGATCATATCGTCCTACGCGTCGAAACAGCTGATAGTTCAGGAGATGCGCTACGCCGACAAACACGCCGACCGCCACCAGCGAGGACCACCAGTCCACCACCTCCGTCCACATGCCGGGCGTCGCCGTGCCACCAATCGCGACCCCGATCACCGCTATGAAGATCATCCGCGGCGTCTGCGGAAAGGTCAACGGCTGGCCCATGACCTTCAGGCCCATCGCCATCGCACCTGCCGTAGCCAGCATTCCGCCAAGAAGCCAAGGCAAAGGTGTGCCGATGAGGAGCGCGGCATAGCCTCCTGCAGCCGCCACACATAGCGCCGCCAGCCATCCCAAAAAAGTCGCGCGTGTGAGGTCCCGTAGCCAGACCGGCAGTCCAATACTCAACCTGATCTCCTGTCCGGCGACATTCTTGGCGGGCCACGGTTACCGCGGTGGGCGCAACATACCCATATGTCGAAGCTGGGCAACGAAAGCCGACAGGCGTTCGCGACGATAGCCCGGGATATCCATACCATCATAGTCTAGGAACCCTGCCCCGTCCGCCAGACCACGGCGTCCTTCTGCCATGTTACGCTCGACAATCTCCGGCGCGCGAAACCGGTCGTCGCCCATCGCCTCGGTCATGTAACGGCTGGCATAGTGGAGAATGTCGCCACCGCCCCAGTCGATGAACTCCAGCATCCCGAGAATGGCGAACCGGAACCCCAGTCCATAAGTCGTTGCCTTGTCGACGTCTTCGGCACTTGCAACGCCCTCTTCGACCAGACGCGCGGCCTCGTTCATCGCCAGCGCCTGAATGCGCGGTACAATGAAACCGGGGCTGGCTTTGCAGACAACCGGAACCTTGCCGATCCGTTCAAGCAGTGCCTTGAGGCGAGCCGTGACTTCGGGATTGGTCTTGGCCCCGGGGGACAGCTCGACCAGCGGAACCAGAAAGGCCGGGTTAAGCCAATGCGCGTTCAGGAACCGCTCTGGCCTTTTGCACATCGCCTGCAGATCGTCGGAAAGGATCGTGGAAGTGGTCGAGGCGATAATCGCTTCGGGCCGGGCATGCTTGGCAATTACTTCGAAAGCGGCGCGTTTCGCCTCCAAAGTTTCAGGCACGCCCTCGAAGATCACATCCGCCTCGGCCAAGCCGTCGCGGGATCCTTCCGCAGCTACATAAGTGATACGGCTGGTGATGGGTCCAAGGTGATCCGGAGCGAACATTCCGCATCCGGCCAACATCTCAAGCGTGTCGCGGATGTTCTGTTCGGCGACGTCGAGATAGTTTTTGGGATCTTCACGCGGTTTGAGATCAACCAGCCGGACGGGATGGCCGGCATGCGCAAACACTATTGCCAGCCCCTGGCCCATCCGGCCCGCGCCTGCAGCGGCGATGACTTCCGTCATGGACCGGTCTCCAGAAGAGCCGTCATCCCGGCACGGTCGAGATTGGCCAATCCGAGAGTGTCCAGCGTTCGCCCAGTGACCCGAAAATCCTCGCCACAGATGGCCGAGCCCAGCGCCAGCAACCCCCTTGCCACCGGGCACGGCACCCCGGCCCAGTCCGCGACCGACACAAGAAGGGCCAGACCCGTTGCCACGTCCTCACGCATGTAGCGATGCTCGGTCAGCACCAGATGTTCGCGCCAGTCGCCACTGTCGGTCAGCTTGTCATGCGCGAGATTGCCGTACATCCACTGATCGGTGGTGTAGTGGTCGATCAGCGGAAAATGCGGCGCGCCATAGCCCAACGCCTCCCGCACCGCGACCCGTTCGGCATCAAGTGCATCGGTCACGCGGCGGATGGCGGGCTGTGTGCCTTCGTTGTGAATGTCCCAATGATCGAAATGCTCGATCGGACCGGCGTTCATCAGGATCAGCGGCGGGTGGATAATCGGACCTGCGTTCATCAGCGCGCCGGAGAGCGCATCGCCCGCGTCCTCGACGCTGGGAAACGCGCTACGTACGACCGCGAGCGCATGATCTTTCGCGCTGAGCGGCAGGACGCCCGTCGGTAGACGACTGGCCCGCGTGGTGATGGCAATCGTATCTGCGCCGTGTTTGCGCGTGAGGTATGGGAGCGTGCCAGCCTCGGCAAAGGCTGCGTTCGCCCTGTTACCGGCATCGCGCATTGCTTTGGCCATCATGTAGGTGCCGAAACTGCCCGGTGGCAGAAACACAACTTGATCATCGGTCAGCAACGGCGCGAGACGCGGCGCAAGATCGGCATGTGCGGTGGCCGGGAGAGGGCAGACGATCAGGGTGGCTCCACCCAGTGCTATCGCCAGATTGGCGGTGATCTCTGCAAGCTCGACCTTGCGTGTGCCTTCATGGTCTTTCAGCTTCAGGCCAGAGGCACGCATGGCCTTGACCGACGCAGGATCACGTCGCCAGAGGCGCACTGAATGGCCTTGTTCGGTCAAGTCCGCCGCTGCCGCGAGCGATCCGTTGCCACCACCCAGAACTGCAATCTCCATCAGCTTTCCCCTTTGGTCAGCCGTGCTGCGGCCCGCCCGGCAACATAGCCAAGACCAATGGCGGTCAACAGACCGTTGCCAGAGAGATAGCCCTCGGCCAGGGAGCCAGACACTCCGCACGCGGCGCCGCCCCCCGCAAAGAGGTTGGGCAGGGGGGTGCCGTTTGGGTCTGTAACGCGGGCGTTCCCGTCGATTGTGAGGCCGCCTTGGGTGTGAAAGAGCGCGCCCGTCACGCGGATTGCACAAAGGTTTTCACCCAGCGCTGGCTTGCCGGTGAAATCTCTCCCCAATGGATCAGGCGCTCCAACAGCAAAGCTGCGGGTTTGTTCGAGTGTTTCCGCAAGAGAGTCGGCGGGCAGGCCGGTCTGCTCGGCGATCTCGGACGCAGACCCGCGGCGGATCGCCCCCATCTCGTCCGCCGTCATGTAGTCCGGGAAATCCTGTGCGAACCGATCGAGGCGGTCGTCGAAAATCACCCA
>CAYYZH010000035.1:0-27764 GCA_964475765.1 uncultured Limibaculum sp.
GTACTGGTTTGAAGGGCATCACCGAACAGCAACGCGCGTTCTGGTCCGCGGCCGGTCAAGCGCCCGCCTTTGCCGATGCGGGTGCTTTTGCGGAGCCGGACTGGCAGTGTTTCCAGCCGTTCTGGCGAGATCATGCACTGGACGGGACAGCACAGGAAACCGCGCAGTTCGGCAAGGTAAACGCACGCTATCAGCGGCTGATCGCAACAACGTGGGCACGGGTGCAGGCGCAATTCGAGACCCACCGCCGGGCCATCGGCCAAGGTGCGGACGCGCCGGACTGGCGGGTCCTGCGCCAGCGCTGGTTCGATTTTGCCGAAGCGGAGTTCATTGCGCTCCAGCGCAGCGAAGACTTTCTCGACGTTCAGCGCGATGCTCTGCGTTTGCTTGCGCGCACCCAAGAAGCTTTGCCAGAGCAGATGCGGACGGTTGCTGCCGCTCAGACACGGACCTTCAGCGCCGCGGGACAGGCTCTCGCGCAGGAGGACTGGGGCGGCGTGGCGATTGCGCAGACACCAAAGCGGGAGATCTGGCGCCATGGCGACGGCAAGATCACGGTCTCGCACTACGAGAGCTTTGCCGAGCCAAAGCCCGGCACCCTTCCCGTTCTGATCTGCCATGGACTGATCGGTCGCCAAACCATGACCGACTTGCTGCCCGAGCGCTCTCTCGTCCGCAATCTTCTGGCCGCCGGGATCGATGTCTATGTCGTCGATTGGGGTGAGGCCGGACCGGAAGATCGGCACAAGGGCTTTGACCACTATGCCGGGGACTGCCTCGACGCAGCGATCGCCGCAGTCTGTTCAGCGAGCGGGCAGCCTCGGATCGCGCTCTTTGGCATTTGTCAGGGCGGCACGATGGCGGTGTGCAGGGCAGCCTCCGGTGACCCGCGCCTTGGCGGGCTTTCCGTGGCTGTCACCCCGGTCGATTTTCACGCAGACTCGGACGACCCCGACCCCGCGCATGGGCTGTTGAACGTCTGGGTCAGATCGCTCGATCGGCAAGACCTCGATGGTCTGATCGGGCCTGACGGGAACTTGGCCGGTCCGCTGACCGGCTTGGTCTTCAACCAGCTCAACCCCGTCCGGACGCTGGCGAAATACGCAATTGAAATGCTCGATTGCGCCGATGATCCCACTGCCCTGCGCACTTTTTTGGCGATGGAGCGCTGGCTGGCTGACCGACCAGACCTGCCCGGCGCGATGGCGCGGGCATGGCTCGGAGACCTCTACCACAGCAACGCACTGACCCGCGGGACGTTCCGGTTCCGCGACGATCCGGTGGATCTGACCCGGATCTCGGTGCCGGTCCTTAACATCTTCGCGACCGCCGATCATATCATCCCGCCGCCGTGCAGCCGGGCCCTGTCGCGACATGTCGAACCAGCCAAGTATCGCGAACTGGCTCTGCCCACCGGGCATATCGGTGCCTTCGTCAGCCAGCGCGCACAAACCCGGCTGGCCCCAGCGCTGATCGCCTGGCTCGGGGAAATCGGCACCTGAAGCCCACCCGATGGGGCACAATTATGACACAGATGTTTGCAATCGCGCGCCTCAGCCAGTTATTCTGACCCACCCGCAAGAATTGCATTGACCGAAAGGGTGCCTACTTTACCAAAACGGCACAGGGGCAGTCCCCACCCACAGAACATTTCAGCGCCGGAAAGGCTGTCGCATATGACTTCACTGTCAAACCTCATCGCACGCAGTGCTCTGGCGCTGGCGGTTTCGGCCGTTGTTGCCCTGCCCGGCGCAGGTCAGGCGCAAGGCCTTGCCGGCCCCTATCTGGCGGCGCAACAGGCGGAGTCGCGGGGCGACGTGGTTGCGGCAGCGCGGTTCTATACCAAGGCGCTGGCCCGCGATGGCGACAATGCAACGCTGCTCGAGCGCGCGATGATGAACCAGATCGCAGCCGGTAATGTCACCGATGGCATTGCTCTTGCGCGGCGGCTCGAGGACCTCAACCCCGGCCATCATCTGGGCGTACTCGCGCTGGCTGCCGGCGGTCTCAGCACCGGCGATGCCAACGCGGTGAGCGAGCTGTTGAATGCCGAGGGTCCGTTCGTGGGTCAGGTTATCGATGCCTGGGCGACCTACGGAGCCGGAGATCAGGAGGGTGCGCTGGCGATCCTCACTGAACTCGAAGCTGCCGACGACAATGGCCAACCCGGTCAGATCGTGGCGGCGTATCACTACGGGTTGATCTCTGCCGCATCGGGAGATGACGAAGGCGCCGTTGAAGCGATGGCCCGCGTCGCGGAAATGGCCAACGGCGGGACCTTGCGTCTGGCGCGTCTGCGCGCGGGGTCGCTGGCCCGGCTCGGGCGCCGTGACGAGGCCGTCTCTGTGATCAACGAGCGCCTCTCCGGTACGTTCGGTAACGCGGCCCTTTCGCAGCTTGCCGCGGAGATCGAAGCCGGCGGAACGCCTGCTGTCGAGGTCGATGAACCGACGGAGGGCGCGGCGGAGGTCCTCTACGGCGTCTCCGGCCTCCTCGCCCGCGGGCGCAACCGGGTGATCGCGCTCGCCTATTCACGGCTCGCGACGCATCTGGATCCGGCCTTGACCGAGGCGCAGCTCCTGATCGCACAGATCCTCGATCAGGACCGCCAGTATGAGGCCGCCATCAGCGCCTATGACGCAATCCCGGACAGCGCGCCGGAAGCCTTGAGCGCACAGGTCGGCATGGCCGAGGCGATGCAGGCGGCTGGCCGTCCTGACGAGGCGATTGACGAACTGACCACAACTGTCGCGAAATTCCCAAAACAGATCGAAGCACACACCGCGCTTGGCGACATGCTGCGCCGCGAGAGCCGTTTCGAGGAAGCCAGCACAGCCTATGACGGAGCGGTCGCCCTGCTACCGGAAATCGAGGAGCACCACTGGGTGCTGTTCTACCAGCGCGGCATCGCCAACGAACGCTCAAAGCAATGGGACAAGGCCGAGGCCGATTTCAAACAGGCGCTGAAGCTGAAGGAAGATCAGCCAGACGTGCTGAATTACCTGGGGTATAGCTGGGTGGAACAGGGCTCCAACCTTGCCGAAGCCGAGCAGATGATCGAACGCGCGGTCGAGCAGCGCCCTGAAGACGGTTACATCGTCGACAGTCTGGGCTGGGTGCTCTACCGTCTCGGCGATTTCGACCGGGCCGTCGAGCATCTGGAAACCGCGGTTGAACTGCGCCCCGTCGATCCCGTGATCAATGACCATTTCGGTGATGCGCTCTGGATGGTCGGCCGGAAGATCGAAGCGCGTTTCCAGTGGAAGCGGGCGCTTTCCTTCGAGCCCGAAGAAAAAGACGCCGACCGCATCCGCCGCAAGCTCGAGGACGGTCTCGACACTGTTCTGGCTGAAGAAGAGGCCGAGGGCCTGCCCGGCATCATCGGGCGCAACAACACGCAAGATGGCGGGACCGACGCAAAGAATGACGGCGGCTGAACGCGCCACTGATGGCATCCTCGCCCCGGCCAAGGTCAACCTCTCGCTTCAGCTTTGTGGCCAGCGCGGCGATGGCTATCACCTGCTCGATTCCCTCGTGGTATTTCCCCGGATCGGCGATCACCTGACAGCAGAACCGGCGAACGGGCTGTCGCTTTCGCTGGATGGTCCATTTGCAGGGAGCCTCTCCTCCGGCGGTGACAATCTGGTGCTGCAGGCAGCGGCCCTCTTGTCGGAACAATCCGGGGGCCGCCACGGGGCGGCGCTCCATCTCACCAAGAACCTGCCGGTCGCTTCTGGCATCGGCGGCGGATCGAGCGATGCCGCAGCCGCACTCCGCTTGCTCTCCAATCTCTGGAAGGTGGAGATCCCCGATGGGCTCGCCGCTCGCCTCGGCGCTGACATTCCCGTCTGCCTCTGCGCACCCGAAGCGCAACGCATGCAGGGGATCGGTGAGGATCTGATCACCATAACCCAGATGCCAGAATTCTGGATTGTAATGGTCAACCCCGGGATCGGCGTGCCGACCGGTGCGGTCTTTTCCAACACGCCGGACAAGAACCCGCCACGGTGCCCGGAACCGCCCGCACAAGGGTTCGCGACCTTTGACGATCTGATCGGCTGGCTGCAAACCCAACGTAATGATCTTCAGCGTGCGGCCGAGGCGCTCTGCCCGCCAATTACCACCATTCTCGCCGCCCTCTCAGGCGCGCCGCTGGCCAGGATGTCTGGCTCAGGCGCTACCTGTTTCGCATTGTTCGAGACCGAGGCGCAGGCCGACACCGCTGCAGACACTTTGCGCACGGCGCATCCCGATTGGTGGGTCGCCCACGCGCCTGTCGATTGCCAGCGGGCACCAACAGCGGCCATCTGACTGCCATCGGCAGGCAGGGCGCGGCTCGCGAGAGCCGATGCTATCGCGCCAGCGATATGGCCGCTGTTCTCCCCAGACGCACTAGCTGTCCCGCGTCACGACCTGTCTGGCGATGTCGGCCAGCGCCTGGCGCATAGGACCATCCTCAAACACATCCAGCGCCGCTACAGCCTTCGCGGCTTCGGTTTCGGCGGCCTTGCGGGTATCAACCAGCGCACCGGTCTGCTCAAGGTAGGTCATCGCCGTCGCCAGATCCTCTGACGCCTGTTTGCCCTGCCCGATGGTTTGCGCCCAGAACGCCCGCTGAGTCTCATCCCCGCGGGACATGGCCAAAATGACGGGCAACGTCACTTTACCTTCGCGGAAGTCATCGCCGGTATTCTTGCCCAGCATCGCTGAAGAGCCGCCGTAATCGAGATAATCGTCTGAAAGCTGGAACGCCGTCCCCAGCCCCTCTCCATAGGCCGCGAGTGCCGCGGTCCGGGCTTCCCCTGCCTCCGAGATTACCCCGCCCACTTCCGCGGCGGCCTTGAAGAGCGCCGCGGTCTTGCCAAGGATCACCCGGCGATACCGCGCCTCGTCCGTGGTCAGATCATGCGCAGTGGTCAGTTGCAGCACTTCGCCTTCCGCAATCACCGCAGACGCGTTCGAGAGAATCTCGAGCACCTTCAAACTGCCGGTCTCGACCATCAACAGAAACGCCCGGGCAAAGAGATAATCGCCGACCAGCACGCTCGATTTGTTGTCCCAAAGGATGTTGGCCGTGGCCCGCCCGCGGCGCTGCCCGCTTTCATCGACCACATCGTCATGCAAAAGCGTCGCAGTGTGGATGAACTCGACAGTGGCCGCCAGTTTGATGTGATCCACCCCGCGATACCCGCAAAGCTGGCTGGCCGCCAATGTCAGGATCGGGCGCAGGCGCTTGCCACCGGCCTCGATCAGATGCGCTGAAATCTCGGGAATACGAGGCGCCGCCTCCGACGCCATGCGCTCACGGATCAGATCGCTGACGGCATCGAGGTCTTCACGCACCAGGGCCACCAGCCGATCGAACGGTTGCACGTCGGCACCGCTCTCAGCCCCTGCGGCAGCAGCGCTCACCTTGCCACCTCGACGCGAGCGAAGTGATCCATTATCAGCCCAAAGATGGAAGAATTGCTGCGCACCAACGACCCGACCCTCGTACCCTACACCTCGGCGCTCCTGAAGGCCGAGGACATTGAGTGCTTCGTTCTGGACTTAAACATGAGCGTCCTCGAGGGTTCTATCGGCGTATTGCCGCGGCGGATCATGGTGCGCTCGACCGATCTCTATCGCGCCCGTGTGATCCTGACCGACAATGGCATCGAGCCCTATCAGGCCGAGGGCGGCATATGAGTGCAGGCGCAGAAAGCTCTCGTGAGTTTTCCGAGAACGATCTGATGGGCGGCATGGTCCGTCTGCGCCAGCCGACGCGCGGGTACAGGGCCGCCACCGATCCCGTGTTGCTGGCTGCCGCAACCCCTGCACAACCGGGGCAGTGTATCCTTGATCTCGGGTGCGGTGCCGGGGCGGCGTCGCTTTGTCTCGGCGCGCGGGTTCCGAAACTCTGGCTGCACGGTCTAGAGGTACAGTCCGATTACGCCCGGCTGGCGCGTGAGAACGCCGAACTGAACAAGTCCGGCCTGACGATCCATCGCGGCGATATGCGCGACATGCCTCGGGTTCTGCGCGAGATCAGCTTCGACTGCGTGATGCTGAACCCGCCCTGGCATCCGGAGACCTCGATCGCCTCACCCGATCCTGGCAAGGACAAGGCCAACCGCGTGCAGGAGGCGACGCTTGAGATCTGGCTGACCGCAGCGCTGACCCGTCTGCAGCCCGGCGGCTGGCTGACCGCAATCCTGCGGGCCGAGGCGGTGCCCGAAGCGATGGCCTCGCTGGCTTTCCGGGTCGGAGACATCCATCTTCTGCCGCTTGCCGCACGCGAGGGCCGGGACGCCAAGCGGGTGATCGTGAAGGCCCGCAAAGGCGGGCGCGGTCCGTTTCGCCTGGCCGCCCCTCTTGTTTTGCACGAGGGGGCCACGCATGATCAGGACGGCGAAGATCATTCCCCGCGTGCCCGAGCCATTCTTCGCGACGGGGCTCAACTCGATTTCTGACAGGAGCAGGCGATGCAGCCCATCCCGAACTCGATTGCCGCGATGGCGCCGGAGCTGGCGGAATGGCGGCGCGACCTGCATCAGCATCCCGAACTTGGCTACAGCGAACACCGCACGGCCGAGGTGATTGCCGGAAAACTGCGCGCGTGGGGCTTTGATGCGGTAGAAACCGGGATCGGCGAGACCGGCGTCGTCGGGGTACTGCATGGCCGGACCGGCGCGGAGGGAGAGGCGATCCTCTTGCGTTCGGACATGGACGCGCTGCCGATCCTCGAGGAAACGGGGCACGCTCATGCGTCTCAGACCGAAGGCACCATGCACGCCTGCGGTCATGACGGACATATGACCATGCTGCTTGGCGCGGCAAAACATCTCGCCGAGACCCGGAACTTCGCCGGTACCGTTCATTTCTGCTTTCAACCGGCCGAGGAGTTTGGCGCAGGCGCCGAGGCGATGATCAAGGACGGACTGTTCGAACGCTTCCCCTCGCGCGCCGTCTTCGGCATGCACAATTGGCCCGGCATACCGGTCGGACAGTTTGCGGTGCGTCCGGGCCCGGTGATGGCGTCGGCGGACGAGTTCACCATCACGGTGAAAGGCGCGGGCGGGCACGGCGCGGTCCCGCAACTGGCCAGCGATCCGGTGATCGCAGGCGCCCAGATCGTGACCGCTCTGCAGACAGTGGTCGCCCGTAAGGTCGATCCCTTGAAGTCTGCCGTGGTGTCGGTCACACAATTTCACTCCGGCACAGCCTCGAACGTTATCCCCGACGAAGCCATCATCTCCGGCACCACCCGGCATTTCGATGAAGAGGTCGGCAAAGTAATCCGGACCGAGATGCGCCGGATCTGCGATCAGGTCGGCCAAGGACTAGGGGTCAGCGCGGAGATCGTGTTCTCCGACATCGCCTACCCCGCAACGATCAATGACCCCGAACAAACGGCACTGGTGGCCGGGGTGTTGGACACCGTGGCCGGTGCCGAGAACGTTGACCGCGACCGCGATCCAACCATGGGGGGCGAGGACTTCGCCTTTATGGCAAACGCCCGGCCCGGATGCTTTGTTTTCATCGGCAATGGCGGCTCGTCGCCCCTGCACACCTCGACCTACGACTTTGACGATGACGCCGCGCCCCTTGGCGTTGCCTACTGGTGCAAGCTGGTCGAGACTGCTCTGCCCGTCACATGATGTTTACACCGCGCGATGTCAGCGGATTAACGATTTGGTGACAATTTGAAGGAAGGCTGCTTAACTACTCAGGCTACCATCGAAACTGCAGGAGGGTTCTCATGGACGTTTCATCTCACCTTGATCAGCTGCGCAGCAAACACCAGACGCTGAAGGCGAAAATCAAGGACGAGGAACGACGGCCCGGGGTGGACAGCGTACAGATCTCCGCCCTGAAGAGAGAGAAACTTCACTTGAAGGAGGAGATCGAAAAGCTCTCCTTGACGACGACACACTAGACCAACGGGCCGGCATCGCCGGCCTTTTTCATTTCCGGACTTTCGGTGCAGCGAAATTTCGCTGATCGAGGCCTCTTTGGTCCGAAATCACCTGACCCGCGCCATGCGGCCAGACCTCCTGTGATCTGACCGGCATCGAACCTTTGCTGCAAACCCCAAGTTTGTTTCGCTCCGTCACAGCCTGGTGAGGGACGGAGAATCGCGATTTCATAACCCACGCGGTCAGCTTATGATGCGACATCCAGTTTCATTCAGGAGACGCCCATGACACGACGTTTCGCCGCGGGCTTTGCAGCCCTCTTCTTTGGTTTGGTGATGATGATGGCCCCCGTGCACGCCGCCGATGATCTGATCAAGATCGAAAGCAAACATGATGTCGCTACCACGCTTGATCGCCTGGAGGCCGCGCTTGGTAAGGCCGGAGCGACCGTTTTTGCCCGGATCGATCACGCCAAGGGTGCAGCCGGTGTCGGCGTTGATATGGCCCCGAACCAGGCGCTGATCTTCGGCAATCCCAAGATCGGGTCCGAGCCGATTGCCGCCTCGCCGACCGCAGGTCTCGATCTGCCATTGCGCGTTGTCGCCTTTGAGGCGGATGGCAAGACCTGGCTGGTCTATCGCGATCCCGCCTCGTTCGCTGCCGCACATGGCCTGCCCGCCGATCATCCCAAGGTGAAGATGATGACCGGAGCACTCGGCAAGCTGACCGGCAAGGCGACCGGGGAGTAACCCGTCACGCCATCACTTTGGTGTCCCTGGCACAGTCCCGGGGCACCAAGCTGTCTGTTCGGTCCAGCTGTCCAGGCGCAGTAGGCAAGATCGTACCTCAGGCCGCCGTGCGATCCCCCAGAACCTTGCGCAGATAGGCAAGGCTCCACTTCACAAACTCGATGTTGTCGACCGCCTTACCGAAAGAGGCCATCGCAGGCTCGCTGCGCTCCGGCGGGATCAGCTCACCTGCACGCAACTCCACGAGGTCCTTGGCGTAGGCCATCGCAAATTCGGGATGCGGCTGGATCGAGATCGCATCCGGTGCGTCCGGATCGCCATAAGCTAGCATCGCATTCTGGCAGAACGGGCTGGAGGCCAGAACCGTGGCGTCATCGGGTAGGCCCGTGACCTGATCCTGATGCATGGCATGCATGGCAAACGCCCCGCTGGCATCGGCCATCCATTCCGGGCGCGACGTGACGGCATAATCATGTACACCACATGCCCAACCATCATGGAATTTCTCTGCGCGTCCACCAAATGCCTCGGCCATGATCTGATGACCAAAGCAGATCCCGATGATCGGCACATTGGCGGCACGGATTTCGCGCAGGCAGGTCTTCAACGGTTCGATCCACGGCTCGTCGTCATAAACCCCGTATTTTGACCCGGTGATCAGCCAGGCGTCACACTCATCTGGACGCTTGGGGAAAATGCCGTCGATGACGGCATAGGTCGCGACGCGGACGGACGGGTCGACTGACCGGTAGATCTCACCGAACTGGGTGGGATAGTCGCCGTGGTCCGGCACCATGTCCTCGGGCACGCGCCCCGTTTCCAGAAGTCCAATCAGCATGCCTTGCTCCGCTTTGAGAGTGTGCTCTTCTAGGCCAAGCTCCAGGCTCCGAAAAGCCCCTTCAGGGTATCCGGTTCAGGGGATGTCCATCAACCGCATGCGTTGGCTGAGGGGTTCGATGGCTGTCATCTCCTGACGCAGCCATGCGAGGAACCCGCCAATATGGTCCTGCGTCTCGGCCCCTTCCGGGCAGACGAAACGAAACTGTCCGCCCGAGCGCATGGCGAGATCGAACGGCGCGACCAGCCGCCCGGATGTCAGATAGCGCTCGACCAGAACGATCCGGCCCAGTGCTACGCCACCTCCCTCGAGCGCGACATCAATCGAGTGATCCGCATTGGAGAAGTGCGTGCCGTGGACCCAGTCACCTTCCTCACCGGCAAGTCGGCCCCACGCTGCCCAGTCCGGAACCGGGTCGAGGATTTCGATACTCTCGTCATGCAGCAGGTGCTCGCCCTTGAGAGTCCCCTTGCGGGTGATCCGCTCGGCCAGCGTGGGCGTGCAGACCGGCGTCATCCACTCCTCGGCCAGTACCTCGCTGAAGACACCATCGTCTTCGCCCTGACCAAAGCGGATCGCGGCATCTATGCCGTCACGCGCAAAGTCAAGCATGCGCAGGCTGGCGACAAACCTCAACTCGATCTCCGGATGTTCGGACGTGAAACGGAAGAAACGGGGCGCCAGCCATTTCGCGGTGAAGGCCGGTCCCGCGGTCAGGGTGAAGACACCGTCATCCTGAAGCTTTGCAACATTGCGCGCCGCCTGACGCAGGAGGTCGAAGCCTTCCTCGGTGCCCGGTTGCAGAGCATGCCCGGCATCTGTCAGCTCAACGGCCCGGTTCAACCGGCGAAAGAGGGCGGTGCCGAAATGCTCCTCGAGTTGCTTGATCTGGTAGCTGAGCGCGGCGGGTGTGACGAACAACTCCTCTGCCGCTTTGGCGAAGCTCATGTGCCGCGCCGCAGCCTCGAAGGCACGCAGGGCGGTCAGCGGGGGCAGGCGATCAGGCATATCAGTTAAGCCAGTTTATATTGAAGCGCAGAAAGACTCGTTTGCGCAACGCAGCAGTAAGGCCTAATTACCTTACCAGCAAGGGCGAAACGCTCAGTTCGTAAATCGGAGAGCAGTTATGATTAAATCTTCCTTAACCCCACCCACCGTCGATCAAGCCACTGTCGACCACTATGTCGCAAAGGGTCGCCGCGAGCGGTCGCGCGCCTTCGCCGCGATGATCCGGAGCCTGTTCACAGCGCCGGAGAACCTGGTCGAGACCGCACCCAAGGCGATGTTGCCCAAGCCCGGTGCGGCCACCTAAACGTCGCCGAGCCCAAAATGGAAAAGGCCGGCGCTTCGGAGCGCCGGCCTTTTTTGTTTGTGCACGCCGCTCTGGCGTCACGTTGTGGTCAGCTGAAGAACTGACCACCGTTTGCCGAGATAGTTGATCCGGTGATGAAACCCGCATCGTCCGAGGCAAGGAACGCCACACAGCGCGCGATCTCTTCCGGAGTGCCCAAGCGGCCCACAGGGATCTGGCCGACGATTGCCTCGCGGACCTTCTCGGGTACGGCCATGACCATGTCCGTGCCGATGTAACCCGGGCAGATCGCGTTGACCGTGACGTTCTTGAACGCGCCTTCCTGTGCAAGTGCACGGGTGAACCCGATATCGCCAGCCTTGGCGGCGGAGTAGTTCGCCTGACCCATTTGGCCTTTCTGACCGTTGATCGACGAGATGTTGATCACGCGGCCAAAGCCCCGCTCGCGCATGCCAGGCCAGACCGGATGGGTCATGTTGAAGAGCCCGGTGAGGTTCGTGTCGATGACTTCTTTCCATTGCTCGGGTGTCATCTTGTGGAACATCCCATCGCGCGTGATCCCGGCGTTGTTCACCAGAACCTCGACAGGACCAAGATCGGCTTCGACCTTTGCGATGCCCGCAGCGCACGCGTCATAGTCTGCGACCGACCACTTGTAGACTGCGATCCCGGTCTCTTCCTTGAACGCGGCAGCGGCTTCATCGTTGCCGGCATAATTCGCCGCGACGTTGTAGCCTGCATCCTTGAGGGATTTCGAAATCGCCGCGCCGATTCCACGCGATCCGCCAGTTACCAGGGCAACCCGTGCCATGCTTGTCTCCTCGTCATTGTATGATGTTGTGTTTTTTGGCGGGGCTCGTCTGACCCCGCCTTGATCTCAATCAAACCTAAGGGCGTTCGACGCACATCGCGACGCCCATGCCGCCGCCGATGCACAGCGTTGCGAGGCCTTTTTTAGCGTCGCGCCTTTTCATCTCGAATAACAGCGTGTTCAGCACCCGGCAACCCGATGCGCCGATGGGATGGCCGATGGCAATCGCCCCGCCGTTCACGTTGACGATCTCCGGGTCCCAGCCCATGTCCTTGTTCACGGCGCAAGCCTGGGCGGCGAACGCCTCGTTCGCTTCTACAAGATCGAGGTCCTCGACTTTCCAGCCCGCCTTGTCCAACGCCTTGCGGCTGGCGTAGATCGGCCCCACGCCCATGATTGCTGGATCAAGACCAGCCGTCGCATAAGACGCGATCCGGGCCAGCGGTTCGACGCCGCGCTTTTCGGCCTCGTCCGCGCTCATGAGCAAGGTGACTGCAGCTCCATCGTTCAGGCCGGACGCGTTGGCCGCGGTCACCGATCCTTCTTTGGAGAACGCCGGACGCAGTTTCTGCATCGCGTCCATCGTCGCACCATGGCGGATGTATTCATCGCTATCGACCACGATGTCGCCCTTGCGATGCTTCACGGTAAAGGGCGCAATCTCGTCAGCAAACTTCCCGGCCTTCTGTGCGGCCTCGGCCTTGTTCTGGCTAGCGACCGCGAACTCGTCCTGTTGATCCCGGCTGATCTGCCATTTTTCGGCAACGTTCTCGGCGGTCGTACCCATGTGATAGCCGTTGAAGGCATCCCAGAGACCATCCTTGATCATCGAGTCGACGAACTTCACGTCGCCCATCTTGGTGCCGGCACGCATGTGCGCGACATGGGGGCTGAGGCTCATGCTTTCCTGACCGCCGGCAACCACGATCCCGGCATCGCCAAGCTGGATATGCTGAGCGCCAAGGGCCACCGCGCGAAGTCCAGAACCGCAAACCTGGTTGATCCCCCAAGCCGCAGCTTCCTGCGGCAAACCGGCGTTGATGTGTGCCTGGCGGGCCGGGTTCTGACCCTGACCGGCGCTCAGGACCTGGCCAAGGATCGTCTCGGAGACGGCCGCAGCGTCGACACCAGCGCGCTCAAGCGCGGCCTTGATGGCAGTTGCCCCAAGGTCATGGGCAGGTGTGTTCGCGAAAGATCCGTTGAAGCTGCCGACGGCTGTGCGGGCGGCAGATGCGATAACGACGTTTGTCATATAGCGTTCCTCTCTTGCCGATTGTGTTTCGTTTTTTGACTTCGCGCCTTCTGACACAGGGCCAAAATCGGCACAATGCGACATTTATGTTGCGCTGCACAAAAATACAATGCTGCACCCGGAAAGGCGGGCTTTCGCACTCGCAACAACGCTATTGCACCATCAGCGGGGCGGTGCAAATATCGGTACGGTGAAGAGACAGGGAGGCTCAAGCGTGGCGGACCAGGGCGAAGCTGAGAAGGTGGTCATCAAAAAGTACGCCAATCGGCGTCTCTATAACACCGCCAAAAGCAGCTATGTCACATTGGAAGACCTTGCGGCAATGGTTCGCGAAGGAGAGGACTTTGCCGTCTTCGACGCAAAAACCAAGGAAGACATCACGCGTTCGGTCCTGACCCAGATCATCGTCGAGGAAGAGGCGAAAGATCAGAATATGCTGCCTACCAAGTTTCTGCGCGAACTTATCCGGCTTTATGGTGACCCGTTGCAAGGCGTGGTTCCGAGCTATCTCGACGCTTCAATGGACGCCTTCAGCCGCAATCAGGAACAGATGCGTGAAGCGTTTGGCGGGAATGCCGCGCTGGCAAACTTTGAACAGATCACGCGCTCGAACATCGATCTGTTCCAAAAGTCGATGCAGATGTTCTCACCGTTTGGACAGCCTCCGCAACAGGCGAAACCTGAAACCAAGACCGAAGACAAAGCCGAGGGCGGTGATCTTGAAACGCTTCAGGCACAATTGCGCAGCATGCAAGAACAGCTCGAGAAGCTGAGCAAGTCCAAAGGCTGACCCGTCCATCACGCGTGGGTTCCGGGTCCGGCGCATCGTGACCCACCCCTTGACTGTTCGGATCTACGCTTGCTGAGCGAGATCAGTGATCGGACTGCCGGTCGGGTGCAGCACCATGTTTGGTGCGCCGAAGTGGAAGCCTTGGAAGTACTCGACCCCCAAAGTCGTCAGCACATGCGCCGCAGCGGGACTGTGGACGTGTTCGGCAATTGTCATCATGTCGAACCGGCGAGCAATTTCGACAATCTTCTCGACAAAGAATGCACAGTCTTCGTCCTCGTGCACACTGCGCACGAACTGCCCGTCGATCTTCAGCGCATCGAATCGGAAGTCTCGCAGGTAGCGCAGCGAGGTCTGCCCGGCCCCGAAGTCGTCGAGGGCGAAGCTCACTCCGTGCTCACGCAACCGGTCCATGAAGCGCAGCGTACGCGTGGAGTCCAACATCGCCGCCTGTTCGGTTACCTCGATGATCAGCCGCTCCCCCAAAGTGGGGTCACTGGCAACAGCATTCTCGAACATGACAAGCCACTCGCCATCCTGCATGGTCTGCGGGAAGAGATTGACCGATAGCCGTGCCCGCGGCTCCGCCGTCATTGCCTCGAACGTCATCATCAGCACCTGCCGGTCGATCAGGGCCGCCATGCCGAGCCGTTCAATCGCAGGCATGAAGGCCGACGCGCTGATCAACTTGCCGCTGGGTTGCAGGATCCGGACAAGGCATTCGTGGAAACTTACGGTATTGCCACCAGTCGCGCCGACCACGGGCTGAAAGGCGATACGCAGGTGATCGCTTTCTATCGCCCCGAGAGCTGCGCGCGACGCGCTCATCAACGTGTTACGATGATGCAAGAGCTCGGTGTCATCGAGTGCAGTCTGAAACGATCCAACCCCGCGCACCATCGCCGAATGCAGCGCATGCAGGGCCGCAGACATAATCGCGTCCATGCAAAGCGCATTGTCTTCATCGTTGACGAAAACGCACCCCGCCGAGATCGTGCAGGCCACCGGTCCTTCAACGGAGTCGATCGCTGTCGATGCGACAGCAGATTGCAGCACTTCGACCAGCGCCCCGACTGCGGGAGGATCGTATCCAGGAAGACCTATTGCGATCCGCCGCTGCCCGATCTGCTTGAGGTCCGCGATGTGCGGGACCAGGGGGCGCAGACGCTTGGCGACCTTGACCCAGACCTCTTCGCCCAGCGCTTCCCCGAACAGCTCCTCCAAAGTGGCGAGATTATCGATACCAATCACGACCTGGGCAAACACACTGCATTCGCCAGGCGCCGGCAATTCCTGGACCGGTCGGTTCATTACGCGCATGGCTCTCCCCAGGATCTCTGATCAAACCGTTGGTGGGCAAACGCAATAACGCCTATCAATGCTCTAACACCTCCTTAACGCCGGAGCATGACGATGGCAGATACGTCAATAACTGGGGAAAGATGCACTTGGTGTGGTGAAGATCCTCTTTACGTTGCATATCACGACGCGGAATGGGGCCGTCCTGACACGGACAGCCGGGCGTTGTGGGAGAAACTGATTCTCGATGGATTTCAGGCGGGGCTCGCCTGGATCACAATCCTGCGCAAACGTGATGCGTTCCGCGCAGGGTTCGACGGTTTCGACCCGGAGAAGGTCGCGAGGTACACCGAGAAGGATGTCAATCGCCTGTTGGGTGACGCCGGTATCGTTCGACACAGGGGTAAGATCCAGGCCACCATCGGTAATGCGCAGGCATATCTGAAGATCGAGGAGCGCGAGGGTTTCAATCGGTTCCTCTGGCAGTTCTACGATTTCAAGCCACTTCAGAACGAGTTTGCCTCGATGGCCGAGGTCCCCGCCGAGACAAAGGTCAGCCGCGAGATGTCCAAGGCGTTAAAGGCCGAAGGGTTCAAGTTCTGCGGACCAACCATCGTCTATGCGTTCGCGCAAGCTTGCGGTCTGGTCAACGATCACCTTGTCGGCTGTCCCCAGCGCGCGATCTGTGCGGCAGAAGGGGCAGCGGTGAAGTTCTGAGGAAACTCGACTTAGTTGTCCTCGCCGAACCGGCTCTCGACCAGTTCGGCCAAAGCCGCCATCAGCGCCTCCGCCGCAGGACCGTCGCAAGTCACGTCGATGCTCGAGCCGTTGGCCGCAGCCAGCATCAACAGTCCCATGATCGAGTCGCCCGGAACGGTCTGGCCATCGCGGCTGACCTCGGCTGAGGCGTCATGGGCTTCGACGGTTTCGACAAACCGTGCGGAGGCTCTGGCGTGCAGGCCCTTGCGATTCACAATCGCCAGTGTCCGGGTGATGGGCGGCATCAGGCTTGGTTGGCAGGTTCCAGAATGGACGCCGCCGAGTTGATGTACTTGTGACCTGCCTCAAGGGCGCAACGCACCGCCTGCTCCAGCGGCCGATCCCGCATCTTCGCCAGCTTTACCAGCAGGGGCAGGTTTGCGCCGTAGATGACTTCGATCCCCGGTCCCGACATCGCCCCATGCGCGAGATTGGACGGCGTGCCACCGAACATGTCGGTGACAACTACAACGCCAGCACCCTGATCGGCATCGGTCACGGCCTTGTCGATCTCGGCCTGGCGGCTGCGCAGATCATCATTGGGCTCGATCGCAACCGCCTGGCTGAAAGACTGAGGACCAACCACATGTTCGGTTGCGCTGAGCAGCGCTTCGGCCAATGCACCATGCGCGACGATCACGAGGCCAATCAGGGGCGCTGCAGGATCGCCGGAGGGTGCAGTCGGTGCCATTATCGTTTGCCTATCCGGTCCAGCTCGCGATGTCGGACGGAGACCGGCCAACCTGAATTACCCAGCCAGTCCGACAGCGCCTCGGTCAACGTCACAGATCTGTGCCGGCCTCCGGTACATCCGAGAGCGATGGTGAAGTAAGCCTTCCCCTCAGCTTTGTAGGCAGGCAGCAGCGTCAGAACCATGTCGCACAGCTTCTCGAAAAATGAATCGTAGAGCGGATCGCTCTGCACAAAATCCTGTATCTTCGGATCGCGCCCGTCAAGCACCCGCAAGGCCTCGTCCCAATACGGATTCCGAAGAAATCGACAGTCCAACACCATATCCGCTGTATGCGGTGTGCCATGTTTGTAGGAAAACGATTGTATGGTCACCGACAAGCCCGCCGATAGGTTGAGGGCGAATCGCGCGCCAAGTTCTGCCTTCAACTCGTGCGGGGTCATCGCGGTCGTATCGATCACGGCATCCGCGCTGTCGCGGACCGGTGCGAGGATCTCGCGCTCACGCCCGATCCCGGTCATGGCATCTTCGGCAGGCGCAAGCGGGTGACGTCTGCGGGTCTCGCTAAACCTCTGAGCAAGGACATCATCAGCACAATCGAGGAAGATCAGCACCGTGCCCGCGCGCCATTCGCGCCTGAGGGTGTCTACAGTTTCGGTAAGTGCCCGGGCCGAGAACCCGCGCGTCCGGCTTTCGACGCCAAGGGCAATCGGGGCATGACTTCCGGACACAGGCTCGACGATCCGGTCAAAGAGCGATAGCGGCAAGTTGTTCAGCGCTTCATATCCGAGATCCTCAAGTGCCTTGATCGCCGAGGTACGCCCAGCGCCCGACATACCTGTCACGATCAGGACCAGAGGTGCAGATTGGCGCGCAGGAATGCCTTCGGCGTTCGAGATAGTTTGAGGGGTCTTGGGATCCTCTCCGGTCACGCGATATCCTGCTCTGGTCAAAAGCTCAATCCACGGCGACCGGGCCACCCCCTCGCAGATACACAGCTAGAATCGGGGCCAACGCCGGTCGGTTGCGCCCGAAGATGACCGGACATGGCCGCCCCAGCAAGTCACGACTGCGATCTGGCGGCAGGCGTTGCGGCTCTTCGCTGTCAAGATCAACCAGAACCGACAGGGGCGCGGGATCGGCAAGATCGACACGCAGCAGGCCAACATGGCGTGCTTCGATCGCTTGGGGTATCGATGGAGGCGCGGCAAGGATCAGACCGTCACCGGATGCGCGGGCCATGACCTGATCGTCGGAGATCAGATCCGCGCCAAGTGCCATCAGTTCGATGGCAAGGGTGCTTTTGCCCGAACCAGAGGCGCCGATGATCAGGCAGCCCTTACCGGCGAGGACCACAGCCGATCCATGCAGTACCTGCGTCTCCTCCGCGTCCGCCATCACGCGGGCCACTCGGTCAGACTACGCCGGGAGCTCAAAGGTGAAACGTGCGCCTTTGGGCGGGCCATCGGGATCAGCCTCGTCGACAATGTTCTCGGCCCAGATCTTGCCGTCATGGGCCTCGATGATCTGCTTGGAAATGCTGAGACCAAGGCCGGAATGCCCGCCAAACGCCTCGGTGTCGGGGCGTTCGGAGTAGAACCGCTCGAAGATTGAGCCAAGGTTGTCCGGCGGGATCCCCGGGCCCTGATCCTCGACCACCATGCGGACACGGCCACCCTTGCGCTTGGTGCCAGTGACGGTGATCACGCCGTCTTTGGGCGAGAAGGACAGCGCATTGCCAAGAAGGTTGGTGATAACCTGCGCTATCCGGCCTTCGAGGCCCTGCGCCTTGAAGTCCTCCTCGGGCAGGTCTGTGACCACCTTGACGTTCATCTCGACCCCTTGAGCCTCGGTCACACCTGCGAGCATGTCTACCAATTCGCTGAGATCGAAGGCCTCCATCCGCTCGCGAACCAGTTCGGCATCGAGCCGCGACGCATTGGAGATATCGGTCACCAGACGGTCCATGCGCTGGACATCGTTTTCGATCACGTCCAGCAGTTTCTGACGCTGCTCCGGCGTCTTTGCATACTGCATGGTCTCGACCGCGGATCGAAGCGAGGTCAGCGGGTTCTTGATCTCGTGCGCCACATCCGCAGCAAAGCTCTCGATCGCCCCGATCCGGGCGTAAAGCGCGCCGGTCATGCGAATCAGCGCCCCCGACAAATCTCCGATTTCGTCAGCGCGGTGGGTAAGATCCGGGATCTCGGGCTTTTCCTGACTGAGCGGGCGGGCCGCGTTGCGACCTTCGGAATTGGCGGCTTTCGCGAGGTCTCTGATCGGCTGGGCGATCATGTTGGCAAGAAGGATCGAGAGAAGCACGGATACAATGGCCGCGAGGAAAAAGATCTCGAGCACGGCCTTCTTCTCTTCGTTCACGAACCGTTCGATGTCACCGCCAACGGTCGACAACTGCAACACACCCAGAATCGACTTGAGCTGTGTGACCGGCATGGCAACCGAGACCACCACCTCGTCCTGGCTGTTGATGCGAACCCGGTGGGCGATCTGACCCATCGCCGCGCGCTGGACCTCCTCGTCCTGACTGATACCGGGGGTCGGCACCTCGTAGTGGATCGGAGGCTCGTCGCCGAAATACTCGCTGATACGCTCGTAAAGATCCTCGAACCGTTTCAAGAGGCCGTTGTCAGGTCCACCCGAGGGCGGACCGAGGCGGGAAACCTCGATGGGTGCCCCGCCCGGTGTCAGGTTGTACGTATCCGCGGTCAGGCGTTGGCCGTTGTCATAGAGCCGGATCCGCACACCGGTCGGGCGCGACAGGCGTGCCATGACCGTTGCGGCGCGCTGCGCATCGTAGGCGGGTTGCCCAGATTCGTCGGTTGCCGTGGTCTCGGCAATACCGATCGCAATGATCTCACCCTGCTTGCGCAGCGATTCGACATACACGTCGATCAGGTTTCGCTTCTCGTTGGAAAGATAGGTCATCCCTGCGACCAGCAAGGCCAGCCCAACGAGATTGAAGAAGATGATCCGCCGCTGCAGCGACGAGAACGGCGCAGACTGCTTAAGTCCCTTGAAGATTCGCGCCCGCGCCGTGGCCGGACGCGGTCTATCGTCCAGACCGATCGGGCCCGTCACGTTGGCTTTGTTGATCGGACGTTCCAGCACGGAGCGCGCTCAGCCTGCTGCGACAGCCGGACCGGTTCGGTCCGTCTGCTGGTCAGACTTCACGGTACCGATAGCCGACACCATAAAGGGTTTCGATCGAGTTGAAGTCATCGGCGACCTCGCGGAATTTCTTGCGAATCCGCTTGATGTGGCTGTCGATGGTCCGATCGTCGACATAGACCTGATCATCATAAGCGGCATCCATCAGTTGATCGCGGCTTTTGACGAATCCAGGCCGCTGGGCCAGCGCGTGCAGAATGAGAAACTCGGTGACCGTGAGTGTGACCGGCAGACCTTCCCAGAGGGTCGAGTGGCGCAGCGGGTCCATCTCCAGTTTGCCACGTTTTAGAACCTTGTCGGCTTCTTGGCGTTCGGCCGGATTGTCGTCCATCGCCTCGCGGCGGCGCAAAACAGCGCGGATACGCTCAACCAGAAGGCGTTGGCTGAAGGGTTTGCGGACATAATCGTCCGCCCCCATGCGCAAACCGATAACCTCGTCAATTTCCTCATCTTTCGACGTGAGGAAGATCACCGGCATGTCTGTCTTCAGACGCAACCTGCGAAGCAGTTCCATTCCGTCCATCCGGGGCATCTTGATGTCCAGAATAGCCATGTCAGGTTGGCTCTGGCTGAGGGCTGTCAACGCCGACGCACCGTCCGTATATGTGCGAACTTCAAACCCTTCAGCCTCCAGAACCATGGAGACAGATGTCAGGATGTTCCTGTCGTCATCCACCAATGCGATCGTTGCCATTTATCAATCCCGCATGTGTTTTCTTTGCCCACTCTTGCAGTCCTCGTACACGACCTAGGGTAGATCACCAAGTGACTTTGGGAGCAGCCTATTTTGCATCTATTATCGTTTTGCAAATGCATATGGCGAATATTTGCCGCGATTTAGGCAAGATTGGGTCAAACTGCCCCAATTCGAAATTAATCTGACTCTGGACGCCAACGGCTCCAACGCATAATACCGGCCCGTGGACTGGCAATGCCGTGATGCACCGGAGCATATGACGGCTGGCCCGGTTCCTGCATGTTCGCGTTCTCGGTGAGACAGCGCGCGATACTGAAGTGAACCTGGGCACTCCCCCGCGGTTCGCACCCCATTGAGGAGACGGCACGGATGGTGACTGGCGTATTCAATCCTTCGCACAGTGTAGAAACTGCTGGGATGACGGACCTGGGTGAGGTTCATTACAATCTGATCGAACCGGCCTTGGTCCAGGCGGCGATCGAACGGGGCGAAGGCGAGCTTGGTCGTGGCGGGGCGTTTCTCTGCGAGACCGGCAAGCACACCGGACGCTCTCCGCAGGACAAGTTCGTTGTCCGCGAGGCGTCGGTTGAGGACACAGTCTGGTGGGAGAACAACAAGCCGATGGACCCAGCGGCGTTCGAGCGCCTGAAGGCCGATATGTTCGAGCACATGAAAGGCCGCGAGTATTTCGTTCAGGATCTTTTCGCAGGCGCCGACCCGGAACACCGCTTGAATGTGCGCATGGTCAACGAGATGGCCTGGCACTCACTGTTCATCCGCCACATGCTTCGCCGCCCCGAACGGTCTGAACTCGAGAGCTTCGTGCCCGGGTTCATGGTCGTCAACTGCCCCAGCTTCAAGGCGGATCCGGAACGCCACGGCTGCCGGTCCGAGACCGTCATTGCCGTCAGCTTCGAACAGAAGATGATCCTCGTTGGCGACAGCTCCTATGCGGGCGAGAACAAGAAGGGCATCTTCTCCGTTCTCAATTACATCCTGCCCGGAAACGGCGTGATGCCGATGCACTGCTCGGCCAACCACGCGAAAGACAACCCGGAGGATGCCGCGATCTTCTTCGGCCTCTCGGGCACGGGCAAGACAACGCTGAGCGCCGATCCCAACCGCATCCTTCTCGGCGATGACGAGCATGGCTGGACCGACGAGGGCATCTTCAACTTCGAAGGCGGCTGCTATGCCAAGACCATCTCGCTGAGCGCCGAGGCAGAGCCAGAGATCTACGGCACGACGTCGATGTTCGGCACAGTTGTCGAGAACATGGTCTACGACGAGCACACCAAGGAACTTGATTTCGAGGATGACAGCCTGACGCCGAATATGCGCTGCGCCTATCCCTTGGATTATATTCCGAATGCCTCGCCCACGGGTCGCGCAGGCACACCGAAAAACATCGTCATGCTGACCTGCGATGCGTTCGGGGTGATGCCTCCGATTTCGCGGCTGACGCCGGCGCAGGCCGAATACCACTTCCTTTCGGGCTTCACCGCCAAGGTGGCCGGGACCGAGAAGGGTCTGAAGGGCGCGCAGACGACGTTCTCGACCTGCTTTGGCGCACCGTTCATGACGCGGCGTCCTGAAGTCTACGGCGCGCTCCTGCGCGAGAAGATCGCCGAGCACGGCGCAACCTGCTGGCTCGTCAACACCGGCTGGACCGGCGGCGGATATGGCACGGGCTCACGGATGCCGATCCGGGCGACACGTGCGCTCCTGACCGCGGCCCTGAACGGCTCGCTGTCCAAGGGCGAATTCCGGACCGACGAGAACTTTGGCTTCGAAGTCCCGCTTGCCTGCCATGGTGTGGCCGACCTACTGCTGACCCCGCGGCGGACATGGGACGATCCAGCCGAATACGACAAACAGGCTGCGGAACTCGTTCGGATGTTCGTCGAGAACTTTGCACAATACGAAGCTCATGTCGGCGATGAGGTGAAGGCCTCGGCTCCGAAAGCCGCCTGAGCCGCCTGCCGTGACCGGGTTCGCAGTCGCCTGCGGGCATGAGGTCACGGCGGACGCTGCTTCCGACATCCTGCGCGCAGGCGGGACCGCGGTGGACGCTGCCATCGCGGGGGCCCTCGCCGCCATGGTCGCCGAGCCGGTTTTGGCCGGTTTGTTGGGCGGCGGGTTCCTCATGGTTCGCGAGCCCGGCGAGCGAACTCACGTTCTCGACTTTTTCGTCCAAACCCCGGCGCGAAAACTGCCCGAGGGGCACGTTGACCAGCGTGAGATCCTAGCCGAGTTCGGCACCACCACGCAGGCGTTCCACATTGGCTCCGGCACGATCGCCGTGCCGGGCGTTGCGCCAGGCCTGACCGAGGCCCATGCCCGGTTTGGCCGTGTGCCCTTTCGCGATCTTGCTGTGCCTGCCGTCGCGGCAGCGCGGGAAGGTGCAGAGGTCACTCCCTATCAGGCCGAGCTAGGGCGCATTGTTGGTGCGATCCTTGGGGCCAGCCCAGAGGCAGAGGCGCTGTTCTTCGATGACGGCGCACCTCTGAACGAAGGGAAGATTTACCGCAATCCAGAACTTGCAGATGTGCTTGAGGTCTTTGCCGCAGAAGGTGCGCGCTTTGTTACCGAGGGCGAGGTGGCGCAGGCGCTTCTGTCCCTGACAGATCAAGGTGGTCAAGTCACAGCAGAAGACCTGAGGACGTACGAGCCGGTTTGGCGCTCAGCCCTGAACTATCAGCGCGGAGGAGCCCAGATCGCAGTCAATCCGCCTCCGTCGCTCGGCGGCGTTCTGGCCGGATTTTCACTGGACCTTCTCGACCAGGGTCCCGATCCGGTGGATTTGGCTCTGGCCTTTCAGACGGTGATCGCTGCGCGTCAGGACATCCGGTTGGACCAGAGCCCCGCGGAGGGCGCCACCCGCCTACAGTCCGAAGATGCGATCCGGCACTACCGGGCAATGGTCGCGCGGAACGGCGCCGCGTTGCGCGGCACCACTCATGTCTCGGTGATCGATAGCGACGGGATGGGTGCGGCTCTCACGCTATCGAACGGTGAGGGGTGCGGACTGATCGTCCCTGGCACCGGTATCATGCCAAACAACATGCTGGGTGAGGATGACTTGATGCCCGATGGGCCGGGCTCGTGGAAGCCGGGGCAGCGGCTCTCGTCAATGATGGCGCCTATGGCGGTCAACTGGCCGGACGGGCGTTTTGCCATGCTGGGCTCGGGCGGCTCGAACCGTATTCGCACTGCGCTTGCGCAGGTCTTGATTGGCCTCATCGACTGCGACCAGCGCCTAGAGCCCGCGATTACTGCTCCGCGCTTGCATGTTGAGGCGGGCGATCCGCTGACGCTCGACTTTGAAGACATCGCTGGAGAAGAGACCCGTGAGCGCCTCCTGGAGCATTGGCCCGAGGCTCGTGCCTGGCCCGACAGGTCCATGTTCTTTGGCGGCGTTCACGGCACCATGCGAAGCGCTGCGGGCGATCTCGACGCTGCGGGCGATCCGCGCCGCGCCGGGGTTGCGAGGGTGAGCTGAGACTCAGGCGAGCGCAGCAGTCAGGCTCTGCTCAGCGATCCGGTCAAACAGCGCTGTATCACCTAGATTGACCGATAACATCATGGCCCCCTGTAGTGCGGCGATGAGGGCCGCCGCCCGGTCCTCCGGCTCCGCCGCCCCATGATCGGTGAGCGCGTCTGCGACCCACGCCACATTCGCATCGAGAAACCCGCGCACAGCCTTGCGAACAGGTGGGGGCAGGCCCAGCGCCTCCGCACCCATTATCCCACATAGACACGCCTGATTTGTTGAAGTCAGCGCCGCCCGGTAGACGCGCGCAAGGGCGTGCAAACGATCCTCTGCATCCACGGCACCCGCGGTTTCAATCTCTAACGCTGCAAAGATTCTCTCCGCATATCGGGTGATCATGGCAACCGCCAGATCCTCCTTGCGCGGGAAGTGGTAGTGCACGCTGGCGCTCTTTATCCCGAGATCCGTCGCCAGATCCCGAAAGCTGACCGCATGAAAGCCGCCTGTTCGCACGCGCTTCTCTGCGGCATCCAGAAGTTTCTCAACAGTTTCGGACACTTGTGCGCTCCAGAACAAACCTATCGATAGATAGGCTTGACGAATCAAATCATCAAGATCATTTATCTATCTATCGATAGGTAGTTTATGGAGGATGAGATGAAGATCTATGACTTCCCCGGGTTCCCCAACCCGCTGCGCGTGCGGATGGCCCTTGCTGAAAAGGGTCTGACCGAGCAGGTGACGTTTGAGACGGTCGATGTTCCGGCAGGTGCCCACAAGAAACCTGAGTTTCTGGCCAAGAACCCGTCGGGTGCCGTGCCCGTTCTTGAGTTGGACGACGGGACCACCATCGCCGAATGCTCGGCCATCACCGAATACCTTGATCATCAGGATGGCGATCAGACTCTGACGGGTCGTACCCCAAAGGAACGCGCGGTCATTCACATGATGCAGCGCCGGGCCGAGGACGGCCTCCTTGATGCAGTTGGAGCATACTTCCATCAGGCAACTGAAGGGCTTGGTCCGGATATCGAAGGCGAACAATGTCCGGAGTGGGGCCACCGTCAGCGCGACCGCGCTGTTGAGGGCATGCGCTATCTCGACAGCATCCTGCAAAACAGCGATTATCTCGCTGGCGACCGTCTCACCGTGGCCGACATCACCGCCTTTGCCGGGTTGGCCTTCGCAGACTTTGCCAAGATCGAGGTGCCCGCTGAATGCGCTGCGCTGACCGCGTGGCGCGCCAAGGTGGCCGCCCGACCCAGCCTCGCAGCCTGACGGAGGGCGACATGGAACTGAATGCCGACTTTACAAAGCGCGCGGTTGTGCATGGGGCCAAGACCGAATGGGTGGCCTCGCCCATGCCCGGTGTCGACCGGCGTATGCTGGACCGGATCGGTGCCGAGGTCGCGCGGGCCACGTCGATTGTGCGCTATGCGCCGGGCTCGGCCTTTTCCGAGCACGAGCATACTGGCGGGGAGGAATTTCTGGTCCTCGAAGGCGTTTTCCAGGACGACTACGGCGACTTTCCCGCAGGCACCTATGTGCGCAATCCCCCGACAACCCGTCACACACCAGCGTCGGAAGGGGGCTGCACGATCTTCGTTAAGCTCTGGCAGTTCGATCCGGAAGATCGCAATCAGTTCCATGTCGACACCGAGGCGGCCACGTACGCGCCTGACCCGGAGCGCGACGGTGTATCCGTCCTTCCGCTGCACAAGGACGAACAGGAAACCGTTGTTATGGAACGATGGGCGCCCGGAGCTACCGTGACCCTCGATGCCCCGGCGGGCGCTGAGTTCCTGGTTATCAGGGGTGGATTTTCCGAGGGTCCGGAGGCTTTCGCGCCTCAGTCATGGCTCCGCTTGCCGGTCGGCGGGACTGCTACCGCTTTGGCCGGGCCCGACGGCGCACAGGTCTGGATCAAGCGAGATCACCTTAAAGGCCAGATCACGGCGCCCGGATGATCCACTCGGATCACCTCTGGGGTGCGTGAACAGCGCGCCCCATCACTCCTGAGCAAGTAAATTTACAATTTGATGCACATAGCGTAATTTTATTACGTCAAATTCTTGACCCCAACACCTGCCAAAGCTAGGTAATCTCGCAAATGCGAGGATCGATTCTGCGCTGCAACATTCGCGCGCCCGGTCCCAGCCGTATCAGGAGTGTCCGTCCATGAATGCCGAGCCCGCGATCAATCCCGAGACGAAAAGCGCCGCTGAACTGCTGCACATGACCAGCGAGGCCGTCGAGGCGGCTACCGCGTTTTCCATGACAGCCCGCGAGGTTCTGGCAGCCCGTGTCAAACGAGACGGGCGTGTATCCGGAAGTGCGCTGGACGAGGCCCAGTACGGCGCGCACGCCTATGCTTGGCTCGCCACCTATGTGGAGGCGCTGCGCCAGCTTCATGGCTGGGCCGAGCGCCTGTCCAGCGCGGGCGAGTTTGGCGAGATGGAACAGCTGATCCTTCAGATCGGTTTTGGCGAGTACCTCTGGCAGCTCTATGGCGGCATCCCGATGAGCCAGGGCGAGGTGGCCCGCGCGCAGGACATCGGCCTTTCCCAGGATGACCAGCGCGCGCTGATGCACCCGTCGGTCATGTGGCTCACCCAGAACGGCAACACCGATGCCGCGCGAATGCGCCTCGCCACGCTCATGGCCGAACGCGAGGGTGCAGCGACCTTCGGCAATTCGGGCCTTGATGACGAGTACGAGCTGATCCGTGATCAGTTCCGCAAATTCTCCGACGACAAGGTTCTGCCCCACGCCCATGAATGGCATCTGAAGGACGAGTTGATCCCGATGGAGGTCATCGAGGAGATGTCCGAACTTGGTGTCTTTGGCCTGACCATCCCCGAAGAACACGGCGGCTTTGGCATGGGAAAGACGGCGATGTGCGTCGTCTCCGAAGAACTCAGCCGCGGCTATATCGGTGTGGGCTCGCTCGGCACCCGGTCCGAAATTGCAGCCGAACTGATCCTTGGCGGCGGCACAGACGAGCAGAAAGCTGACTACCTGCCAAAGATCGCGTCGGGCGAGATCCTGCCGACCGCTGTCTTTACCGAACCCAACACCGGCTCGGACCTCGGCGCCCTGAAGACGCGCGCCGTAAGGGACGGAAATGATTGGGTAATTACCGGTAACAAGACCTGGATCACGCACGCCGCCCGCACCGATGTCATGACCGTGCTGGCCCGTACCGATCCCGACACCACAGACTATCGCGGGCTCTCGATGTTCCTCGCCCCCAAAACCCGGGGTGATTGTGAAAACCCGTTCCCGGACAAGACGATAGCGGGCGGCGAGATCGAGGTCCTCGGCTATCGCGGGATGAAGGAATACACCCTTGCGCTCGACGGCCATCGCATCCCCGGCACCGCGTTGTTGGGCGGTGAAGAGGGTCAGGGCTTCAAGCAGCTTATGCGCACCTTCGAGAGCGCGCGGATCCAGACCGCAGCGCGCGCCATCGGCGTCGCCCAGTCGGCCATGGAGATCGCGCTGCGTTATGCTCAGGAGCGCGAGGCCTTTGGTAAGCCGTTGATAACAAAGCCGCGCGTTGCCTCAAAGCTGGCGATGATGGCGGTCGAAGTGATGATCGCGCGCCAGCTCACCTACTTCTCGGCGCGCGAGAAAGATCAGGAACGGCGCTGCGATCTCGAGGCCGGAATGGCCAAGCTGCTGGGCGCGCGCGTCGCCTGGGCGGCGGCAGATAACGGCCTGCAGATCCATGGCGGAAACGGCTTTGCGCTGGAGTATCCGATCAGCCGCGTGCTCTGCGATGCCCGCATCCTGAACATCTTTGAAGGGGCAGCCGAGATCCAGGCGCAGGTCATCGCGCGGCGTCTTCTCGACGGCAACTGACCAAGGTCTCGCCACCTAGGGCGCTGGGATCAGGGCGTATGGCAAGCGTATGGCACCTGTATGGCAGGTGTACCGCAAGCGTATGGCACCTGTATGGCTCGCGTATGGCAGGCGTATGTACA
>CAYYZH010000036.1:0-22574 GCA_964475765.1 uncultured Limibaculum sp.
TCGAGGAGATCACCTTGGAGCGCAGCACGATGTTCTGGTGCAGTGCTTCGCGCCGCAGGTCGAGGAAGCGATATTTGAGGCGCGTCTCCTCGGGGTAGTCGAGATCGCCGAAGACGGGCAGTGGCAGCTCCTCCGCCTTGCCCAGAACCTCGAGATCACGGATGAAGATTTCCACTTCGCCGGTCGGGATCTTGGGGTTCACAAGATCTGCGTCGCGGGCCTTCACCTCGCCATCGATGCGGATCACCCATTCCGAGCGCACAGCTTCGACCGCCTTGAACGCGGCACTGTCAGGATCGGCCAGCACCTGTGTCATGCCATAGTGGTCGCGCAGGTCGATGAACAGCACGCCGCCATGGTCGCGCACCCGGTGCACCCAGCCCGCAAGGCGGACGGTCTCACCGACATTGGATTTGTTCAGCTCTGCGCAGGTGTGACTGCGATAGGCGTGCATGGAAGGCTCCGTCTCGGGTGATGCGCGCCCGGATAGACCCTGTTGCGCCCGTGCTGTCAAGGCGGCTAAGCCCTGTTGCCGGCCGATGGTTGCGCAGGCGGTCTGTCATCGGGGATCCGTGGATGCCTGCCGGGCGTCCTAGCCTGCGACACGAACGCCGCCCCTAGAAGACCGGAGGATCGGTCTTTGCGTGATTTGTCACGCGGTTCATAAATTCGGTGATGTTCGTGCGGATGGCCCCCTCATTGGCAAGGCGCAGGCGTGTCACACCAGCAAAGGCACTGGAGAAATCCGCCGTAAACGGCGTGACCACCGTCGACTCGAAATAGGCGTTGTCGGTGCCGCTGTTCAGTACGGAGTAGTTCACATTCGCGGTGACCTCCATATCAAATCCGGCTGCGGGCTGGGCCAGACCGAGGAGGTTCGCAGTAACATCCAGCTTGCAATCAGAAGCCGATGCTGCGGCCAGACCGGCATTGCGCAGTGATCCTTCGAGCGCACCCCGGAACCCGGCATCGTCCACCTCAGACGTCCAGAGCGGATTGGTCGCCTCTCCACCCGTGACAGACTTGACGCACATCGACTTTTCAAGCGGCGATCCGCTGGTCGACGGAGGTGCGGTGGCGACCATGTTCTGAACTTGTGCAGGCTCCGCACACGCAGACACCATAACGGTCATGATACCCAACAGTAGAAATCGAAACATTTTTGGCTCATCCTTTATGTCAATCTATATCGAGACAGTAATTTGCGCTCGGCGTAAAGTCACGAGGGGTGAGATGTTAAACAAGTCGATTTTCTTTCCGGCTATCGGATCAGTGCTTTGTGCCTGTGCGGCTGCACCATCGAACCCGGTTGCCATTTCCCAACCAGGAGACGCGAGCCTCAGCTGTGATCAGATCATCGACCAAGTCGAAGCAAACAATGAACTGGCCATTGAAAAGTCTGGCGCGGACGCGGCAACGGTTGATGGAAACATTGCCAAGGGCGCAATTGCTTCGGTGATATTCTGGCCCGCGATTCTGGCGGTGGATTTATCGAATTCTGATCAGATCGAGTTGCGTGCCTTGCGGGACCGGAACCGGTCTCTCGAGCGGCTCTATCGTAAGAAAGGCTGTGATGCGGGCTAGTTCACGGCACCGGAATAGAAGAATACACCGAGCCCGGAAGTGAAGATCAACTGCCCAGCCAATGCGTGCAGAACCCAGGCGAGCAGCATCGAGCGGCCTTGCGTCAAGTAGGCCCAGCCCATGATCGCGCCGCCGATGGCGGTCATGCCGATGGTGACCCAGCTGTCATAGAAGAGATGCCCGAAGCCGAATGCCGCGCCGTTCGCCGCGATCAGTGTCCATTTGCCAGGGAAGAGACTTCCGTAGCGCTCGAAAAAGAGGGAGCGGAAGATCACCTCCTGCGGCCAGGCGGACGCGACGGGGTAGGCGATCATGATCAGCATCCAGAGTTCGGGTCGCCATTTCGGCAGCGCGAGAAAGTTCTCCGGAACCAGCGTGAAAACGAAAACGAGGCAGGTCGCTGCGGTGACGAGCCAGTAGACAAGAATAAGCCGCCATTTGCTGAGCACCGGACCGCGCCAGAGTTTGGAGAATTCCCATCCTGGCGTGCGCCAAAGCAGTATCGCGGAGACGCCCGCAAGGAGCCAGATAATGCTGAAGAGGAGGCGTTGGCGCTGCAACAGCTCGAAGAATACCGCCATCAGGATCGGGATCCCGACGAACAGCAGAAGGAATTCTGTCCAGAGACGCAGGCGCGAGGGCGCCGATGCAAGCGCAGTCATGCGAGGTCAGATGGGGTAGGGATGCCGGGTTTCAACCGCCCGGTTGGAAAGCACGGCCCGATTGGGCCGTGCCGGTGGGGTCCGTCAGGCGTTACCCCTGAGGGGCCTGTTGCGTGGCAGGCGTGATGCGAAGTTCGACCCGGCGATTGGCCTGACGACCTTCCGGCGTGTTGTTGTCCGCGACCGGTTGGGTTTCGCCCTGTCCGAAGGACGCGAGGCGCGCCTGATTGACGCCCTGACCGGTCAGATAGCTCGACACCGAGCCTGCGCGGCGTTCCGACAGCGCCTGATTGTACTGATCCGAGCCGGTCGAGTCGGTGTGACCGATCACGTCGACATAGCTTTCGGGGTACTTTTGGAAGGTCGCGGCGACGTTGTTCAGCGCAGAGTAGAACTGCGGCTGGATCTGCGCGGAATCGACACCGAACGTGATTTCCGATGGCAGGTTCACCAGAAGCTGGTCACCTTGACGCTCGACTTCAGCGCCTGTCCCGGCGAGGCCCGCTTCGAGATCGCGCTGTTGCTGGTCGAGGTACTGGCCGACAGCAGCACCTGCGAGCAGGCCGATGCCTGCGCCGACAAGGGCGTTGCGCCGGTCATTGCCGCCGACAAGCGTTCCGGCAGCAGCACCAATAGCGGCGCCGGCCACAGCGCCGATCGCCGTGCGTTGGTTGTCCTGTACGGTTTGACATCCGACAAGGGCGGTGCAGCAGGTGGCTGCGATCAGGGTTTTCTTAAGCATGCTCTCCTCCAGGGTTCATATCCTTGAATCTCATTTTGACTATAATAATGGTAATTTTGCGCCAAACAAGCCGAAGATTTCGATTTTGCATTCAAATTGGCAAACGTGTGAGTTTGCGTATTCAAGCGCTGATTTTCTTCAGGATTGGCTTCCACTGCAGCCGAAGCGGGTCCAACGCCTTGAGTTCACGATCAAAAATTGTCAGGCCTGCCATTGCCAGTTCACCGTACGCTGCCCGTTCTGAAATCTCCGTGAGAGGTTTGCGCCCGATCGATTTCAGATGTGTTTTCAACGCCAGAAGCGCCCGTGAGTTCGGGCGACACCGGTTGGCGATGACAAAAACCGGGACCTTGCCCTTTCTGATCCGTTTGATGTCTTCGATGTCCGCGAGAAAGTTCTCGGTCGCATTGGCATCGAAAACCGAGGGCTGAACGGGCGCAAGAACCGCCGTTGCCTCGGCGATCAGGGTCTCTGCCTTGGAGCCTTTGAGCGCGCCCGGTGCGTCAATAATCAGCCAGTCCAGCTTCTTCGGATGCTCTCCAATGTCAGAGGATTTCGACCAGTTGAGCCCCCTGATCCGGGCGGCCGTGTCCGGGCGACGGGAGAGCCAGTCCATCGACGATTGCTGCCGGTCGACATCGGCGAGCGCGACGCGTTCGGTTCGGTTCGCGAGCGCTGCTGCCAGCGAAACGGCGATGAGAGTTTTACCGACCCCACCTTTTCGGTTGGCAACCAGAACAGTGCGCATGGCGATCTTTCCCGAACGTTTGCAAATTGCGAATAGATTACCCGGAAAACCGCCGGATTGAACCTGGTATTCGACAGTTTGACCGCGACAACGATCCAAAGCAGCGCTAAGACCAGAGACCATGGAGATGATAACCGAAAGCAGTGTCCTCGCGGACATCTGTGCGCAGTATTCCGAATACCCTTACGTCACGGTCGATACCGAGTTTCTGCGCGAGCGCACCTATTGGTCGCAGCTTTGCGTGGTGCAACTGGCGCGCCCGGGTGAGGGGGAGAAAGACGCGGTTTTGATCGACCCGCTGGCCGAGGGTCTCGACCTTGCGCCGCTCTATGAGTTGATGAAGAACCCGGACGTCGTGAAGGTCTTCCATGCGGCCCGTCAGGATGTCGAGATCTTCTACAATATGGGGGATCTGATCCCGACCCCGCTCTTTGATACGCAGATTGCCGCGATGGTGTGCGGGTATGGCGAGCAGGTTGGCTATGAGACACTGGTGCGCAAGGTCGCGAAAGCCTCAGTAGACAAGTCCTCGCGGTTTACCGACTGGTCGCGCCGTCCGCTGTCAGAGAAGCAGTTGAAATACGCCATCGCCGATGTGACGCATCTGCGCGATATTTATGAAGCGCTGAAGGAAAATCTGGAGAAAAGCGGGCGGGCGCACTGGGTCTCTGAAGAGCTGGCGATCCTGACCGACCCCGCGACCTATCGCAACGAGCCACGCGAGGCGTGGCGGCGGGTGAAGTCGCGTAACTCGGACCCGGCGTTCCTGGCGATTGTGCAGGCTCTGGCCGCATGGCGCGAAAGCACGGCGCAGGCCCGCGATGTGCCGCGCGGCCGTATCCTGAAGGATGATGCGCTGATCGAGATTGCGACGGCCAAGCCGCGTAACCCGGAGGCGTTTGGCCGACTGCGTCTGGCGCAGCGCGAGGCCCGCAAGCCCGAGACGACAGCCGAGATTATCGCCGCCGTCGCCGCTGGGCTGGAATGTCCGGAGGATCAGCGGCCCGTAACTCCGCCGCCTGCGCGCCGGCGCGAGGGGTCCGGGGCGATTGCGGATATGCTCAAGGTCTTTCTCAAGGCACAGGCTGACCGGTATGGGGTTGCCTCGCGCCTGATCGCATCGGCCTCGGAGATCGAGGCGCTGTCCGGCGAGGATCTCGACACTCATCCCGTTCTGTCCGGCTGGCGTTGGGAAGTTTTTGGCGAGGATGCGATGCGCATCATCAATGGTCAGGCCGCTCTGGTCGTGCGGCCCAAGGGCGTTGAGCTGATCGATGTGCCAGAGACCGCTGATGCGGTAGCGACAGGCACCTGAACACTCGTCGGTCCTTCAGGCATCTAGAACGGAAGCTGTACTCCACCCCGGATCGCCAGCACCCGGATACCGGCGGCACCGCGCAGCGAGCTCACGGTGACCGGCAGATCCGCGCGCAGGGCCCGCGCGCCAGTCGTGCCCGGCGGCAGGTCCAGACCTTCCGCAGGTTCAGTGGCGACAAAATCGTACTCGACGAAGCCGTCATTGCTGGGCTGGCCGCCACGGCGTGGGCGCAGGGCGGGCAGTGAATACCCAAGCCCCGGCGCTGTCCCATAGGCGGTGATGATGAAACCGTCACGGGTGCGGCCAATCTCGACCGACCGGACAGCCTGCACCGGGACCTTGATCGCTTTCAGCCGCTCGACCCGCTCGCGCTCGGCGATTTCCGCCTGGCTTTCCTCACCCCAAAGCGTGCCGATATCGTCGGTCACATCGCCCGTCTCGCCGCAGCCTGCCAGCATCAGAGTGGCGGCCATGGCCGGAACGGTTGCCCATCTCATCTTCATCTGTGCGCTTCCTCCACCTGTCGCGCCGCGTTTTCCCGTTGATGGCCCAAAAGTTGCTAAAATGAAAGCATCTGACTGGATCCGCACCGGGGCTGGACGGGCCGGGGTGTGCGGTCTAGATCAGGCGCAGCAGGGAAAAGGATCGTCATGGCCAGCGCCGCTTTCGAGGAAATCCGGGAAAACTTCGAGTTGTTCGACGACTGGGAGGACCGCTATCGCTATGTCATCGATCTGGGCAAGGAGCTGCCGGACCTGCCGGAGGACAAACGAAGCCCGGCGACCAAGGTAGACGGCTGCGCAAGCCAGGTCTGGCTGGTGCCAGATCTGAGGAGCGACGGGAACGCCGAGCGGCTGTATTTCCAAGGTGACAGCGATGCGATGATCGTACGCGGGTTGATCGCCGTTCTGATCGCCCTGATCTCAGGCGAGAAGGTCACGGATATCCGCGACTTGGACATTGCCGAACATCTTCGGAGTTTGGGTCTGGACGAGGCACTTTCGGCGCAACGCTCGAACGGCCTGAGAGCCATGGTTGCGCGCATCGAGACGCTGGCGCGGGCGGCGGAGGGCGCCTGATCCGTTAGAACCGGGGGCGGTGGCGCACGTAGTAGGCCGCCGCCATTCCGGAGAGCGCACCGAAAAGATGCGCCTCCCATGAAATCGAAACGCCGTCCTTGGGGAGCACGCCCCAGATCATCCCGCCGTAGAGCACTGTGACGATAGCGGCGCCCACAATCGCCCGCAGGCTGCGTTCGATGACGCCATGCGCGACCAGAAACCCGAACCAACCAAATATTAATCCACTCGCACCGATATGGATTGAATTGCCGCGCGCAAACATCCAGACAGCGATCCCGGACAACAGCACGATGATCAGGCTTGCAGGCAGAAACCGTTTTGGCGCCACGAGAAACCCGATGGCGCCGAGAAAGATCATCGGCAGCGTGTTCGCCGCGGCATGCCCGACACTGCCGTGCAACAGCGGCATGGTCGGCACCCCGATCAGTCCTGGGATAGACCTCGGCTCGAGCCCGAACCACTGGTTCAGCCGGTATTGCATAGCCAGGTTCATCAGCTCGACGGTCCAGAGGGCCATCACCAGCAGCAAAACGGGGCGCAACGCACGCAAAACTTCATCACTGTTCATCAGTGGAGGCATGCCGTTTGGTCCTCTCGCGGTCAAGTCAGCGGGTCGCGAACTGCCTTGTAAGTGACGAATTTATCGCTGTTAATCCGGGTTTCCGGCGGTATGCGAGTCGGAGTAGGTTTGGATGGCGTCATCCTGTAGTCCGAAAGGGTCACCAATATGGCCGAAGAAGAAGACGATATCGTCCTCAGCGAGCTCGACGACGACGAGCTTGTCGCGCAGATGCACGACGACCTCTACGATGGTCTCAAGGAGGAGATTGTCGAGGCCGTCAACATCCTGCTCGGGCGCGGCTGGGAGCCTTACAGGGTCCTGACCGAAGCTCTTGTCGAGGGCATGCGGATCGTTGGGATCGACTTTCGCGACGGGATCCTTTTTGTGCCGGAGGTCCTGCTGGCCGCCAACGCGATGAAGGCGGGTATGGGCATTCTCAAGCCGCTGTTGGCCGAGACCGGTGCGCCGCGGCTGGGCAAGATGGTGATCGGCACCGTCAAAGGCGACATCCACGACATCGGCAAGAACCTCGTGTCGATGATGATGGAAGGTGCCGGGTTCGAAGTGGTCGATCTCGGGATCAACAATCCGGTCGAGAATTATCTGGAGAAACTGGAATCTGAAGATGCCGATATCCTCGGCATGTCAGCGCTTTTGACGACGACCATGCCGTATATGAAGGTCGTGATCGACGCCTTGAAAGAAAAGGGTGTGCGGGAAGACTATGTCGTGCTGGTCGGTGGCGCGCCGCTGAACGAAGAGTTCGGCAAGGCCATCGGGGCAGATGCCTATTGCCGGGATGCGGCTGTGGCTGTCGAGACCGCCAAGGAATTCATGGCGCGCAAGCACAACCAGATGGCGGCGGGGTAGCGCTGACATCACACCCAGTCAGGGGGGCTTCATGGCAGATGAGACCCTGAATACCGCGATGAGCTTCGATCGGCTGACTGAGGCGGGTCTGGAGGCAGTCACTGTTCCGGATGCAGGGCGCGTCCTTCTGATCGCCTGCGGAGCGCTGGCGCGGGAAATCCTTGCGGTGCGGGACCTGAACGGCTGGGAGCACATTGATCTCGCCTGTCTGCCCGCCAAGCTTCACAACGTTCCGCAGAAGATCCCCGACGCTGTTCGCGAGCGGGTGCGCCAGGCGCGCCGCGACGGGTTTGCCAAAGTCTTCGTCGTCTATGCTGATTGCGGGACTGGCGGATTGCTCGACAAAGTCTGTGCCGAAGAGGGCGTCGAACGTATCGAAGGGCCGCATTGCTACAGCTTCTTCCATGGCAATGACGCGTTCGCGGCGCACGCGGAGGCGGGAGAAATTACGGCGTTCTACCTGACCGATTTTCTGGCGCGCCAGTTTGATACGCTGATCTGGAAGGGCATGGGGCTGGACCGTCATCCCGATCTCTTGCCGATGATGTTCGCGCACTACGAGAAGGTCGTCTATCTGGCACAGACCGATGATCCTGCGCTGGACGAAAGAGCTCAGGCGGCAGCGCGCCGGTTAGGCCTTGCCTATGAGAAGCGATTTACGGGGTACGGGGATCTGTCGGAATTTCTCGAGGTGGCTGCCTCGGGCGGTTGACGGCGTTCTGCCGGACCGGAGGGTCGTCTTAATCGTCGATCAGGCGCAGATGATCGCGGGAGATCTCGCGCGGGACTTCGTTGTTGCGCTCGACATTGGCCAAGCCGCCATCGATCGTTGTGAGCGAGAAGAACTTTTTGCCGTTGGCATCCGCGCCGGTGTCGTGCACGAACGGGGCCGGCCCCTCGGCAAACTCTGGGATCGGGCTCGGCAGGTTCAACTCCCGCACCGTGGTCTTGATCGGCTCGACGCTCATATGGTCGATCTTGAACCGAAGAGGTGCCGCGCTGGGGCTCCTGCCAACAAACTCGACCGGATGGAGACAACCGATCACGCGGTCGATCATACCGAAATCGCTACGCAGGGGCAGAAGGGTGATTTCCCAGAGTTCCTCGGGATTGTCCGCATTGCGCAGCCTTGCATAGCCGACGCCGGGATCCTCCAGCGTCTCACCGATCAGCGCCATGAAACTCTCGCGCGATGCTGCCGACATGATCGCACGCGCGTTCATGCCGCGCAGCTCCATCCCGAACGCATCGACAATCGAAGTGCCGGCAAGGCGGAAGCGGACATTGCCGCTGCCAAGGTTCTCGAGAATGAAGAGGTTGCTTGCCCGGCATGCCATATCGCGCGGATCGATCTCGGATCGCAGGGGGGTCGTCCGGCCTGCGCGAAGGCCGTCCCAGTAGCTGTATAGCGCTCTGACTTCGTTGTGAATCATGTCAGTGCTGTTTGCCCACCTGTAAGCATTCAACGTCACGCAACCGTCTTCGTCTGACGTACCGGAGTCCATAACCACGCCTTCCTTAACATTTTAAAAGGGTCACTGCTATTGCAACCCATGCGGAAGGAGCAGCAAAACTTGTGCCAGAGGTGTATTAAGCGGCTCGAATCGCACACACAGACTAGCCGGTTTCAGCGCTGACAAGGTTAACCGGAGATTACCGGGAGGGTATTTGCTTGAGTTCGACTGACACCAAATCCGATCAAGACCGGACATCGCGCGTCATTGAGCGCAACGCTTTGCTGGTCGCATTGTCCTCTCCTTCCGGCGCTGGCAAGTCCACGCTGGCGCGGCGCTTGTTGGCCGAAGATGCCGGGTTCCAGATGTCCGTGTCGGCCACAACGCGGCCAAAGCGCCCCGGCGAGGTCGAGGGCGTGGACTATTTTTTCTATACAGATGAACAGTTTAGGGCAGGAATTGACGCGGGAGAGTTTCTCGAGCACGCCGAGGTTTTCGGACACAGATACGGCACACCGCGGCTCCCCGTTGAAGAGGCTCTGGCGGATGGCAAGGATGTACTCTTCGATGTCGACTGGCAGGGCGCGCAGCAGTTGCGGATCTCACATCTTGGCGGCGCGGCGGTGCAGATTTTTATCCTGCCCCCATCGATTGCGTCCTTGGAGGAGCGGCTGCGCGGACGCGGTCAGGATTCCGACGAGGTGATCCGGGATCGCATGGCCAAGGCGCGTTCCGAAATAAGCCACTGGGCCGAATACGGATATGTCCTGATAAACGACAATTTGGAGCAGTGCTTTTCCCAAGTTTGTACAATTATCGCGGCAGAGCGTTCAAAGCAGGCGCGCCAGCCCGGCCTCTTTGGCTTCGTGAATGGGCTCTATGCCGAGTTCGAGCGCTACCGGGTCAAGTGACCCGCCCGGTTCACTTCCATCAATCAAGACAGAGACATCACATGCCGCTTTACAATCTGGATGGCCATGCGCCCTCACTGCCTGCCGACGGATCCGCCTGGATAGCGCCCGGAGCGCAGTTGATCGGTCAGATTATCTTGGCTGAGCAGGTGAGTGTCTGGTTCAACGCGGTGCTGCGCGGCGATAACGAACCGATCACCATAGGAGCCGGCACCAATGTGCAGGATGGTTGTGTCTTTCACACTGATCCCGGCTTTCCCCTGACGCTCGGCGAGAACGTCACCGTCGGTCACATGGCTCTGCTGCATGGATGCAGTGTTGGCGATGGAACGCTTGTCGGGATGGGCGCTGTCGTGCTGAACGGGGCAAAGATTGGCAAGAATTGCCTCATCGGGGCCAATGCTCTGATCACCGAAGGCAAAGAGATCCCCGATGGTGCGATGGTGGTGGGGCAGCCCGGCCGTGTGATACGCGAGCTGGACGAAGCAGGCATGGCTGGGCTGAAGCGAACGGCCGAAGTGTACCAGATGCGCGGCGCGCAGTACGCCAAAGGCCTGAGCGAGGTCTCCTAACAGGGGCTTTCCCTAGGAGCGCCTATTCCAGTTGAGCGAACAAAAAAGCGCGACCCATGGGCCGCGCATTTTGAACTTCAGACCTGCGAGACTTCGCGTGTGCGTTACTCGCCTGCGGCTTCTTCAGCAGCTGTCTTGGTCTTGATCGGCTTGCGGTCGCCGGATGCCCCGAGCGGGTCTTCCTGACGTTGGACCGAACCTTCGAAGTGTGCACCGCTTTCGATGGCGATGGTCTTGTGGACGATGTCGCCCTCGACCTTTGCCGACGAGGTCAGGCGGACCTTCAGGCCTCGGACCCGACCGATGACGCGGCCGTTGACCACGACGTCGTCTGCAATGACTTCACCCCTTATCGTGGCGCTTTCCCCAACCGTGAGCAGGTGCGCGCGCACATCGCCCTCGATCGTCCCTTCGATCTGGATGTCACCCGAAGAGGAGACATTGCCCTTTATCGTAAGATCATTCGATAGAAGCGAAGGCGATGGCTTCGGCTTATTCTGAAACGAAGGCGAGGCGCCCCCGGAGGCCGGAGTTTCGGGTTTGGCGGTGGTAGCTGGTTGAGGCGTTGCCACGGGAGCGCTCTCCTTCGGCTGGCTGGAGGTGGGTGTATCGCTGATTTTGCTCTTAGAGAACATTGCGTGCAGCCCTTATGAATTTGTTCGGGTTTACAGGTTTGCCGTCGATCCGGATCTCGTAGTGCAGGTGGGACCCGGTGCTGCGTCCGGTGCTTCCCATATCCGCAATGCGATCTCCACGCTCAATACGCTGACCGACTTTTACGCGACTCTTGTTCAGGTGAGCATAGACCGTTTCAAACCCAAAGGCATGCCTAATTTTGACGACGATGCCATATCCACGCTGGCGGCCCGAGAACGTGACCACTCCTTCGGCGGTGGAAAAGATCGGTGTGCCGGTTGGGGCGGCGAAGTCGATGCCGTTGTGCTGCGAGTAGCGCCGACGCAGCGGATCGCGCCGCGGGCCGAAGCCGGAAGTGAGCCGTGCGCCCTTGGTTGGTTGGCCAAAGGGCAGGCGGTCGATCGCAGCGCGCATCAGGCTCACGCGCTCAAGATCGGTCATAAGCGCGGCAACGCGCTCCTCATCAGCCGGTGAAGCCGCGGCCTCTTCGTCGGACAGCGGCACGAACGGCCCGCCGCCACGTCCGGAGTAGTCGCGTTTGGTCTGTTTCAGGATGCCTTCGAGGTCGACATCCGAATTTACAAAGAGCTCATCCAAGGAGGAGAGGCTGACGCGGGCGGCATCCTCAATCTGCGCCAAAAGCTGCTGCTGGCGTCCTTCCCACTGGGTGATCTCGGTCTGCAGATCTGCAACCTGAATATCCAGCTCATCGGCCCGATCGGTTGAGATATCGCGCTCGGCGATCACGCGCGCCATGGTCTGCGAGAACGTGAACAGCGTGTCGCTCATTGCGGTGCTGTTGTCCTCGGCTTCTGCAAGCGACAGGCGCAGCTCGACAATTTCATCGTTGAGCGCGTTCAATTCGTCCAGCTCTTCGCGTCGGAAGGCGACAAGGTCTTCAAACTCGCCGCGCAGACCTTCAAGCTCGACCTCGGCGCTCTGGTACTTTGCAACGGTGTCGATCAACACGCTCTGCTTTTCGCTGAGCTCAGCCGTTACCAGATCGCCGCGTTCGTTCGAGCGGTTCAGTTCGTCCTCGAGCAGGCGTTGTTGTTCCCTGAGTGCCGCAAGCTGGGTGTCGTGCGCTTCCTTGGTCGCGGCGAGCCTGTTTTCCGCCGTGCGCCCGTCTACAGCATGGCTGACATAGGCAAGCGACGTGAACGCCGACCAGCCGAGCAAACCAGCAAAGAAAACGGTGAAACCAAGTTGCGATATTGGCGCCAGCGTCCAATACCGCGTCCGGGCATCGGACCGGACATAGACACGCCGTTCAGGAAATATGCGACCGACCGCCGCATTCAGCGTGTGAACCAGACTGCTCGCCATGTGGCACCCTCATGCTCCGGCAGATACCAAGCGCCGTCCCGCTAGGCGGACAGGTTTTTCGTTTACTGCGCTTTTTTTGCAACTGTTAAGGCTAACATACGGTTGACGCAACAACTTTTCTGCCCGTTTTGCACAAGATTACCTGGGGCAGAGCGTCAGACGATGCAAAACGCAAAGCGCGAGCTAGCCAGCGAATGTGTGTAAATTAAGACAACTTGTCTTGGTCGCCCTAGATTCTCCCTTGCCTCACGCGTCTTCGGCAAGCGGCCAGTAGAAATCGAGGGGAATCCCGGCTTCAGCCCGTTTCTCGTCGTTGAACGGTGGCTTGAGATTGCCGTCGAAATACGTCTGCACGAGATTGTGGAATGCGGGTTTCGGATCCAAGGCGTCGCGACCACAGAGGTAGTGAAACCATTTCGAGCCAAAGGCGACATGCCCGACCTCTTCGCGGTAGATGGTCGACAGGGCCTCGACACTTTCCTGGTCCTTGGCGGTCTCGAAAATGTCAATCATGCCTGGGGTGACATCGAGCCCCCGCGCCTCCAGCACCATGGGCACGATGGCCAGCCGCGCCAACAGATCGCCTGCCGTCTGCTCGGCGGCGCGCCACATCCCGGCATGGGCTGGCAAGTCGCCATAAGCTGAACCAAGGGCCGTCAGTCGGTCAGACAACAGGCCGAAATGCTTGGATTCGTCATCTGCGGCGCTCACCCAGTCATCGAAGAACCCCATCGGCAGTCCGGCATCGGGAAACCGCGCAATGATATCCCAATGGAGATCAACGGCGTTCAGCTCGATATGAGCGATGGCATGGAGGAGCGCGATGCGGCCGGGCGTGGTGCCTGGCCTGCGGCGCGGCATCTCCCGCGGGGGCAGCAGTTCTGGATGCTTAGGGCGGGCTGGCTGATCGGGCGGCGTCGCCGCGCCGATCTTTGGAGATCTCTCGGTCTCACGCAATGCGCGCCATGCCGCGGCGGTTGCCCGGCTGAGCGCGCATTTCTGCCATGGATCGCCTGTGCGCAGAACTTGTTCTGCCGCTTTGGCCAGACCGCCCTGGAGCAGATCCGTCAAGTTCAGAGCGCCTTCACCGCAGCCAGAACCGCATCGACATGGCCCGGCACCTTCACCTTGCGCCAGATTTCGCGAAGTTTGCCTTCGGCGTCGATCAGGAAGGTCGAGCGCTCGATGCCCATGAATTTCTTGCCGTACATCGATTTTTCGGCCCACGCGCCATAGTCCTCGACTGTGGTTGAGTTCTCGTCAGACAGGAGCGGCACAGTCAACTCACGTTTGACTGCAAATTTTTCATGGCTTGCAATGCTGTCTTTGGAGAGACCAAGAACCGTCGTGTTCGCTGCATCGAAGGCGTCTCGCGCTTCGGAAAAGCCGATCGCTTCCTTGGTGCAGCCCGACGTGTCGTCGCGGGGATACATGAACAGCACGACATTTCGGCCCTTCAGACCGGCCAGTGAGATAGTTTGTCCACCCGTAGCGGGCAGCTCGAACGCCGGGGCAGCGCTGCCAATTTCCAAAGTTTCAGCCTTGGCCATCATCATTCTCCGTACCTGTCTGGGATTTCTTCGCTTGCATCCCCACATGCCATCGAGAAAGTAGGGGCAGGTGAAGGGGTGGCAAGGCCCGCGATCGTCGCGCGCCGGTCATTCGAGGTCGATCAAACCGAATGGGATTTCGGCAACCAGCGCGAAACCTTGGAGGCGATCCCGGCGCTGCCTGGCTGCCTCGGTATTGCTGGCGGGCCAGTCATCTGCTCGTGCGCTGCTGTTTGTCCGTGCTGGTCATCCTCATCATCGCGGTTCTGCTCCTTTACCTGCGGCTGATGCAGGGGCCGATCATGCTGCCTGCGCTCGGCAAGTTCGCCGGGCAACAGATCAGCGAAGTGAACCCCAACGCCAATGTCGATATTGCCAATGCCTCGTTGCAACTGGGCGATGGCACGACGCCAAGCGGTCTGCAGTTCCAGGGCCTACAGGTTACGTCTGAAGAGGGCGATCCCCTGTTCGCGATCCCGCGGGTCAGCATGAGCCTTGCCCTTGGCGATATGATCCACGGACGGGTGCAGCCCCTCAAGGTTGCAGTCATTGAGCCTCGCGCCCGGCTGATCCGGCTTGCGTCAGGTGGATTTCGGTTCGGGATAGGGCATGGCGAGGGCATGTCTCTGGACGAGGGGACCGGCGGCGGGAGCACCGAGCAGGGCCTCGAGGCGATGTCCACGCTGATCAATGGCTTCCTTGGCCAGACGGACCTGCCGCCGGAGCTCTTGAAGCTCGAACGGGTCGAGATCCGTGGAGCAGATCTGGTTTACGATGATCGCCAGACAGGTACGGCATGGCGTGCACCCAACGCCGATTTCGTGATCTGGCGCTCCGATGAGACGGTCGAGGCCCAGCTCAAGATCGCTGTGGTCGAGGAGGGGATACCGGGCGCCGCGATCAAGATCGACGCGCGCTATGACATCGAGAGCCGCGAGACCGCGCTGCACACGGCGTTCGGAAACGTTCACGCGGCCCAAATTGCCGCTCAGGTCCCGGATCTCGACTGGCTCAACGCGGTAGGCGGACAACTCGAGGGCCAAGGGGTCATTCGCATCGGCCCAGAACAGAACCTCAAGTCGATTGAAGGAGTTCTGATTGCAGAGAACGGTGAACTGGCCGACCTCGGCGATGCCGTCGAGTACGATCTGGTGCAGCTAGGGTTCCGGGTCGATCCCGAAGCATCCCGCGTCCATGTTGGGGATTTTCAGATCGCGGCGCCTGGTCTCGAAGCCCGGTTCAGTGGGGTTGCCGATTACGGCCTTGGCGCGGACCAGTCGGTCTCAGATCTTGCGATGCAGCTTGATGTGAGGCGGCTGAATGTCCGTTTGCCGGATGTGTTCAGTGCGCCGCTGAATTTCGATGGTGGGCAGATTTCGGCCTATTGGCATCCAGGCCAGCAGACGATTGAGGTCGCCGATGCGCGGCTTGACCGCGATGACCTTACGTTGCTGGTCGATGGTCGTGCCTATGTCGGCGGCGAGGCGGTCCTGGCCGATTTTCGCGCAACCGCTGACAAGGCAACCGTTCAGGACATGGTTGCGCTTTGGCCGATCGCGGCCGCTGCTGCGGCGCGGGGCTGGGTTGCAAAGAGCATCCACCGCGCGGACATCACCGACATGACTGCTCAAATGCGCATTGGTGATGGCGAACCCCGCCTTGCGCTCGACTTTACCTACAGCGATCTGACCAGCAGCTATCTCGGCAATATGAGCCCGATCACCGACGCTTCGGGAAGAGGGCATCTCAGCTATCACGATCTCTTTCTCGAGATGGATGCGGGTCATGTCGAACCCAGCAAGGGTGAGAGGATCGAGATCGGAGGGTCATCGGTTGCGATCACCGAGCTTTGGGGGGAAATCACACCGGCGGATATCGAGATCGTGGCGCGAGGGAACACGCGGGCGGTGTTGGATCTGATAGATGAAGATCCGCTGCGTCTTGTGCAGAAGCTCGGGCTCGATCCCAGCCGGATCGGTGGGCAAAGCACGGTGCGCACGCGTCTGGCGTTCCCCCTGATATCCGGTCTCGACATCGAGCAAATCGACGTTGATGCGCGCGCCGAGCTAAGCAGCTTACGAATGCCGCTTGATCTGCCCAAGGGACAAACGGCTCAGGTGACGGCGGACAAGCTGGATCTGCGCGCGGATGTGCGCGGGATGACAATCAAGGGGTCAGCACGCATCGACGATGCGCCAATGCAGGTGACGTGGGACGAGAACTATGGAAGTGCGGCCGGGGGCCGGACGCTTGATCTCGCGGGCAAGCTCTCGGCCACGTTGCTGCAGCGTCTGGGTATCGAGGACGTGCCCTTCGACGGTGCGCCGCCCTTCACACTTGCCTTGGCTCAATCGGGCGATGCGCCGATGACGTTCGACCTTTCATCTGATCTGGCGGGCTCGCGGATAGAGGTGGAGGCCTTGGACTGGCAGAAGCCTCGGGGAGACCGGGCAACACTCGATCTGGCGGGCCGGCTGGGAAAGGGGGTTACGCTCGAGCGACTGTCGCTTAAGTCCGACACCCTCAATGCAAAGGGGTCGGCGCGTTTGGGCGCAAACGGCGATCTTGTTTCGGCGAAGCTCGGGGAGTTCGTTCTGCGTGGCAAGGCAGACATTTCAGTAAATGCGACGACCGGTGAGGACGGAGTGCTAGACCTGCGCCTCGCGGGGCGCAGTCTGGATGTATCGGATCGCAGCGAAGATGACACCAAGGATGAAGCGCGCCGCCCTATGCGGCTGCGGTTCGATTTGGACCGGCTGCAACTCAGCAATTCCATGCACCTCAGCAATGCGTCGGGCCGGTTGCGCATCCGCAAATCGGGCGATCTTGCGGGGCAGATCTCGGGGCGTCTTGGCGGCGTCAGCCCTGTTGAGATCGAGATCGAAACCTCTCCGGACAAGCCGGGAAAACTCAGCCTGACGAGCGCAGATGCTGGCGCCACGCTGCAGGCGGCCGATTTCTACCACGGGGCGCGAGGCGGCAATCTGCGCGTCGACGCGGTGCTTGGCGTGGATGGGCAACCGGAAGTCTCTGGCCGTGCGCTGTTGCAGGACGTGACGGTGCAATCGTCTGCCACCTTCCGTGATGTTCTGCGCGAAGGCGGCCTGGACGATGCGCAGGATGACGTCTCGACCGGCGGGCTGTCGTTTCGCAAGATCTGGATACCGTTCACGTATGACAAGGATGTCATCACGCTGACTGATGCTATCGCGACCAGTTCCGCCCTGGCGCTGAAGGTCAACGGGCGGGTCGATGAAGGCACAGGCAATCTTGATCTGGTCGGCGTTATGTCGCCTGCCTATGGGCTGACCGGCGTGCTCGATGAGATCCCTGTTCTTGGCCAGATCCTGTCCGGCGGTGAAGGTGAGGGGATCTTGGCGATGACGTTCTCTGTATCGGGTCCGCTGCGCGATCCGAGTTTCTCCGTGAACCCTTTGTCGCTGATCACGCCGGGATTTCTGCGGAACATCTTTACGGGCGAGGCGGGCAAGGTCTCGAAGGACTTCGAGCAACGTCTCCAAACCGGAGACAACTAGCCCGGATTATTGCTTGGTGAGCGCGAGAACATCGGCGGGCGTCAACCCGGCATCGCGATAGGTGGCAATGGCCCTTGCGTCGTCGCGTTTGGCGAGGCGTTTTCCGGCGGCATCCGTTACAAGGCGATGGTGATGGTAGATCGGCGTCGGGAGATCCAGAAGGGCCTGTAGCAGGCGGTGGATCATGGTCATCTCGAAAAGATCCTGACCACGCGTGACGTGGCTTATGCCTTGATGCGCATCATCGACCACCACCGCCAGATGGTAGGCAATGGCCCCATCCCGGCGAGACAAAACGATGTCGCCTGCGCGAGAGAGCAGAAGATACGCCGAAAGGGAGTGATGACCTGTCTCGCCGTCTTGACCCAGCCCCGTTTCGTCAAAGGTGAGGGCCTCGATGGCGGCCACCCCTCCGAGTGTTTCGATCGCTCGCGCCATGTTCAACCGAAGTGCCGCATCGCCTGAAGCAGCCATTGCTTTGTCACGGCAGGTGCCGGGGTAGACCTGCCCGTCGATCCCGTGCGGGGCCGAAGCGGCCTCGGCGATGTCCCGCCGCGTGCAGGTGCAGGGATAGACCAGATCCATTCGGCTGAGGCGCTCCAATGCTTCGCGATAAGCAGCGGATCTTTGGGATTGAAACAGCACTGGCTCTTCCCAGTCCAGGCCGAGCCACGCCAGGTCGCGGGAAATCGCCTCGACATAGTCGGGGCGCACACGGGACGCGTCCAGGTCCTCCATGCGCAGAAGAAACTTGCCACCGGCGTCTTTGGCCCGTCTCCAGCCGAGCCAGGCGGAGTAGGCATGGCCGAGATGGAGCAGACCGGTCGGACTGGGGGCGAAACGCTCGACATGCATGATGCCCCTTGTCTGGCTTGATCTTCGTCGGTCTGCAACCCTTGGGCGACACACTCTTGTTGCGTTGCACAATTTAAAGCATTAACTAGCTCGCAGCTGCACAAAACAGATGATCGAGGTCACGAGATGACATCTCACCCATCCTACTCCTTTGATGCGTGGACCAAGCCCGGTAGTGACATGTTCACCTACTGGATAAGCCATTTCCCGACAGCGCCGATGTTCGGCGTCGAATGGCGATATGCGAGCCTGTTCCAGGGAACGGCCGCCGAAGAGAAACCTGCGAAAGCCGCAACGCCGACGAAGCCCAAAGCGGCAAAGCCGGTGGCTACCACGGCTGCTGCCCGCAAGACGGCTCCGGAGAAACTTGTGGAGACCAAGCCGGTGGCAGAAACACCGCCGGCGAAAAGCGAGGAGCCCGTTGCGAAAGCCAACGCACCCGTCAAGCCCGCAAAGGTGACGGCTCCAAAGACTGTAATGACTGCACCCGAGGCTTCCCCGCCTGAGCCTGTTTCTGCCAAACCAGCGGAACTGGCGAAGCCTGCGCCGGTGAAGGCGGAGGCCCCCGCTGCCAAGCCCGATGACCTCAAGTTGATCAAGGGCATTGGGCCGGGTCTGGAAAAGCAGTTGAACGGTCTCGGCGTCGAGCGCTTCGATCAGATCGCCACGATGTCGAAGTCAGATCTTCAGCGGGTGGACGATAGGTTGACCGCCTTCAAGGGCCGGTGTTTCCGAGACGATTGGGTCGGTCAGGCAAAGACCTTGCTGGCCGACTGACGGTAGTTGCGTACCTCCCCCACAAAGTAAAAAGAGGGGAGTAGAGGTTGAGGGCAGTGTGTAGTGAGGCGGCTTCGGCCGCCTCATCTCGTTCAGCCACCCGCCGCGCGGATGATGCCGAGAAAGTCGTCGGCCTTCAGGCTTGCGCCGCCGACCAATCCGCCATCGACATCGCCGATGGCGAAGATCTCGGCAGCATTGCCGGGCTTGACCGACCCACCATAGAGAAGCCGGGTCTCGCGCCCTTCCGTCTCGCCAAGACGAGTGATGAGTTGTCCGCGCATGAAGGCGTGCGCCTCCGCGATTTCTTGCGTGGAAGGGGTGCGGCCCGTCCCAATGGCCCAAACGGGTTCGTAGGCGACCACCAGATTGGCCGCCGTCGCGCCGTCAGGTGCCGAACCCTCGAGTTGGGTTTCGAGAACTTTCAGGGTCGTGCCCGCATCGCGCTCTGCTTCTGTCTCGCCGATGCAAACGATCGCGATCAGACCTGCCCGCCAAGCGGCTTCGGCCTTGGCCCGAACCGTTGCGTCATCTTCACCATGGTCGGCGCGGCGTTCGGAGTGCCCGACAATGATGTAGCTGCCGCCCGCATCTGCGATCATTTCCGCCGAGATGTCGCCGGTATGTGCGCCGCTGGCGCTGACATGGCAGTCCTGCGCACCGATTGCGACAGGCGAGCCCTGCGCCTTGTCGGCGAAGCCGGCCATAAGCGTCATCGGTGGGCAGATCAGCGTATCGCACCCGGGGCCGGCTCCGGCGATCACAGCGTCGAGTTCGGCGCCAGAGGCGGCCAGCCCGTTCATTTTCCAATTACCGGCGGCAAGCTTGCGTGGCATGGCGGATCCTCATTGCAGGGATGACGTTTGCCCGGACGCCTAGCATCGCGTGAAAGCCAAGCGCAAGTCGGAGTAGAACGAGCTCAGCGTTTGCGTGCCGCGTCCCTTGCGGCCTTGTCGGCATCTGCCTTGGCTTTCTTGCGGGCTTTGGCGGCGCGTTTCTCGGCGGCGGCCTTCTCCGCGGGGACCAATGATCGTCGCGCCCAGTCCGCCGCTTCATCGGGATCGTCCATCGCCGACTCGGGTAGTCGCCAGTAAGGCATGGCGATGGGTTTCTTCTTGCCGTCATAGACCCATCGTTCTGATCCCGCAGCCTCGTAGGCAGGCCCGAGATCATCGTCGCCGCGCATGTAAATCTCTTCTCCGACCAAAAGCGCAAAGCAGGCATCGCCGAGATAGAGCCCCGCGCCGCCGAACATGCGTCTGACCCCTACGCGTCCGACCCCTGAGAACAGATCCTTGACGTGGTCGCGAAATTCTGGGGATTGGGCCATCTCAGCCTCCGAACAATTCCATCGCCGTCCAGCCGATTGCGCCGAAAACAAGAACCGCGCCACCGATCACGGCGGGCAGGGAGCTTGGACGTTTGACCGGCAGGAAGGTGATCGCGGTGTCTGCCTCGGGGACCACCGAGATCTGGATCAGGCCGCGTGCGTCGATGTTGTTCTCGGGCCCGAGGGTCTGGACATGCATCTCAGACTCGGTCTCTCCGCTGCGCTCGATCTCTATACGACCTGCTGGCGTGCCGTTCAGAACGCTGGCCCGGAACCGCACCTCATCGATTGGAATGTCCGCCATGACGACACGGGTGCGCTCGCCCGCCCGCAAAAGCTGGGTGCCAGGCGTGCGTTGCCGCCGGCGCATCACATGCCGTCGAACTTGATCGACTCTCCACAGCCGCAGGCCTCGGAGACATTGGGGTTGTTGAAGACGAACCCGCTTTCGAGCAGCGAGGTCTGGTAGTCGATTTCGGTGCCGAAAAGGAACATCTGCGCCATCGGAGCGATCATGACACGCGCGCCTTCGCGTTCGACCACCGCATCATGCTCGGCGATCTCCTTGGCGTGCTCCATGGTGTATTCCATGCCCGCACAGCCACCTTTCTTGACACCAATGCGCAGGCCCTTGACCTCGCCTGACCCCATCAGGTGGTTGATGCGCTTGATCGCAGCGTCGGTCATTGTGACCGGATCTTTGCCTGGAATACCGAACATGATGTTACTCCTTAGGCCCTAAATATAAGCTGTTGCTGTCCTGTTCTCAACCACTGCTGCGGACGTCAGATAAAACCAAGCTCGAGCCGGGCCTCGTCCGACAGCATCTCCAGGCCCCAGGGCGGCTCCCAGACCAATTGCACATCGACCGTTTTGACGCCGGGGAGCGGTTCGACCGCGTCGGCCACCCATCCCGGCATCTCTCCTGCCACAGGACAGCCCGGGGCAGTCAGCGACATGTCGATGTCGACATGGTTCTCGTCGTTGATCCGGATCGAATAGATCAGCCCGAGATCATAGATGTTCACCGGGATCTCCGGGTCATGGACGCTGCGGCAGGCGCCGACGATCTGCTCGTAAAGCGGATGGTCTTCGCTCGATGGCTTGATCAGCGGCTCACCCTCGGTCGGGGTTTCGGTCTGGTCGTTCATAACTCTAGGCCCCGCAATTTCGGTTTCCCCGTTGATATAGTACCATTGCGCCCCGAGATAAATGCCGGGCTTTGGCTAGGAGGGCACGGGATGCGTAAGATTTGGGGCGTTTTGACGATTGGGTTCGCGTTGGGTTGGTCCGGCCAAGCGGACGCGGAGTTTGCAACTGATCTGGCCCTCGCGGCAGAGGACCGTGCGCGCCATGATGTTCGCTATGATCCCAGTTATGTATCGATCGCCTATCCGATGGGAGATGTGCCCGCAAATACAGGCGTTTGCACCGATGTCGTGATACGAAGCTTTCGGATGATGGGCATCGATCTGCAGCAACTGGTGCATGAGGATATGAAGCGGAACTTCCGCAAGTATCCCAAAATCTGGGGTCTTAAGCGCCCGGATCCGAATATCGATCATCGCCGGGTGCCCAATCTCGAGACATTCCTGACGCGCAAGGGTGCGGCGTTGCCGGTTTCCTCTGATCCAGCGGTGTTTCGCCCGGGTGATATCGTGACCTGGCGGCTGCCGGGCAACCTGCCTCATATGGGGATCGTAACCACGCGAACCGCGGCGTCTGGCTTTCCCATGATCGCCCACAACATCGGTGCAGGACCTCAGATCGAGGACATGCTGTTCGATTATAAGATCACCGGGCATTTCCGCTGGGATGGAAACTGACGCGGGTCCTCTCGCCTCCTGCGCCAAGGCGCGCTATAGCGTTTCGGAAACATGTTGAATCGCAAATGCGCTGCCGCACTCCGTGCTTTCGCGGCATTTGCGATTGGAACCGTCGCAGGTGTTTCCCGAAACACTGGAGAGAGAGCGGATGAGTGAGCGGTTCTCCTTTGACATTCACGCAACCGACGGTGCGGGGCGCACGGGGTTGATCTCGACCCCTCGCGGACCAATCC
>CAYYZH010000036.1:22584-27656 GCA_964475765.1 uncultured Limibaculum sp.
GTGCCGACATTCTTCTGGTAAATACCTACCACCTGATGCTGCGTCCCGGGGCGCCGCGTGTTGAGGCGTTGGGCGGGCTGCACCGGTTCATGAACTGGGGCGGGCCGATCCTGACTGACAGTGGCGGGTTTCAGGTGATGAGTCTGACAGAGCTTCGCAAGATGTCGGAGCAAGGCGTTGAATTCGCCAGCCATATCGACGGCTCGAAACACATGCTGTCGCCTGAAAGTTCGATGGAGATCCAGCGCCAACTCGGTTCCGATATCGTCATGTGTTTTGACGAGTGTACGCCATTTCCGGCCGAAAAAGATGTGGCAGCAAGCTCGATGGCACTGTCCATGCGCTGGGCTGAGCGATCCCGCGAAGCCTTTGGCGACCGTCCGGGCCATGCGCTTTTCGGGATCCAGCAAGGCTCAACCTTCGAGGACTTGCGCGCCGAAAGCGCCGAGGCGCTGACCAAGATCGGTTTTGACGGGTATGCCGTCGGCGGTCTTGCTGTGGGCGAAGGCCAGGACCTGATGTTCGGTGTGCTTGACTACGCCCCGGCGCAACTGCCTGAGGACAAGCCACGCTACCTGATGGGAGTTGGAAAGCCCGATGACATCGTCGGCGCAGTTCAGCGCGGCGTGGATATGTTCGATTGCGTGCTGCCGTCGCGGTCGGGGCGGACTGGACAGGCCTTCACGCGCCGCGGAGTGGTGAACATCAAGAACGCCCGCCATGCCGCCGATCCGCGCCCGCTCGACGAGGAGTGTCTTTGCCCCGCCTGCTCAGCCTATTCCCGGGCCTATCTCCATCATGTGTTCAGGGCTGGAGAGATCATCAGTTCGATGCTGCTGACATGGCACAACCTTCATTACTATCAGGAGCTTATGGCTGGTTTGCGCAGTGCCATTGCACACGGGCGCCTCGAGGCGTTTGTTGCGGAGTTCAACAGTCAGCGTGAGCTAGGCGACATTGAGCCGATCTGAGCCTGGCGCAAAAGAAAAGGGGCCGCGAAGGCCCCTTTCCCTGAACGATTTCCGATCCGGATCAGAACTTGAGCGATCCACCAACAGAGAAGATGTGCGCGCCGCCATCATAGACGACCTGTGTGCCCGGAGCCGCATTGCGCAGACCCACCACCGGATCATTGATGGTAAAGAGGTACGAGTACCCCGCATCAACGGTCATATGCTCGTCGACATCGAAGCTGGCTCCGATCGAGAGCCAGATCCGGTCCTCATCCGGAACCCGCGGCGTGCGATCCGTAGCGTTCACGGAGTTTATCTGACCTTCGAGGAACCCGCCGCTGGTCGGCGTCTGATCCCAGGCAGCGCCAGCCCGGAGGGTGAAGTTGCTGGTGATGTCGTACTCGGCACCGGCGGCGATGAAGAACGCATCCTCGTAATTCTGCTCGTCCGAGCTTGAGAAGTTGCCATTCACTGCGATGTCGATGCGGTCGAAGCTGTCCCAGTCCTGCCACTGGAACTCGCCCATCACCCTGAGATTTTCGGTGAGGCCCTGAATGACACCGACCGACACGGTCGACGGCAGTTCAGTGGTAGCTGTTGCCGGTTGCGTGATGGCCCCAAACGCTGCCGGAGCAGCGATACCTGGTGCGAAGGTTGCATCCCCTTCTAGCGAAAGGTTGTACCCGTGGTCATAGGCAAAACCGATGCTGGTCGAGTCGGTTGGTTTCCAAAGGACGCCGGCGCCAAAACCAAGCGTCGTTTGATCACCCTCGAGAATGGTGTTCGCCGACGTCAGGCGCGCATCCGCATAGAAGATGTTGCCCTGAAGGGCGAATGTCAGGCCGGGGAAGGGCTCGTAGGCGACAACCGGCGAAAGCTGGAACGTCAGAAGCTGCGACGTGATTGCATCGTTGGCGACCGTCGAGTTTGCTTCGTAGGACGTGGTCAGACCGAACGGCGTGAAGAGGCTGACGCCGATTAAAATGTCGGGCTCCAGCCGATAAGCCGCGTATCCGTTGGCCAGTCCTGCGAACTGGTCAGCATCGACGGTTTCGCCAGTTGAAACCCCATTGACCCGCACATCACCATCGGCGATCGGCTGGATGAACGAAAGCCCACCGGCAAGCTCACCACTTTCAACAAGGCCTATGGCAGCGGGGTTGAAGCCCATCGAACTGATCCCGCCCGATCCGGCTGTAGCCCCGGCAAACGAAAGGCCCTGTGCCTTTGCCGAACGCTCTTTAAGCGCAAAACCGCCGGCTTGGGCGGACTGGGCAGTCAGCAGCGCAAGCGCCGAAACCGCCATCAAAAGCGTCCCTTTTGAGTATTGCATGCCTCTTCCCTCGTGTATTTTGTTTTGGCTTCATTCTTTGTTTACCAATCGTAACAGCGGCATTTCGGGGCACCAATCAACCTGTAACGTTGCGGCAGATGGTAATTTTTTCGTCATATTGCGCCAATATCACGGTCGGAACCGTTCTTATCGCTTCCAACTGGACGGGTGGAGTGGCATTCGCCATATTCAGCGCAACTCAACAAGGAGTCGCCCGGCGATGAGTTTTTTGTCCTCGATCTTCACTTGGTGGAATGGCCAGACCATCGGCACTCGCGTCTTTACCGCGCGCAATGGCGAGTTGGTTGGCGAGGATACCCAAGGCAACAAGTTCTACCAGACCGCCGACGGCGCCCGGCGCTGGGTGATCTATTCCGGCGAAGCGGAAGCGAGCCATGTCTCGCCCGATTGGCACGGCTGGTTGCATCACACCTTTGCTGAACCGCCTCAGGATGGCGAGTTGCCGCGTAAGGCGTGGGAGCGCGATCATATGCCCAACCTGACCGGCACGGATGAGGCCTATCGCCCGCCGGGAAGTGTGCTGACCCCGGCATCACGCCCGAAGTCGTCTGGCGATTACGAAGCCTGGACGCCGGAATAGCGCGATGGCCAGTAGTGCAGCAGAGGCGCTGATCGGAGCTGTCGTTCTTGCCGTCGCAGGTGGGTTTCTCGTCTATGCCGCCAACACGGCTGATGTGTCTCTGGGCGGCGAGGGGTATGAGCTGACCGCTGACTTCCGGGCAGCCGAAGGCCTGAGTGTCGGCAGTGATGTCCGCATTTCCGGTGTGAAAGTCGGCTCGATCACGTCTGTGGGTCTCAACGAGAAGAACTATTTCGCCAGCGTGTCCATGGCGATGCGCGATGAAGTGAAAGTTCCGGAGGACTCGATTGCCAAAATCGCGTCAGAGGGGCTTTTGGGCGGGGCGTTCATCGCAATCGATCCCGGCGCATCCGACTTCATGCTCGAGCCGGGTGCCGAGTTTGATCACACGCAGGGGTCCGTGAACCTTATTGATCTGGTGGGCAAAGCGATCCAGGGCTCGACGTCGGAATAACGGATGCGCGCAGCTTGCCCCCTTGTTCTGGCCTTCGCACTGCTTGCGCCGGCTCAGTCGATTGCTCAGCAGACCGGCGGCTTGAATGACAGCAATGTGCGGGTACCGCTGCCGGTGCCAAAGGCAGTCAGGCCAAGTACAGCCGCAGAAGCGCAATCGAACACGTCGGAGCAATCCTCGGAAGAGAGCCAGACCGAACCTTCGCCCGGCAGTGCAGATCGTGTGCGCGTTATAAGCCCCGGCCGCCGAACCCCTGACGATCAGGACAGCACGGCGCAGGATCAGGATACGACAGACGGTGACACCGAAACTACATCCATCGAACAGCGACCCGTCACGCCGTTGAGACGTCGCGTCGATGGCAACGAAGACGAAGGCACTTCCGAGGCCGTGGAAGACGAGGATACGGCAGCTGCGACCGAACGGGCCGAAGAGGAAGGCGAAGACGCGAAAGAGGAAAACGGCCGGGCGCGCTGGCAGAATGCGCGTGCCCGGCGGTTTAAAACTGCGCCCGAGTCCAAAGGTATTGTCTCGTTTGAGACGCCCACCTCGATTGTCCCGATTGAGCCGGTCAGCACCGAGCTGAAAACCGGCGCAACGCTGCGCCAGCTTGACAAGATGACGGGCAAAATCGTGACCTTCGATCTCGGGGCCGGAGAGGACCGGCAGATTGCCCGCCTTCGGGTGCGGCTGGATGCATGCCGCGCGCCTTCAGACAACGATCTGCATGGGACGATGGCGTACCTGAAGGTCTGGGATCTGAAACAGCAGAACGCCGATACTCTGTTCTCAGGTTGGATGTTTGCGGAGAGCCCGGCGCTGTCGGCGCTGGATCACCCTCGCTATGACGTCTGGGTGATCAGCTGCACGACCGACTCTGCGGTGGCCTCGGGCGGGAACGAGTAGAAGTCCGCCCGTTTGGAGATCGCCATCTCGAGAAGCTGGTGGTAGTGCGCCCGTGGAACCAGCCGAGCGCCGAGCGATTCCAGATGCGGCGTCGTGAACTGTGTGTCGAGCAGCATGAACCTGCCCACTTTCAGACGCGCCACCAAATAGGCCAGAGCGATCTTCGAGGCATCGCGCCTGCGCGAGAACATGCTCTCGCCAAAGAAAGCGGCTCCAAGACGTAGACCGTAAACCCCGCCGATCAGATCCGGTCCCTCCCAAACTTCGATGGAGTGGGCATGTCCCATCCGGTGCAGAGCGGAAAAGAGCTCGCGGACCTGGGCGTTGATCCAGGTCTCCGGGCGGTCGGCGCACCCATCGAGAACCGCATCAAATGCGGTGTCGATGCGCACACGATAGTCATCTCTGCGCAGCCGTTTGCGGAGACTTCGCGACAGGTGAAACCCATCGAGCGGGAGAATACCGCGTTTGCGCGGATCGACCCAGTAGACCTCTTCAGCGTCCGCATGATCCGCCATCGGAAAGACACCGGCGGCATAGGCCCTCAGGACCAGCGCCGGGGTGATTTCAAGATCGTCGGACTCGGCGTCTTTCATGGCTCCAGCCTAACACGTCAGGCGTCGTCCTGGTCCAGCCATTGTTCAAGCCAGTGGATGTTATAATCGCCCGACAACAGATCCGGCTCTTCGAGCAGCCGCTCGAACAGGGGCAGCGTTGTATCGATGCCGCTGATGATCATCTCCTGAAGCGCCCGGCGCAGCCGCATCAAACAGGCGGGCCGGTCCTCGCCATGCACGATCAGCTTGGCGATCAGGCTGTCGTAAT
>CAYYZH010000037.1:0-27095 GCA_964475765.1 uncultured Limibaculum sp.
CGCCTTATGACGGCAACGAGCTGCATCTCGAAATGGCGCCGGCAGAGTTGGTGCCATGACAAATCCCGACTGGTCCAAGGGCGCGGCGTGGATGGATGGCGAAGTCGTCCCCATCGCAGAGGCAAAGATCGGCGTGACCGACTGGGGCGTAACGCGATCGGACATCACCTATGATGTCGCCTCGGTCTGGGAGGGCGCGTTCTTTCGTCTCGACGATTATGTCGAGAGGTTCTTCCAGTCGATGGCAGCGACCCGGCTCGACCCCGGTGTGACGCCTGAAGAGGTCAAGGCCGCCTGTCATGCCATCGTCGCCAAGTCCGGCCTGCGCGCCGCCTATGTCGCGATGGTTGCCTCGCGCGGTGTCCCTGCCATCCCGGGCACGCGCGATCCCAGGACCTGCGCTAATCATTTCTACGCTTGGTGCGTGCCTTACGTACATGTCGTCCAACCCGAGATCGCCGAGAAGGGGACAAGCCTCTGGATCGCCAAGAACGTCCGGCGCATCCCTCCCGACAGCGTCAATCCGCGGGCCAAGAACTATCACTGGGGTGACATCACTGCGGGACTCTTCGAAGCCAAGGACAACGGGTTCGAAACTGTCGCTCTGCTCGATCATGATGGCAACGTGACGGAGGGGCCGGGGTTCAACGTCTTTGCAGTCAGGGGCGGGCGGGTCATCACCCCCGATCTCGGTGTGCTCGAAGGGATCACCCGGCGCACGGTCCTCGAGATGTGCGAGGAGGCAGGTTTTGAGACCGAGATCCGCGCCGTCCCGCTCGACGAATTCATGGAGGCCGAGGAAGTCTTTCTCTCCACCACCGGCGGCGGGGTTGTGCCAATCACCCGTGTTGATGAGCGCATTTTCTCGAACGGGGCGCCGGGCGCTGTCACCGCGCGACTGCGTGCGCTCTATGAAGATTGGCGGATGCGCCCGCTCCATCGCACCGAGGTAGAGTATGACCGGCCGGAATGACGCAATGCGCAGGCTCGGACCAACTTGCCTATAAAACCTTTGGGAGAGCGCCATCCCTCGTCCTTGGCTCGAAGTCACCGGTTCTGTAAGGATGGCGAGATGGGTTGAGGCGAGAATCAACGAAAAATATATGTGACGTAACGGCAGCTTAGGGGCGTTGCCTCAATTTTGGCATGAAGTTGCCTTGTTTCGCCACATTGCACGGAAAAATTGTTCGATATTCCAATTCTACTTTGGGCTGCATGTCGTTCTCTGTGCATCCTGCAATGGCAGCTAGATCGACTTTGACATTGGGACCGCCCGCATCCTATCTCTTCTGCCTGACGCGATGGTGTGGGACCCGTCGTTCGTCGACCGGAAGAACCGCGGTGCTCGGAATCGCCAGCGGTTGGATGGGCGGAGGGCCGGAGCCGTGTAGTAGGTTTAGGCTCTCCGCAACGTCCGCATCCTGAACCTCACCACAGTTCGCGCCGAATATCTGCTGAGCGGCATCTGCAGAGCGAATTGTCGCATTCTGCACAAAGGCGGCCTTGCCAGAGCAGTGGCGTTTCGACATAACGCGGCCAGAGCAGATCAGGGAGCCGCACCATGTCAGAAGCCGCCGAGGCAAATGCGGAAACCCCGCTCTACCCCCGCGTTCTTCTGAAGATTTCCGGCGAAGCGCTGATGGGCGATCAGGGCTTTGGTCTGCATCCTCCCACCGTTCAGCGGGTCGCCCTCGAGGTCCAGAAGGCGCACGATCTCGGCATCGAGATCTGCATGGTCATCGGCGGGGGAAACATCTTTCGCGGGCTGTCGGGCTCGGCACAGGGGATGGAGCGGGCGCAGGCCGACTATATGGGCATGCTCGCGACCGTGATGAACGCGCTCGGCATGCAATCGGCGTTGGAGGGCCTTGGCGTTCACACCCGGGTCCAGTCGGCCATCCCGATGGCCTCGGTCTGCGAACCTTACATTCGCCGCCGGGCCGTGCGCCATCTCGAGAAAAAACGCATTGTCATCTTCGCTGCTGGGACAGGGAACCCCTACTTCACGACCGACACCGCAGCGACGTTGCGGGCGATGGAAATGAACTGCTCCGCCATCTTCAAGGGCACGCAAGTCGACGGGGTCTATGACAGCGATCCCAAGACCAATCCGGACGCCGTGCGCTATGACACCGTGAGTTATGACGAAGTTCTGACCAAGAACCTCAAGGTCATGGACGCCTCCGCGATTGCCTTGGCGCGTGACAACGACCTGCCAATTGTGGTCTTCTCCTTGCACGAGGCTGGCGGAATGACCGAAGTTCTCTTTGGAAATGGCCGGTTTACGACGGTGGGCGCGTAGACTGTACGTAAGTAGTGAGAGCAGAACGGGTCAGAACAAGAAGACCGGGAACAACCGATGACCGACACTGAAATCGATCTCGATGACATCGAACGGCGCATGGAAGGTGCGCTGGGCGCGCTGAGGGGGGACTTCGCCTCGCTGCGCACGGGCCGGGCTTCGGCCAACATGCTCGATGCCGTGACCGTGGATGCGTATGGGGCCGTAACCCCGATCAATCAGGTCGGCACGGTGAACGTGCCGGAGCCGCGCATGGTCACTATCAACGTCTGGGACAAGTCGCTGGTGAACGCTGTCGACAAGGCGATCCGCAATTCGGGACTGGGGCTCAACCCTGTCATGGACGGCACGCTCCTGCGCCTGCCGATCCCGGAGCTGAACGAGGAACGTCGCCGCGAGCTCTCGAAGGTTGCCGGGCAGTACGCCGAGAACGCCCGTGTCGCGATCCGCAACGTGCGCCGTGACGGCATGGACCAGATCAAGAAGGCCAAGGGTGAGGGCATGTCGGAGGACGAGCAGAAGCTCTATTCCGATGAGATTCAGGAGCTGACGGACGGGGCGATCACAAAGGTTGATGAAGCCCTCGACGCCAAGCAGGAGGAGATCATGCAGGTCTGAAAATCTGCATCACCGATTGGCGTTGGTCATGTTCTGGTCACAAGATTGCGAGACAATCGGGCCGAGTGTCCCGATGCAGATCGACCGACAGACCTGATCCGAATCCGTCCCCCTTTTCCCGTCGCCCGTCAAAGGACCCTAGATGCCCGAGAGTATGCCATCTGATCCGCTTCACGTTGCCATCATCATGGATGGAAACGGCCGCTGGGCGACCCAACGGGGCAAACCGCGCACGTATGGCCATCAACGCGGCGTCGAACGGGTGCGCGAGATCGTCCGTGCCGCCGGCGATCTGAATGTCGGTGTGCTGACGCTCTTTGCGTTCTCGACCGAGAACTGGCGCCGGCCGGACTACGAGATCAGCGTGCTGATGCGCCTTTTTCGCAGGTACATTGTGCGGGAGGTCGACGAGCTGGACGCCAGCGGTATCCGCGTCAAGTTCATCGGAACGCGCGACCGGCTTCCCAAGGATCTGCAACGTCTGATGGCGCAGATGGAAGATCGCACCGCGCATCACGAGAAGTTTCTTCTGCAGATCGCCGTCTCCTATGGCGCCCGCAACGAAATCGCTCGCGGCGTCAAGGAGATCGCCCGGCAGGTCGCAAGGGGCGAGCTTGATCCCGAGATGGTCGACGAGGACACGCTCTCCGGCGCGCTCGACACCAGCGGTGTGCGCGATCCCGATCTGGTGATCCGGACCTCGGGCGAATACCGGGTCTCGAATTTTCTCCTCTGGCAGGCGGCCTATGCCGAGTTCGCTTTTGTCGAAGAGTGCTGGCCCGACTTCACGCCCGAGCGATTTACCGAGATCATTGGCGAGTTTGGCGGGCGGGAACGGCGCTTTGGTGCCATAGCCGCAAACTAGGGGCGTCAGGTGGCCGCAGACAGCTCCACCCCGCCATCTTCGAAATTCGCCGACTTCCGGCTGCGCCTGATCTCGTCCGTCGTGGTCAGCGCGGTGGCCTTCGCCTGCATCTGGTTCGGCGGCATCTGGATCGCGCTGCTGGCGGCGGTTGCAGCGGCGCTGATGATGATGGAGTGGCGCTCCATCACACGCTGGAAGGGCGAGAGGGCGGGCCTCGACGCGCTGATGTTCGTTGGCGCGGTAGCGGCGGCTGCCATCCTGGCGCATGCTGTCGGCACCAAGGCCGCCATTGTCTGCCTCGTGATCGCGGCAGCATCCGGCCTCGTGCTGGACTGGTTCAGCGATAGCGACAGCAAAGCGGGCAACTGGGCCATCGTCGGTGCGCTCTATATTGGCGGCGCGGCGATTGCGCTGGTGGCCCTGCGCGGGGCGGAGCCCTACGGCTTTCTCTCGATCCTCTGGGCGGGTCTCGTGGTGATCGCAGCTGATGTCGGCGGCTATTTCGCAGGCCGGATCTTTGGCGGAGCCAAACTTTGGCCAGCGGTCAGTCCGAAGAAAACATGGTCCGGGCTTTTCGGGGGCATCGCACTCGCGTTCCTTGTCGGCGGCGTCTTCAGCTGGGCGACGACAGGCACCTATTTCTACCAGGTTTGCGCGGTCTCTGCGGTGGCCGCATTGCTCGCGCAGGGCGGAGATCTCGCCGAGTCCGCACTCAAACGGCACTTCGGGGTGAAGGACGCAGGCTCCATCCTGCCCGGCCATGGCGGCGTGCTGGATCGGCTCGATGGTCACATGGCCGCTGTTCTGGTTGCCGCAGCCGTTACATTTTATCGCGATCAGGCTGTCTTCATCTGGTGACAGGCGTTAAGTGACCGGTCCATGAGCAAACGACGTATCTCCATTCTTGGTGTGACCGGGTCGATCGGCGCGAACACCGTTAACGTGATCGAGGCGCTGGGCCCGGAGCGTTTCGATGTCATCGCCGTCACGGGCCACGCAAATATCAACGGTCTGGCAGAAGCTGCGCGGCGTCTGAACGCCGACGTGGCGGTCACCGCGGATCCCGGCAGGCTGGAAGCGCTGCGTGAAGCGCTCGCGGGGACCGGTATCGAGGCTGCAGCGGGCGAGGCCGCGCTGATCGAGGCCGCATCCCGGCCTGTCGACTGGGTGATGTCGGCGATTATCGGGGCTGCGGGCCTGCGCCCGACGCTCGAGGCGGTGCGTCAGGGTGCGACCATTGCACTCGCCAACAAGGAGACCCTGGTCGCGGCGGGAGATCTCTTTCTGGCCGAGATCGAAGCTTCCGGGGCACGTTTGCTGCCGGTGGATAGCGAACACAACGCAATCTTCCAGCTTGTAGCCGCCGAGAAAGACACGCCCATCGAGCGCCTCTTGCTCACCGCCTCTGGCGGCCCCTTTCGCACGTGGACCGAAGCGCAAATGGCGGCTGCCAGCCCGAAGCAGGCGGTCGCGCATCCGAACTGGTCGATGGGCCAGCGCATTTCGATCGACAGCGCCTCTATGTTTAACAAAGCGCTGGAAATGATTGAAGCTGGACACCTTTTTCAGGTTGAGCCGGATCAGATCGAGGTCGTTGTCCATCCTCAGTCGATGATCCATTCCATGGTCGGCTATCGCGACGGCTCGATCCTCGCGCATCTCGGGCCGTCCGATATGCGGGTGGCTATTGGTTACGCGCTGGCCTGGCCCGAGCGCCCGCATCTGCCGGTGGATCGGCTGGATTTCGCAGATCTGGCGCGGCTGGATTTTGAAGCACCTGACGAGATCCGCTTTCCCGCGCTCCGTCTGGCGCGCGAGTCTATGAAATCCGGCGGGCTAACCCCATGTTATATGAATGCGGCGCATGAAGTAGGTCTGGACGGATTCATATCGGGACAAATCGGGTTTCTGGACATGGCACGCCTTGTTGAAGACACAGTTGCGACCCTAGATTGCAGTTTGCAGGCTGGATCGCTGGACGACGTGTTCGAGGCGGATCGGACAGCGCGCATGGCGGCGCGCACCTGGATCGAAACCCGTGGAACCTGAGAACAGGCAAGGGATTACATGGAATTCTTGAACGCTATCCCGATTATCGGGCCATTCCTTGCGGTCATCATCCCGTTCATTCTGGTGTTGTCCGTGGTCGTTGCGATCCACGAATTGGGCCACTTGCTGGTCGGGCGCTGGCGCGGGATCAAGGCGGAAGTCTACTCCATCGGATTTGGCAAGGTCCTGTGGTCGCGGCACGACAAATACGGGACGCGCTGGCAGGTTGCGGCGCTGCCGCTGGGCGGTTTTGTCAAGTTTGTCGGCGATATGGACCCGGCCAGCGCAGGCAAGGCCGATGACAGCGAACTGACGCCCGAGGATCGCAAACAGGCGTTCCACAATGCCTCATTGCTCAGCCGGACGCTGACGGTTCTGGCCGGACCGGTGGCCAACTTCATCCTTTCGATCTGCATCTTCGCCGGACTTGCGCTGCACAGCGGGAAATCCTCGGAAGAACCCGTCGTCGCTGCGATCGGTGAGACCAAGCTTGAAGAGGTCGGGTTTCAACCGGGCGACCGCGTGGTTCAGGTCGGTGACCGGAAAATCGATGCCTTCAATGAGATTATCAACGAGCTTTCAATCTCCAACGGTGCACCGACGACCGCTGTCGTGATCCGCGACGGGGTCGAGCAGGAGATCACCACGCGGTATATGCTGCCGCCCCGGATCACCGGTGTGACGCCGGACGGCGCCGCGGCTGCATCAGGCGTGATCCCCGGCGATATCATTCGCAAAATCGGGGACGATGACATCAACTCGTCGCGGGATGTTCAGCTTGCCGTAGCGGATCTGCCCCACAACGAGGAAATCACGTTCACGCTCGAGCGCGAAGACGAACTCGTCGAGATTGCCTTTACGCCCAAGCTGGTTGAGCGGGCGCACCCCAGGACGGGGGAGATCCAAAAGATCCCGTTTCTGGGCATACGGATGCAGGAATTGGGCGGTCTTACTGCTGAGAACGTGCCGGTCTCGTTCCTCGAGGCGGGGGAATACGGGGTCCATCAGGTCTGGAGAATCATTCGCGACACTGTCGTTTTCGTGAATGAAATGTTGTTCAACGGCGCCAGCACAGACCAGTTGAGCGGCCCGATCGGCATCGCAAAGTTCTCCGGGGACGCGGCCGAACAAGGCTTTGTCGCTTTAATCGGTTTGGTAGCTTTTCTCTCCACAGCCGTAGGTTTATTCAACCTTTTCCCGATCCCCATCCTCGATGGCGGGCATCTGATGTTCTATTTCTTCGAGATGCTGCGCGGGCGGCCGGTGGGCGAGATCTGGATGCGATATGGCACAATGCTTGGGCTATCGCTCGTGCTGTTGCTTATGGTGTTCGTTACCTATAATGATTTCATGAAGTTATAGGGTTCGTCCGGCGTTCAGGGCGGACCCAACCCTGAAGGCAGGCGAAAAAGCAGAATCTGCCTCCGCGGAGCCGGAAAACCGGCCAGAGGGGCAGGAGGGACGAGAAATGGGTCGTGTTTCCTTTCCACCGATCCGGCACGCAGTGCGTGTCGGGGCTCTTTTACTGACATTCGCAGCGGTGCTCCCGGTGCTGGGGCTGATCGGCAGCGGTCCGGCCAGCGCGCAGATCTTGGCTCAGGTCGGAGACCGCGAGCAGGTTGTGACCGTTCGGGGCAACCGGCGCATCGAGATCGAGACGATCCTCTCCTACATGGATCTGCGCCAGGGCCAGACCGTGACAGCCGAGGACCTGAACCGCGCTGTCCGACGGCTCTTCGACACCGGGCTGTTCCGGGACGTGCAGATTGTTCCCGCGCCGGACCAGCTGATCGTAGAAGTCTCCGAAAACCCGTCGATCAATGAGATCGCGTTCGAAGGCAATGACGCGCTGGCGGACGAGGATCTCGAGCAGATCATCAACCTGCGCTCGCGTCTGCCCTTCACCGTGTCTGCGGCTGAGGCTGATGCTCAAGCGGTCATTGAGGTCTACCGTCGGACCGGCCGGTTTGGCGCCGAGGTCGAACCCGTCATCATTGAACGCTCGGACAACCGGGTCGATCTGGTTTTCGAGATCAACGAGGGCGAACTGACCGGCGTCAGCGCAATCGACTTTGTCGGCAACCAGGTGTTTTCCGATGGCTCACTGCGCGGCGTGATCGAGACGACCGAGTCCGGCCTCCTCTCGCAGTTCATCGGTTCGGACGTCTACGATCCGGACCGGCTTGAACTCGACAAGGAACTGCTGCGCAACTTCTACTTCTCGCGCGGCTATGCCGACTTTACAGTCCTCTCAGCTACCGCTGAATTGGCCCCCGACCGCGAAGGCTTCTTCATCACCTTCACGGTCAGCGAGGGCGAGGTCTACAATTTCGGCGAGCTGGACGCGATCGTCACTGCCAAGGGGTTGGACCAGGAGGAATTCCAGGCGCTGATCCCGGCGGATCTGAGCGGCGACACCTATGACGCCTCTGCGGTGGAGGAGATCACCAACGACCTGACCGATCTGGCCGGACAACGCGGGTTCGCCTTCGTGCAGGTTCGCCCCCGTCCGCGCAAGAATACGGGCGATCGCGTGATCGACCTGACCTTCGAGTTGGCCGAAGGTCCGAGGGTTTTCGTTGAACGTATCGAGATCGAAGGCAATACGCAGACGCTCGACCGGGTGATCCGGCGCAACATCGAGTTGGTCGAGGGTGATCCGTTCGACGCCCGGCGAATCCGCGAGGCGCGCAACCGCATCCGGGCGCTGAGATATTTCTCGAAAGTGGATATCTCGTCGGAGCAGGGAAGCTCGGACGATCGAGCCGTTCTCAAGGTCAAGGTCGAGGAGCAATCAACCGGTGCGCTCTCGTTCGGGCTTGGGTTCTCGACCAGTGCGGGGCCGATTGGCAACGTCGCGCTGAGCGAGCGGAACTTTCTCGGTCGCGGACAGATCCTGAACCTGCAGGTCACCGCTGCCGGCGACACGCAGATCTATGATTTCCGGTTCGTCGAGCCGGCGTTCCTTGATCGAGATCTCTCGGTCGGGTTCCATGCGTTCTTCGTCGATGACGACCGCACGGACGAGTCGGATTTCGAGATCGTACGCCTTGGATTCGGCCCGACTGTTGGCTTCCCGCTGTCCGAAGATACCGATCTGAGCCTGCGTTACGAGTTTCTGCGCGAGGACGTGAAGGTCAACGACACCGCATCGCCCGCGATCATTCAGGACGACGGCGTGCGCTTTACGTCTCGGGTTGGCTACACGCTGACACATGATCAGCGGAACGATCCGATCGAGCCGACATCGGGCTATCTTCTCAGCCTGGATCAGGATTTCGCAGGTCTCGGCGGAGATGCCCGCTACATCCGTACGCAGGGGACCGCAAAGACCTGGACCTCGCTCTTCAGCGATCAGGTCGTGGCCAGCCTGGAACTCGAAGGTGGAGCTATCTACGGCTTCAGCGACGATATTCGGATCAACGAGCGGTTCTTCCTCGGTGGTGCGAGCCTGCGCGGTTTCGAAGATTCCGGGGTTGGGCCGCGCGATCTCCTGACCGACGATGCTCTCGGCGGGAACTTCCGTCTGATCAGCCGTCTCGAAGTGTCGTTCCCGCTGGGTCTGCCCGAGGAACTCGGCATCTTTGGCGGGGTCTTTGTCGATGCAGGCACGCTGTTTGATCTTGATGGCATCCGTCAGGATGCCAACGGGACCGACATCGACGACTCCGCTTCGTTCCGCGTCGGTGCAGGCGGGCTGCTCTTCATCGCAACGCCCTTTGGGCCGCTGGAGCTGAGCTTCGGTACGCCGATCATCCGGGAAGACTTCGACAATTCCGAGTTCTTCCGGTTGTCGATCGGCACGCGGTTCTGATGCGCAGCCATGGGTAATCGTGGCGGTGTGCTGCGAAGCCTGCTGATCGCGACCCTTGTTCTCGGCCCGCTTGCAACGGCCTGGGCGCAGCCATCCGATGTGGTCTACGTCTCGCGCGAGCGTCTGCTGCGAGAGGTCCAGGCAGCCCAGGTTCTGGCCAAAGCCGAGCAGGAGTTCACCGCCGAGCTGCAACAGCAGGTCGATACCTTTCGTGAAGCACTGTCCAAGGAAGAGGCCGAAATTGCGAAGCTTCGCGCCGAGCTGACGCCCGAAGACTTGAACCTGCGGGTTGCCGATTTCGACCGCCGCATGCGGATGGGCCGGCGCCTGTCTCAGGAACGCGCCGCCGAGTTGCAGGCAGGGTTTCAGCAATCGCGTGCCCGGATCGTGGCGGCCTTGCCCCGGATTCTCGAGATGCTCCGAACCGAGGCCGGAGCCCGGATCGTGCTGAACACCGAGCAGATCCTGGCCGCGGATCCCGCGCTCGACATGACGCGCCGGGCGATTGAGCTATATGACGCCGAGGGGCCACCGCCGGTCATGCCTGAGGTCAATCTGAGTTTGCCACCGCTTGAGGTGCCGGATATCGGGTCGGGCGAGCGCAGCACGGATGAACCAGTTTCGGATGAACCGACGGAGGACAAGCAATGACGCTTGACCTGATCCGGACGGGCGGTATGCAGAACGGGACTTGGAATTGACGACGTCGAGATCACTTCAATGACTGAAACCACGGAAGAAACCGGGGCGGACGACGTCCAGCCGACATCGGCGGATCTTGCCCGCATCAAACGGATGATCCCTCACAGGTATCCGTTTCTACTGATCGACCGCGTGGAAGACATCTACAAAGGCAAGAGTGCGGTCGGCGTCAAGAATGTCACGAACAACGAGCCCTATTTCGAGGGGCATTTCCCTGACAAGCCAATCATGCCCGGTGTGATGATTGTCGAGGCGATGGCGCAAACCGCCGGTGTTCTGGTGGTCGAGACGCTGGACATGCTCGATCAGGGGCTGCTCGTCTACTTCATGACGCTGGACAAGACGCGGTTTCGCAAACTGGTCGAGCCCGGAGATGTGCTGGAGTTGCACGTCAAGATCCTGCGCGGTCGCGGAAAGGTCTGGAAGTTCTGGGGTGATGCCAAGGTCGGCGACGAGATCGTGGCCGAAGCGGAGTATTCTGCGATGATCATCACCCAGGATGACGAGCGGCGCCGGAGCGGCGGCTCGTGAGCATCCACGACACTGCCGTGGTTGATCCCAAGGCTGAAATAGGTGCGGATGTTTCCATCGGCCCCTACTGTGTGGTGGGCCCCGGAGTTTCGCTGGCCGACGGGGTCGAACTGGTCAGCCATGTCGCAGTCGACGGGATCACGAAGATCGGGCCGGGGACCAAGATCTGGCCCTTCGCCTCGATCGGGCATCAGCCACAGGATCTGAAATTCGCCGGTGAGGAAAGCTACCTCGAGATCGGCGCAAAGAACATGATCCGGGAGCATGTCACGATGAACCCCGGCACGACCGGGGGCGGGCTCTACACCCGGATCGGGGATGGCGGTCTTTTCATGATGGGTGTGCATGTCGGACACGACTGTCAGATTGGCAACCATGTCATCATGGCCAACAACGCGACACTGGCCGGTCATGTCGAGGTCGGCGATTTCGCCTTCATGGGCGGGCTGTCGGCTGTGCATCAATTCGTGCGCATCGGCCCGCATGCCATGGTCGGGGGCATGTCCGGGGTCGAGAAGGACATTATTCCGTTTGGCTCCGTGATCGGCAACAGGGCGGATCTCGGTGGGCTGAACGTGATTGGCCTGAAGCGCCGCGGTTTTGATCGTGAAACAATCCGGGCCATCCGCGATGCATATCGCGCGATCTTCTACGGAGAAGGCGCGCTGCACGACCGGGCCGAGGCGGCAGGCCAGGCCCATCCCGAGATCGAGCCGGTTCAGGAGATGGTCGAGTTTATCACGGCCGACACCGCGCGATCCTTCTGCACGCCGCGCGATGCCTGAGAGCGCCGGACCGGCCACGCCGCTGGCCATTGTTGCGGGCCGCGGCGGGTTGCCCCGGCAAATCGCTGAACGCCGCGCCGAACTCGGCCTGCCATACCTTCTCGTGATCTTTCAGGATTGCTTCGAGCCGTGGATGGATGCGCATCCGCATCTGCATCAGGAGTTCGAGCGTGTTGGTGCGCTCTTTCGTAATCTGCGGGCGGAGAGCGTGACCCATATCGTCTTCGCCGGGGCCATGAACCGGCCCAAGGTCAAGTTGCACCGGATGGACGTAAAGGCCATGTCGATCGCGGCCAAGGCGCTGGCGCTGCTGCGCAAAGGCGATGACGCGATGCTGCGAGGATTCACATCGATCTTTGAAGGCGAGGGCCTGAAGGTCATCGGCCCTCAGGAAGTGCTCGGCGAGGACATGACGGTCGCGCCGGGGTCTCTGGGTCAGCACGGGCCAACGGCACGGGACAGGCAGGATGCGGCGCGGGCGGCCCAGATTGGTCTAGCGCTTGGGCCTCTCGATGTGGGGCAGGGCGTCATCGTCGCCCATGGCGTCTGTCTGGGCGTTGAGGCGATTGAAGGCACGGACCTGATGCTCGAGCGGGTCGCAACCCTGCCATCCGCCCGCCGGGACGCTGCGCCGCCGCCCAGCGGGGTGCTCTACAAAGCGCCCAAGCCCGATCAGGACCGCCGTCTGGATCTGCCGACCATCGGCCCCGCGACAGTGCGCGCCGTGGCGGCGGCGGGCTTGAACGGAATCGTTGTCGCCGCCGGAGAGACAGTGCTTCTGGAACCAGGTGAGACGCGCAGCGCGGCAGATGAGGCCGGGGTCTTTGTCTTCGGCGCTTCGGTTGAGGACCTGAAGGCGTGGCGGGCCTGATCCTCAAGGCCGCAATGCGGCCCTCCCTCGCCAGACTGCGCCTGACGGCGCGGCCAACCTTGCGACCAGGCCCCACCCACCCACCCTCCTTCGGCGGGCTTCGCCCACCTCAGGCATCCGGGTGGCTGATGATCGAGAACAACCGGTGAAGCGGTTCTACATCATGGCGGGCGAGCCCTCGGGCGACCGGCTGGGCGGGGCGCTGATGCGGGCCTTGGCGCGTGAGGAGGAGAGCGCGTTCCACGGGATTGGCGGGATTGAGATGGCCGATGCCGGATTGGTCTCGCTTTTCGACATGACCGAGCTTTCGATCATGGGGTTGACCGAGGTTCTGCCGAAACTGCGCGCGATCCTGCGTCGGATCTCGGAGACTGCCGACGATGTCATCGCGCGAAAACCAGATGCGCTGATCACCATCGACAGCCCGGATTTTACCCTGCGTGTTGCCCGGCGCGTGCGCCGGGTTCTCCCGGACATGCCGGTGATCCATTATGTTGCGCCGTCGGTCTGGGCCTGGCGTTCGGGCCGGGCGAAGAAGATGGCCCCTCATGTCGATCATGTGCTGGCGCTGTTGCCGTTCGAGCCGCCCTACATGCATGAAGCGGGGATGAGCTGTGATTTCGTCGGCCATCCCGTGGCCGAGCGGGCGACGATAACGCCGGAGGAGATCGCAGGCTTTCGCAGTCGCCGAGGGCTTCCGCCCGACCGAAAGGTTGTGCTGTTGGCGCCGGGTTCCCGGCGCGGCGAGGTGCAGCGACTGATCGGCGACTTTGGCGAGGTGATCCGGCGGCTCCGGGTTCAGTTTCCGGACCTCGCGGTGGTTTGCCCCGTGGCCGAAACGGTCGAGACCGAGGTGCGCGGAGCGCTGTCGACCCTTCTGCCACCCGCACATCTTGTGATGCCGGCGGCGGGCGATCACGAAAAACGCGTTGCGTTCGCCGTCGCTGACGCTGCGCTTTGTGCCTCGGGCACGGTTACGCTCGAGCTGGCGGCGGCTGGCACGCCGATGGTGGCGGCCTACCGGACGACATGGCTGACGGCCCAGATCGTGCGCCGTGTGGTAAAGGTGCCCAGCGCCAATCTGGTCAATCTGGTCACCCAGAGCGAGGTCGTGCCGGAGTTTCTGCAGGAGTATTGCACCCCCGACAGTCTGCATGGGGCGCTGACGCCCTTGATCAGCGATCCAGCGGCAGGCGATGCCCAACGCGCAGCCTTCGATGAGACGATGACCGCTCTGGGTCGGGGCGGCACGCCGCCTTCAACCCGCGCCGCGCAGTCCGTTCTGCAGTTTCTCGAGCGGCGGCGGAGCGTTGCAAGCTAGGAGCCCATCTGCTCCGGACGGGCATCCCGAGCCATGTGATCGAGCACGGCGTTGACGAATTTGGCTTCGCGTCCGGCTTCGAAGAAGGCTTTCGCAACGTCGACATACTCGCCGATGACCACCTTGGCCGGGATGTCGGCGCGGGCGGTCAACTCCTGACCGGCAGCACGGAACACCGCGCGCAGAATTGCATCGATGCGCCCGAGCGGCCAGGTTGCAACCAGCGCCGTGTCGGTCAGCTTGTCGATGCGGGACTGATCGGCGACCGCGCCTTCGACGGTGGCTTTGAAGTGGGCCGGATCGGCCTCGCGGTATTGCACCCCTTCGATCTCGGCCCCGAGGCGGTGATCATCGAACTCCCGCACGACCTCACGCCAATCGGCGCCTGTCATCTCCATCTGATACAATGCCTGCACGGCGGCGAGCCGGGCGGCTGACAGGGCAAGGCGTTCTTCGCGGCGTTTGGGGCTGGTCGGGGTGGTGGCCATGTCCAGGTCAGGCCGTACGTGTCATGCCGGTGCGCTCGGCCAGCAGGATGTCATCTTCGCCGCCGGGCAGGGCGCGATCCGGCCTGTCTGGTGCACGGAAGCGCCGGGCCAGCGCAATCAGGTGCAAAGCCGCCGCTGCGGCCCCGCCGCCCTTGTCCATCTCGGACGGTGCGGCGCGCACGCGGGCCTGCTCCATGCTCTCGCAGGTCAGGATGCCGTTGCCGATGCAAAGCCCGTCGAGGCCCAGCAAGGTCAGCCCGCGCGAGCTGTCATTGCAAACCGTCTCGTAATGCGTGGTCTCGCCCCGGATCACACAGCCGAGCGCGACAAACCCCTCATAGCGCTCCTTGGCAAGCCGGATGGCCGTCGGGATTTCGAGTGCGCCGGGCACCTCGATCAGATCATGCGCTGCGTTCACCTGGCCAAGCGTGGCCACGGCGCCAGCGATCAGGTCATCGGCGATGGCGCGATAGAACGGCGCCGCGATCAGCAACAGCTTGGGCGGGGGAGCAAACTCCGGCAAGGCCAGCACACCATGGTCTTCGCTCGAGGCCATCTCAGCTCTCCCTGTCCGGGATGGGGCGCGTGTCGACAATCGAGATGTCGTACCCGTCGAGCCCGACAAGTTTCGGTGTGGGGGAGTTCGTCAGCATGATCAAATCGCGGATGCCAAGGTTCGTCAGGATCTGTGCACCAACGCCGTATTGACGCAATTGCCGGGGGGAGGTCTCGCGCGGGCGCAGCCGGTCGGAGATCGCAGTCGGTGATGTATCACGCAGGATCACCACGGCGCCGCGGCCTTCCTTTGCAATCGCGGCCATGGCGTTCGGGACCTGCTGCCAGCGGTCTTCGTTCAGACAAAGCACATCCTCGAGCGGATCCAGCACATGCATGCGGGTCAGAACCGGCGTGCCATCGGACACATCACCCTTGGTGAGTGCATAGTGCTCCATCGCGCCGGGCTCGTCGCGGAACACCCGAAGCTGCCAGTCCCCGCCAAAAACAGATGTGATGTCGGCGACATCGACCTCGCGGATCAGATTATCGTGCTTGCGCCGGTACGCGATCAGGTCCGAGATCGTTCCGATCTTGAGGCTGTGCTTCTGCGCAAAGGCCACCAGATCGGGCAGCCGGGCCATCGTCCCGTCCTCGTTCATGATCTCGCAGATCACACCAGTGGCGTTCATGCCCGCGAGCCGCGCAACATCGACTGCCGCTTCGGTGTGGCCTGCACGCACGAGGACGCCGCCTTCGCGGGCACGCAGAGGAAAGACATGGCCCGGGGTCGCGATGTCCGCAGGCGTTGTCGCGGGATCGATCGCCACCGCTACGGTGCGGGCCCGATCATGGGCCGAGATCCCGGTGGTCACGCCCTCGCGGGCCTCAATGGACACGGTGAACGCCGTCTCATGGCGCGACTGGTTCGACGCGGCCATCAGAGGCAGCCCGAGCCTGTCCAGCGCTGGCCCCGGCATTGCCAAGCAAATCAGGCCGCGCCCGTGCGTTGCCATGAAGTTCACAGCCTCGGGCGTTGCCATCTGTGCGGGAATGACAAGATCGCCCTCGTTCTCACGGTCTTCGTGGTCGACAAGAATGAACATGCGCCCGTTGCGCGCTTCATCGATGATCTCGGCCACGGAGGAGATGGCGTCGGTGTATTCGGTCTTGCTCATGATATCCGGATCACGCTGCGGTCGCGCCGCACATAGCGCGGGCCGGGCGCGATTTCCAGTGTTGGTGTGGTCAAACCAGCCTATCGCGGGACGCGCAGCGCGGGATCGTCGGTGATGCGGTCATAGGTGAGCACGACAGTCGGCGCCTGGGCCTCCGGATTGAGGTAGATCTCGCGCCGGGCCACAATGGTGAGATCGACGAGGTAGAAGGAGACAACCCGCGGCAGGGTTCGCGTCTCCGTCTTGCCCCGCGAATCGACCGTAACCGCCTCGTAGACGCAGTCGCCGATCCTCAGAGTGGTGAAGCCCGTCACCTCGTGAACATCCTCGGCAGTGGTCGTGCGTCCACTCCGCGTTTCGTGACTGGTGATGCGATGGGAGGTGCCAACAACCATGGCAAGCACCGCGTCGAGATCGCCCTCATAGTCAACGGTGTAGGAGGTCAGCGTGCCTCGCTCCTCCACCATGAAATAGCCGCCGCGATAGATCAGCTCGTCGATGCCACCGGGATGCTGGACCCGGTGGTGCGTATGTCCATCGCCCGCAGGGTAGACGGTTTCGGCAATCCCTTCCGCAGATATTTCAAGCGTGAAGGGCTCGCTGGCATCTCTCGGGCATCCGGCATGGGCTGCTGCGCCGATAAGGCAAAGTGTCAGGGCCAGTCCTGCCTCACGCATGACCGACGTTGAAATCGTTGCGCCCGGTCTGGTCCGACCCGCGCAAAAGCCAGAGCGGCCGCGTCGAAAAATCCACCGTAAATCCGCTGGACGCGCTGCGCCGGAAGAGATCGCGATCAAAAAGCGATGTTGCCGGCATGTAGCGGATGGCAAGGCCCGCCCGCCGCCGGTCGGAGGTGTTTGGGTTGCTGCCGTGGATCATGTAGACATCGTGCAGCGACATCTGGCCGGGCTCCAGTTCGACATCCACCGCGTCAGCTTCATCGAACGCGTCATCGCCAAGGCGTTGGGTCAGAGCCCCGCCTTCCTCGCGCAAGTGCTCTTTCAGCTCGGCTGGCTGGTGCGAGCCGGGGATCACGCGCAGGCACCCGTTCTCGCGGTCAGAGGCCTCAAGCGCGATCCAGACCGTGCAGGTCGCCAGCGGCCGGATCGGCCAATAATGCCCGTCCTGATGCCACGGCACTTCGAGCCCGTTACCGGCCGGTTTGCAAAAGAGATGGCAGCCCCAGAGGATGATGTCGGGGCCCATCGCGGCTTCGACAAGATCGAGAACATCCGGGTCGCGTGCAATCTCGAGAAACGCGTTGTTGCCGACCACGCCCTCGGCGTTCTTGCCCTGAACATGGATCGAGACGAGATGCTCGGGCCGCACCCCGGGATTGGCGGCGATGGCGTTGTCCAGCGCCTCCTGCAACTCGGTCACCTTCGCAGCGGGTAGGCGATAGTCCGGGATGAGATAGCCGTCCCGCTGATAGGTCTCCAGTTCCTGCGCGCTCAAGGATGCCATCTCGTTCCTCCCGGTTTTTCCGCCCGTGATCTTTGTCACTGGTCTTTGGTAGCGTAGCGCCGCGGCGCCCGGCCGCGCAAGATCAAGCCATACGACGTGGCACCAACAGACGGATAACCGGATCTCTGGGGAGGCGGACATGACCATGTTTCACGAAGGCAATCGCACGCTGCAAAACCGCTATGGCGGGCAGGGCGTGGCGGACAAGATCGTCGAGTTGGTCGAGACACAGACCTTCACGGAGGAGTTTCAGGCCTTTGTTGAATCGGTTCCCTTCTTCTTTCTCGCGACCTCGGCGGGCGGAAATACGGACTGCTCGTTCAAGGGCGGCGCGCCTGGGTTCGTGCGGGTGACCGCGCCCGACCGGCTGATCTTTCCCGATTATGACGGCAACCGGATGTACAAATCTCTGGGGAACATTCTGGAGAACCCCAGCGTCGGACTGCTTTTCATGAAGTTCGGGGCCGAGGAGGGGCAGGGCGCGCTTTATCTCCGCCTGCGCGTCAGCGGGCAGGCCAGCGTGCATGACGATCACGAAGCGCTGGAGAGCTATCCCGGTGCGCAGCGGATCGTCGAGGTGGCGGTCGAGCACATCTTTCCGAACTGCCCGCGCTATATCCCGCACATGCAGGAGGTCGCGCCCTCGCGCCATATCCCGCAGGCGAACGCCGATCAGCCCGTGCCGGAGTGGAAGAAGATCCCGCCGATTGCGGAATTGCTCTGAGGATCAGCCCGCCTCGGCCAGACGGGCGACGTAGCGGGCGAGCAGATCGATCTCGAGATTGACATGGGCACCCGGCGTGACCTGACCGATGGTCGTCACCGCCCAGGTGTGCGGGATGATGTTGATCCCGAAGCTGGTCTGATCGCCCTCGTCCTCGACAGAGTTCACTGTCAGAGAGATCCCGTTGATGGTGACAGAGCCCTTGGTCGCAATGAACCGGCCGAGATCCTTTGCCGTGCGGATGGTCACGCGGTGACTGTCGCCTTCGGGCTCGACCGCCGTGACCTCTCCCAGACCATCGACATGGCCGGACACGATATGCCCGCCCAATTCGTCGCCGATCCGCATCGCGGGCTCCAGATTGACCGGTCCGCCTGTAGCCCAGTTCCCTAGTGTCGTCTTCGAGCGCGTCTCGGCAGAAGCGTCCACATCGAACCATGGACCGTCCGCGTCCGCGCCCTTGGCAACCACCGTGAGGCACACACCGTCACAGGCAATCGAGGCGCCGATGTCCATGCTGTCCGGCGTTCGCGCGCACCCAATCCGGATTTTTGTGTCGCCAAATTCGTCAATTGCTCGGATTCGCCCGATTTCGCGCACAATTCCAGTGAACATAGGTTGCTCCATATTCGGCGAAGGTGGCAATGTCTGGTCGAGTGCAGGCGATAGCGGCAAGAACGGGAATCGTAAAGGTTCCGCTAACGATAATGTGCCAAATCGGGTTCCAGCGCGCTCAACGTCACCCCGGACGTCGGAACCTTGAGGAGCGAGCAGCTTGACGCAGAACGCTGAACGGCAATTTCTGTTTCTTCAGGGCCCGCATGGCCCGTTCTTTCGGGATTTGGCCAAGGTACTGGGAAAACGCGGTGCCGGGGTTCACCGGGTCGCCTTCAATACCGCCGATGAAGTGGAATGGCGCGGAGCCGGTCCGCTCTATCGCTTTAATGACAGCCCGGAGCGGTTCGAGTCCTGGCTGCGCCAGCGCATCCAAGCCCATGATTTTACGGATATTATTCTCTACGGAGACACGCGCCCGGTCCATCGCACAGCGATCGAGCTGGCACGCGAGCTGGGCCTGACCACGCATTGCCTCGAGGAGGGCTATGTGCGCCCGAACTGGGTCACATATGAACGCCGTGGCAACAATGGCAATTCTCCGCTGATGTCGCTCAGCGTTCCGCGCATGGCCAAGGCATTGGAGCGGATCAACACAAAAGACCAAAGCAACAGCCCGGATGGGGGCGCGCAAGCGACATGGGGCGCGGCCAACCGGCACCTTTGGTATTCGGCGATTTATCACGCGCGCTGTCTCCTGCCGACCCGGCGGTATTGCGAGTTCCGCGGTCATCGCGACATGCCGCTGCTGCACGAATGCGCGCAATACTGGCTGCGTGCGGTCAAGATGCCGTGGATCTGGGCGCGCCGTTCGGTCCAGCAATGGCTGTTGCTGCGGTCCTCCCGGATCTATCATCTCGCGCTTTTGCAGTTGTCGTTCGATGCGTCGATGAAGGACCACTCCGACTACGAAAGCACCGCCGAATTCATCGAGGAAGTGATCGACGCCTTTGCCGCAGGGGCGGGTAACGATGAGTACCTTGTGGTCAAAGCGCATCCGTTCGAGGACGGACGCGAGAACCATGCCCGCACGATCCGTCAGATCGCTCAGGATCTTGGTGTCGGCAAACGGGTGCTTTTCGTCGATGGCGGCAAGAAACTGGCCGCGTTACTGGATCGGGCCCGTTCGGCGGTCACCGTGAACTCGACAGCGGCTCAGCAGGCGCTTTGGCGCGGTCTGCCCGTCGCAGCGCTTGGCCGTGCGATCTACAAGAAGCCAGGACTGGTGTCGGAGCAGACGCTGACCGGATTTTTCGCGCACCCCTGCCGCCCGGATCTCAGATCATATTGGGTGTTCCGTCGGTTCCTCATGGAAACCAGCCAGTTCGCCGGCTCGTTCTATGGCACGCAAGGGATCAAAGTGCTTCTTGAGACATTGCCGGACACGATGCTCGGCGATGTCGACCCCTATGAGCGTCTTCTCGACGACATGCCCGAAGTCCCGGACGCTGTCTCCAATGCGGTGACCCGTCTGAGCGTCGCAAGCTGATTACTTAAACGTTAATCAAACTTGCGAATTCTCCCGAATTGTTGAACAACAGACCCAGAATCTGCAGAATGGCGGAGCTGGGCAGCAAGTCGGCATAGAACCCGAATATCTGCCCGAGGGGAAAAGGAGCAGAGGGGATGGGTTTGTCACGCACACTCATCCGGGCCACCGCGGTCACAGCGGCGCTTGGGATGTTGACAGCCTGCGGCTTGCCGCGCTCGGGACCGTATTTCGGCGAAATCACCAGCGACAAACAACTGGCCGACTATGGCTTCAACGTCCTTGACGTCACCCCCGAGGTGACCCGGATCACACGGGTCAACGAAGCCTCCGGGTTCACCGTCAATTTCATCCAGGCGAGCCCGGAGAACACGAGCACCGTTGCCAAGGGCGACGTGCTGGCCATCACCGTCTGGGAGAACATCGACGAAGGTCTGTTGAACCCTGCCGGTGTCGGTGCAACGCCGCTTCCGAATTCGGTGGTCGACGAGCAGGGCCGCGTGTTCGTGCCCTATGTCGGGCTGATCCAGGCCGCAGGACGCACGCTCAACCAGGTCCGCGAGATCATCCGCTCGCGCCTTGCCGAAAAGACCCTGAACCCGCAGGTCGATGTCTTCCCCGTCGATCCCAAGGGCCGCCAGATTTCGATCCAGGGTTCTGTCAGCGCGCCCGGCATCTACCCCATCGACACGCCCAGCAAGCACATCCTCGCGATGATCGCCAAGGCGGGCGGGGTCAGTCTTGATCCCGAGATCGTCCGGCTGAAATTGCGCCGCGGCAATGTCCAGGCGCAGATCTGGTTGCAGGATCTCTATGACGACCCGCGCAACGACGTGCACCTGCGCAACGGTGACGCGATCATTGCGGAGCGCGACCGCAGGATCTTTACGGCTCTGGGTGCGGTCTCCGGCCCCTCCACCATCCCGTTCCCGCAGCGCGATGTCTCTGTGATCACAGCTCTGGGTACTGTTGGCGGGCTGAATGATGGAGCCGCCGATCCGACCGGGCTTTTCCTTTTCCGCGAAGAGACCGAGGAGATCGCCCGGCGCCTGATGCCCGACAAGGAAATCACCGGACCGCAACGCGTCGCCTACATCCTCGATCTGACGCAACCGTCGGGCCTGTTCCTCGCGCGCGATCTCTATATGCGCGATGGCGACACGCTCTATGTCACAACGGCGCCGTTTGTCCGCTTCCGCACGATCCTCGGAGCCGTTGCTCCGCTGATCAACTTCGGCGGGTCGGTACGCAATCTCGGCGGGTTCTAGGACACAGGACAACCGGATGAACGATGATTGGTGGGGGGCAAGGCTGGACCAGCCCCCGACCGGTCGCCTCCGCGTCTACAGTCTCGGATTTCTGCGACAATCCCGTATCCGGCGCGTCCTTGGCCACGCCGGCCTGAACGTCTCCACAGGTTGGCCCGGCACCGGGGATAGGGTGGGGGTCTGGGGCCAACGCCCGGTGTCCGCGCGTGGGAAATGGGTCGCCGGGCGCACGGGCGCACCGCTTCTGACCCTCGAGGACGGTTTCCTGCGGTCGGTCTATCCCGGTGCTTTGGGCGATCCGCCGCTGTCGCTGGTGTTGGACGATCTCGGGATCTATTTCGACGCGAGTACGCCATCGCGGCTGGAGACCATCCTCGAAGAAGAGACCTGTTCGACCACTGATCTCCATCGCGCCCGGGCAGGGATGGCGATGCTGCGCGCGGCCCGGCTCTCGAAATACACGCCCCCGGTCCCGCCGCAAGAGATCGCGCCTGGCTTTGTGCTCGTCGTCGATCAGACGGCAGGCGACGCGTCGATCGCCGGGGCAGGGGCGGGCACCAACACCTTCCGGCGGATGCTCGACGCTGCGCGCGCCGAGAACCCGGACAAGATGATCGTTATAAAGACCCATCCCGATGTTCTCGCGGGCAAGAAAACCGGATGCCTCGACGGTGTCGCGCTCCGTCCGAACGAGCGCAAATGGCATGATCCGGTCAATCCCTGGGATCTGCTGGAGAAGGCTGACAGCGTCTACACTGTCTCGTCACTGATGGGCTACGAGGCCATTCTTGCGGGCTGCCGTGTCCGCACATTCGGGGCCAGTTTCTACGCGGGATGGGGTTTGAGCGAAGACGAGATCGAGATCCCGCGACGCACCCGCCGCCTGTCCCGCGAAGACCTGTTTACGGGATGTCACCTCCGATATCCTCTTTACTACGATCCAATCCACGACAGGCTGTGCAGGTTCGAGGACACGGTGCGCCAGCTCTCGGCCATGGTCGCGCACGAAACCCCGGAGGCGGATTGCAAGGGCGAGGTTTTCCATCAGGTCAGGCTGTGGAAGCGCGCGAGCATGCGCCGTTTCCGGCCTCGGCGCACGCCGGTGACATTCTCCGACGACCTCTCGCATGCTGCCGATAAGACGAAGGCGTCGAAGCGCCATCTCTGGATCTGGGCCTCCAAGGTGCCAACCGCAACGCTGGCTGATCTCAATGCCAAAGGTCTCAGCGCCGGGTTTGTCGAGGACGGATTTCTCCGCTCGGTCGGTCTCGGCGCTGAGCTGACCCACGCGGCGTCGCTGGTGTTCGACCGCTCCGGGATTTATTTCGACCCGGCCACGCCCTCGGATCTTGAAACTCTGATCACCGCGTCGGCAGAGGGTGCTGCGGACCTGCCGCGGGCCGCGGCCCTGCGCCACGCAATTGTTGCTGCCCGCGTGACCAAGTACAATGTAGGCAAGCCCGCACAAACGATCCGGCCCGAGGGCCAGCGGGTCATCCTGGTGCCGGGGCAGGTCGAGGACGATGCGTCCATCCTGCGCGGCTGCGGCGATGTCCGCACCAATCTTGGCCTGCTCGAGGCCACGCGGGCCGCCAATCCCGACGCCTACCTGATCTACAAACCTCATCCCGATGTCGAAGCAGGGCTGCGTGCCGGTAACGTGCCCGAGACGGACCTGCATCGTTTGGCCGACGAGATTGCACGATCACAAAGCGCCGTTGACCTGATCGAGGCGGCGGATGCGGTCTGGACGCTGACATCGCTAATGGGCTTCGAGGCGCTGCTGCGCGGCAAGCCTGTCACCTGCCTCGGTACGCCGTTTTTTGCCGGGTGGGGGTTGACCGAGGATCTCGGCCCGCCCTGTCCCCGGCGCGCGGCGCGGCCTGGTCTCGATGCGCTGGTCTGGGCGGCGCTGATTGCCTACCCGCGCTATGTCGATCCGGTCACTGGATTGGCCTGTCCCGCGGAGGCGATTGTCGAGCGGCTGGCCAGTGGAAAGGCTACTCCGCGTGCCGCCGGTCTCTCGAAACTTCAGGGATGGTTTGCTTCGCAAAGCTGGCTTTGGCGGCGGTAAAGCCGGGTCACGCCCGTAGATAGGTTGCGATGGCGTCACCGCCCAGATCCTCTAGTGCGTCGAGGCGAAACGCCGGCGCATCGGCCAAAGCCGTCAGACCAATACTCTCCACCACGGCGCGCCCGTCACCGCCGATCACCTTGCCCGCTTTCATGTGCACAAGCTCATCAACCAGATCCGCCGCGATCAAGGACGCCGCGAGGCGCCCCCCGCCTTCGCAGAGCACCCGGGTGATGCCCTGCGCCGCGAGGTGCCCCAGCGCATCGCTCATGTCCAGCTCACCGGTCGGGCGCGCTTCGGTCTCGATCAGGTCTATGCCGACACCGCGCATCGCCTCCGCCCGGTCCTTCGCCACGCCGTTCCGGTGCAAAAGCCACACGGGCTGCGTCTTGGCGGTGCGCGCCAGCTTGCTCGTCAGCGGCAGCGACAAGCTGCCATCGGCAACAATGCGGACGGGGCGCATGGCGCCAAGGCCGAGGTCCCGGACATCGAGGCTGGGGTCGTCCGTGCGCGCAGTGCCCGCACCGATCAGGATGGCATCTGACCGCGCCCGCATCAGGTGAACCCGTCGCCGCGCAGCGGGGCCTGTGATCCAACGGCTCTCGCCACTTGCCGTTGCGATCCGCCCATCCACGGTGCTGGCCAGCTTCAGAACCAACCACGGCCGGCCGCGCTCGATGCGTGAGAGAAAGCCAGCGTTGGCTGTCCGCGCCTCGTTCTCCATGAGACCGATGTCGACCGTAATGCCCGCCTCGCGCAGCCGCGCCACACCGCGGCCTGCAACTCTTGGGTCGGGATCTTCAAGCGGGCAGATCACCCGAGAGATGCCCGCCGCGATCAGCGCTTCGACACAAGGCGGCGTCTGACCCTGATGGGCACAGGGCTCGAGCGTAACGAAAATCTCGGCACCCCGGATCGCATCCGCGCCATAACGTGCGGTGGCTTGCGCCAGTGCAACCGCCTCGGCATGAGGCCGCCCGCCATCGGCGGTGGTGCCAGCGCCCAGCACCCGGTCGCCTCGCACGATGATCGCGCCCACAGTGGGGTTGGGCCGGGTCCGCCCCTGACTGCGCCGGGCAAGGCTCAGCGCGCTCTGCATCCAGCGCGCATCGCGCATGCCGGACTATTCCTCGTCTGTTGCGGGCGCGGGCCGAAGCTCGGAGACGAAATCCTCGAAATCATCTGCCGCTTGGAAATTCTTGTAGACGCTGGCAAAGCGGACATAGGCCACAGTGTCGATCCGGGCGAGCGCTTCCATGACGATCTCGCCGATCTGGTCCGAGGCGACATCCGTGTCGCCGGTGCTCTCCAGACGGCGCACGATGCCGGAGATCATCTGTTCGATGCGGTCGGGCTCGACCGGGCGTTTCTGCATGGCAATCCGGATCGACCGGGCCAGCTTGTCGCGGTCGAAATCCTCGCGCTTGCCGTTCTTCTTGACGACCACCAGATCGCGCAATTGCACGCGCTCATAGGTCGTGAACCGGCCCCCGCAAGCCGGGCAGAACCGCCGCCGCCTGATGGCGACATGGTCTTCTGCCGGGCGGGAATCCTTCACCTGCGTATCAGTATTTCCGCAGAAGGGGCAACGCATAGGGGCCTCCGTCGTCTTGGTCCGCGATCACTATAGGGGCTCTGCCATCAATTGTGTACACAAACTATCGTTGCGCAAGATATTGCTGCAAACAGGATCTGGCGCCCGGCTGACGGGGCGCTGCACATCGGTATGAAACGGTAGGTTCTGGGGCCGAGCGAAGGCTTGGCAAATGCGATCGCGAGGCTTTCAGCGGGGTTTGCTCAGTGTGCGTCAGGTTCCAGTCACCATCGACTTCGCGAGGATCAACTGAGCCCCATGGCGTACAATTCATCTGCGAGGGTCGTGAGTTCCTCGCGCCACGCCAATCGGTCGAGCCATGTGGCAGGGATCTGGCTTTCGCCATAGATCCGTCCCGCGATCTGGCCGGTTACGGCCCCAACCGTGTCGGCATCATCACCCAGATTTGCGGCTTTCAAAACTGCTTCTCTAAAATCGGACGTGTTGGCGACACACCAAACTGCAGCTTCATAGGTATGCCGGACATACCCGCTCGACTTTACGGCATCCTCGGAGGTCGCCGGATCGAGTGCGTCTTTGGCTGAGGACACGTCCCCCAGCAAAAGTACCGCCGCGAGGTTGTCGGCATATCTCAGGCAGTCGTCGCTCGCATGTGTTGTTCGGCTCTGGGCCACGGCAGCGGCGCGGGCGGCCTCCGGGTGACCAGCATGTGCAATGACCGCCGGGGCCAGACGCATGATCCCGCCATTCCCGGATGTGTCTGCGGCGATTGATCCTGCATAAGGATCGCCGCTGAGAAGATAACGATCCAGGGCATTGGAGGTTGTGAACCCGATATCGAAGCATCTGCCGGTACAGGACGCATATCCTTCATCGCGCCAGCGCACGAACCGGTTCATACAGTCCTTTGGGTCCCAGCCGTTCTGTTCAACGAGGCTTTTGCCAAGGCAAATGGCCATGGATGTGTCGTCCGTCCACTGCCCCGGCTCCAATGCGAATGGCCCGCCTCCAACCATGTCTTGAACCGGAGGAAAGGAGCCGCGTGGTTCGAATTCGACTGTTGTTCCCACTGCATCCCCTACAGCCAGGCCCAACAGCATGCCGCGGGCCTGGTCTGCAGAGAATGCGGGCAAGTCAGATCTCCGCGTAGATCGGAAACCGGTCGCAGAGTGCTTTGACCTTGGCCTTCACGGTTTCCTCGACCGCGCCGTTGCCGTCCTCTCCGTTTGCAGAAAGACCGTCCAGAACCTCGACGATCAGATCGCCTACCTGGCCGAACTCGGCAGCACCAAACCCGCGGGTCGTGCCTGCCGGGGAGCCCAGCCGGATGCCGGAGGTGACCATCGCCTTTTCCGGATCGAAGGGGATGCCGTTCTTGTTACAGGTGATGTGCGCCCGGCCGAGTGCTTTTTCAGCAGCGGCCCCTGTCACGCCCTTGGGCCGGAGGTCGACCAGAACGACGTGGGTATCGGTGCCGCCGGTCACACAAGCGAGCCCCCCTGAGATCAGGCTGGCGGCCAGTGCCTGCGCGTTTGTGATCACCTGCGCGGAGTACGCCTTGAACTCCGGACGGAGCGCCTCGCCGAATGCAACGGCCTTGGCCGCGATGACATGCATCAGCGGTCCGCCTTGCAGCGCAGGGAAGACGGCTGAATTGAACTTCTTGGCCAACTCTTCGCGATTGGTCAGGATCATCCCGCCGCGCGGACCACGCAGGGTTTTGTGCGTGGTGGTCGTCGCCACATCGCAATGGTCGAGCGGGTTCGGATGCTGCCCGCCCGCGACCAGCCCGGCAAAGTGCGCCATATCGACATGGAACCACGCACCGACACTATCGGCGATTTCACGGAACTTGGCAAAATCGATCTGACGCGGAATGGCCGAGCC
>CAYYZH010000038.1:0-5956 GCA_964475765.1 uncultured Limibaculum sp.
ATACCGAGCTGTCGCGCACGCTGTCCAATCAGGCCCTGCGCCAGTTCCAGCGCGCTGCCGCCATCCGAGATGCGTTCTTCGCAACGGGTGGGGGGCTGCCGCAGGTGGCTTTTTCGGTCGAGCCCGTCACCCTCAGCCCCGATGCGTTCGACGTGACACTGGATGTCGAGGGCCAGCAACTTGTCTACGACCACCGCGCGGCGCGCGCGACGTCGATGATGTGGCCCGGGCCGTCAGGCGGACGTGTCGAGGTTGCGATGACCCCGGAGATCTCCGGTGCGGAGAACCGGGTGGTGCAGACCGGCGTCTGGGGGCTTTTCCGGCTGATCCGCAGGAACGCCGCGCTGGCAAAAGACGACACTGTCGGTGTGAATTTCTCGATCGGCAGTCGTCAGGCCTCGTTCAACATCCAGGCGTCTTCCGTGCTCAACCCGTTCAGTATGCGTGCCCTCAACGAGTTTCGCTGTCCGCGCGGGCTCTGAGGCGGCCATGACGGTCGGTGTCTTCGGCAAGCTCCCCGCCCGGCGGGACTATGTGCAGCACCGCGTCGAGGCGCGGCTGATGGAGCTGCTGGACCCGTGGCTGCAAGGCGCGGTCAGCGAAAGCCGCAAGGCGCTGGGCGACGACTGGCTCGACATCTACCTCAAGGCCCCGATCTGGCGGTTCTGGTTCGGGCCGAAGATTACCGGACGGTCGGTCATGGGTGCGCTTATGCCCTCGGTTGACGGGGTCGGGCGCTATTTCCCTCTTTGTGTCGTCGGTACGTTCGAGACGCCCATCGGGCCGCCGGAGATCAACGAGCAATCCACCTGGTTCGACGCAGTTGAAACTCTCATGCTGACCGCACTGTCCGATGACGGCACCTATGAGGCGCTGCTCGAAGGGCTCGAGGCCTTGCCCGCCCCAGATCACTCGCTCGTCGTGCCGCCTGATGGCGCTGACATCAGGGGCATGTTTCAGACGCTGCGCCATGCGCAATGGCGGGAGCTCTATGATCCGTTCACCTGCTGGTGGGCGACGGCAGCGGGCGGCACCAACGCCGAACCCAGTGCGTTTTTGCGGCGCGGGCTTCCCTCTCCGGTTGAATATGCCATGATGCTGCGCATGAACCACGGCACCGAAATGGCCACTGTCGGAACCGCGCGGGAGGGGGCCTGACATGGTGTCCGGCAGCTTTCGAACCGAGAGCTTTGGCCTCTCCGATGCGGGCAAAGTGCGGGCGCTCAACGAGGACAGCTATCTGATCAGCGACGAGGTCGGCCTCTGGCTGGTCGCGGATGGGATGGGCGGCCACGACGCGGGTGATTTTGCCAGCCAGTCACTGGTTGCCGAATTGGAAACGCTCGAGCGGCCGGACAACGCGCGGGAGCTGCTCGCGGGCATCGAGGAACGCGTGATTGCCGCCAACACCGTGCTGCGCCGTGCTGCCGCCGAGAAAGGGCCGCAGACCGTTATCGGCTGCACGCTCGCCGCCCTCGTGATCTACGACGATGCCTATGCCTGCATCTGGTCCGGGGACAGCCGGGTCTATCGCCTGCGCCATGGCCAGCTCGAACAGATCAGCCGGGATCATACCGAGGCGCAGGAGTTGATCGACCGCGGCACGCTGACGCCTGAAGAGGCCCGCGAATGGCCCCGGCGCAACGTCATCACGCGTGCCATCGGGGTCTTTGACCAGCCCGAACTCGAGATGGTGCAGGGACGGATCGAGGATGGCGATACGTTTGTCATCTGCTCCGACGGGTTGAATGAGCATGTCGAGGATCACGAGATCGAGGACAGAGCAAGCCACCATCCGCCGCGCCGCGTTGTAGACGAACTTATTGGTCTGACGCTTGAGCGCGGCGCGAAGGACAACGTCACCGTGGTGGCGGTCGCCTGCCGCGAAGTCACAGCACTGCAACCGGGCATCGCCGTTGCAAATCGGGGACACACATGACCCAGGTCGATGGCGGCGGGGTGCCCTCGGGCACACAGCTCAACGGCATCTACGAGATCGAAAAACGTATCGCCATGGGCGGCATGGGCGAGGTCTATATCGGCAAGCTGATCCAGACCGGCGACCGCGTGGCGATCAAGATGATCCTGCCCGAGCACGCCAACAACGAGATCATTGTCGATCTCTTCCGCAAGGAAGCCTCGACGCTGCACAACCTCTATCACGAGGCGATCGTCCGCTATTATGTCTTCTCGGTCGACCCCGATCTGAACCGGCCCTACATCGCGATGGAGTTTGCCGACGGGCCTGCGATCAGTGACCGGCTCAAGGCCGGGCAGACTTTCTCCGAAGCCGAGATGGATGTGCTGCGCCGCCGGGTGGCGGGCGGTCTGCACACGGCCCACAAGCTTGGCATCATCCACCGCGACATCTCGCCAGACAACGTGATCCTGATCGACGGCAATGTGGAGAAGGCCAAGATCATTGATTTCGGCATCGCCAAGTCGACCTCCTCGACCGACGGCACGCTGATTGGGTCGGGCTTTGCCGGAAAGCTAAACTATGTTTCCCCTGAGCAGCTTGGCCTTGCAGGTGGGGAAGTCTCAGCAAAGTCAGATATTTACGCTCTCGGGCTCGTGTTTGCCGAGGCGGTGATCGGCCACCCCCTGCCGATGGGCGGCAGTCAGGTCGAAGTGGTCGACAAACGCCGCGAGGTGCCGGATCTCTCGGAAGTGCCGGTCTGGATCCGCCCGCTGATCGAGGCGATGATCCAGCCCGATCCAGCCAATCGCCCGGAGGATATGGAGGCGGTTGCGAACTGGACGAACAGCGCGACACAGGTGGCCCCCGCACCATTCGCGTCACCATCGCCATCTCCCGCCGCCGTGGCTGCGGCGTCCACTGGGGCTGTTGAGGCCGGGCCTGCCGCACCGCGCCCGGTTCACCCGCGCGAGCGACGCCGGCAGCAGGAACAAGAGAATACCGGTACTGGCGGGCCGCCCTGGAAATGGATCGGGATCGGCGGGGCCGGCCTCGCGGCGGCCGCGGCAATCGCTTACGTCCTCATCGGCAATCCAGGCGGGTTTGGCTCCGGGGATGAGCCGATCGGACAGCAAACGAACACCGTCACGCTCAATACCCCTGCCGTGCTGCCCGTCCCGCCTACGGCAACGATGGGGCAGGCGTACCGGTTTGTCTCCGCGCCGTTCGAGTACACCGGCGATCCCAGTGCGCTGCGCTTCGAGGTTGAGGGCGATCTGGCGCCGGGTCTCGGCATAGCGCCCACGGGCGACGGCGGCGTGACCATCTCCGGTACACCCACCGAAGCGGGGGGCGGGTTCGCCATCGTCGCCACCGATCCCGATGGGTTGACCGCGCGTCAGGAGATGGCCATCGACGTGACAGGCACCGTCGTTGAGACAACGCCGGTTCCACCTGCAACGCTGAGCGCGCCTGCCGTGATGGGCGTGCCGCCAGCCGCCAATTTGGGCGACGAGTATTTTTGGCGGTCGGCACCCTTCGCCTATGACCGCGAGCCCAGCCAACTTGTCCTGACGGTGGAGGGGAGCCTGCCGCCAGGTCTTTCGCTCACGCCTGCGGGCGATGGCAGTTTTGTCATTTCCGGGGTGCCCACGGCTTCAGGTGGCCCGGTTTCGGTTCTTGCGACCAGCCCGGAGGGTCTGGAAGCCCGGCAGGACTTCGAGATCACCATCACTGAGGACATCGCTCCGCAGGTAGGCGGCGGGACAAGCCCGACCTTGCTGACCCCGGGAGGCGATCAGGACAGCGGTGTTGGAGATCTCGCCACGGGCTCCGACAGTACGCCTCAACCGGGGCAGGGTGGCTCGCCCATCCTTGGCACTGGCGGCAGCACGGTCAGCACCCCAACGGTTCCTAAGTCCGACCCCGAGCCCCAGGCTCCTAAACCCGAAGACCCTGCCGAGGGCTCGACCGAGCCGAACGTGAACACCGGTGTCGGGACGTTGACCGCGCCCAGTGATGGGACCGGCAGCGTCTCGGTCAATGGCGGTTCCGATGGCGGTATCACCGCGCCGCCCACCGGGGGCGGACAGATCCAGCAGCCTCAGGGCGGGCAGGGCAATACGCAGCTTTCGGCCATTCCAAAGCCGGAGAACCAGCCCCCGACCCTGCGCAATGCGCATCAGGGCGCGGTCAATGCTGTCCAGGGCGAGGCAATCAATCTCGTCCTTGGCTCCTTCTTTGACGAGGAAGGGCCCACGGGGCTGACGCTCAATGTCGATGGCACCCTGCCAGCGGGCATCTCGATCCGTCTCGTCGATGGGGGGACCGTCCAGCTTTTCGGAACGGCTACGGAATTCGGGACTTTCGCTGTTCAGATCGCTGCTGTCGATCCGCAGGGGTTGGTCAGCCGTCCTGCATCCCTCTCGCTGGTCATCGCCCAGCCGAGCGCACACAGCACCGTACGCGATTACATTCTGGGCTATGACGGCGGTACTTGCTTTTTGTCCCGCCCGGTGACGTTGGCCGAGCGTACGGCGCAGATCGAAGTCTTCGCCGCGCAGGTGCCGCCCGCCATCGCTTTCGATTCTGATTTCAAACGTGATCAGGGCTTCGAGGCCAATATCGGTGTGCGCCTGATTTCGGATGCACAATGCCCGCTGATCAACGCGCTCGATCAGGTCGGCCCGCAGGCGATGGACAATTCGCTGGTCATCACGCTCGCGAGGGACGAGTTGACCTCAGGAGACCGACTGCAAGGCGTGGTCAAGGGCGGTGAAGGGGCGCGTCTTTTCCTCTTTGACCACCTTGGCGGGCTGACCGATCTCAGCGCCAGGCTTACCCCGGGCGCAGGCGGGGCCAGTTTTGGCCTTCCGGTCCAGGCCGAAGGGCCGCAGATCCTGATCGCTACGAAACCGCGACCGGGCTCGGGCGTGAGCGCGGACCTTACGCTCGAGGAATTGCTGGGCGCGGCCCAAAAGGGTCAGGCCTCGATCGCGCTCGGGTTCTTCATCATGAACGGGCGGTCCTGACAAGGCAGCCCGGGAGCATCCCGAGTTTGCGCAGGGCGGATCGGCGCGGCAGAAAAACCGACCCTACTTGAAGGTACAGTCGCCGCGGGCATTTCGCGGCGGGTCCGAGCAGAGGGTCCGGGCGGCCAGATATGCGCCCGCGACCTTGGCGACATAGTCCCGCGTTTCGGCGTAGGGCGGCACGCCGCTGTGGCGGTCGACGGCCCCTTCGCCGGCATTGTAGCCAGCCAGCGCGAGCACCGCATCGCCCTTGAAGTAACGCAGCAGCCAATCGAGATAGTGCGCGCCCCCGCGAATGTTCTGCGACGGGGCGTAGGCGTTCGAGACGCCGAACCGGCGCGCCGTGCCCGGCATCAGCTGCATCAGCCCGCCCGCACCGACATGGCTGCGCGCCTTTGGGTTTCCGTTCGATTCGACCGCGATGACCGCGATCAGAAGCGGGATCGAGACGTTGCGCCGCTTGGCCTCGCGTTTGAGGTAGGCGCCGTAATTCTTCAGAATTCGCTCGGCCCGGGCGCGCGAGCCGTAGACCGGTTTGCCGTTCTTGCGGGCTTGCTCGACAATTTGCAGCACCTCGGGCCAGCGCCCGGAACTTGCCGCGGTGCGCGAGGGGGAGACCTCGCTCCAGAACCACTTGAACGCGCCGCGCCGGAATACCTTGCCGCCGCCTCCCCCGCGCGGTGCCGGGGTCGACGGGTCCATCAGACGTTTGCTGGTGCCAAGGCGGCCGTTCGATGGCCCCAGCCGCGTTGCTGCGATCTCGAACTCGGATTGAAGCCGAGAAGACGTCTCCGCAGCCCGTACATGTTCCGGCCCCGTCATGCCGAGCATGACCGTTGCGAGGATCCCCACAATCCCAAAGGCAGAAAATGCACGTCCCATCAGCGTCTGGTCTCTTCGATCCGGTGTTGACGACCCCAAGCGGCGAAAAACCGATTATACACGATTCTTCCGGGCGATCTTAGGGCGTTGAGGCGCGCAAAGACTATGACGTTTGTTACACATC
>CAYYZH010000038.1:6056-26878 GCA_964475765.1 uncultured Limibaculum sp.
GCGGCCATTCTGCTCGCGCACCGATCGCTGGTCGATCATGTACGTGCGGTCGCCGGCGCGCTGACCCATGGCTTGGGCGAAGGGCGCCAGGCCGTCTCCCTGATTGTCGGGCGCGATCCTGAGACACTGGACGAGGCCGGGGTCAGCCGCGCAGCCATCGAATCCGCCGCCGAGAACTTCTCCGACGGGGTGGTCGCGCCGGCGTTCTGGTTCGCGATCGGGGGGCTGCCCGGCATCGTTGCCTACAAGGTCGTGAATACCGCCGATTCGATGATCGGCCACCTGAACGAGCGATACCGTGAGTTTGGCTGGGCGTCCGCCCGGCTGGACGATTTCATGAACTGGATCCCCGCGCGGTTGACCGGCAGACTGTTCCTTTTGGTGGCGGGGCGGCCAGGCGGCATGAACGTGATGCGCCGCGATGCGCCGGGGCACCGTTCGCCAAATGCCGGTTGGCCCGAAGCGGCGATGGCGGCTTGTCTCGGCGTCGCGCTCGCCGGTCCGCGTGTCTATGACGGGGCGCTGACCGATGATCCCTACATGAACGCCGAAGGGCGTCGAGACACAGGGCCCGGTGACATCATCGCGGCGACCGATCTGCTCTGGCGTGCCTGGATGCTGCTTCTTGCGCTGGCCGTTCTGGGCGGAGCAATCTGGCTTGCTGTCTAAGTTGGCGTGCGGCGGTTTTGCCTAGATGATCGCGGTCTCCAGAAACGGCGTTCCCGTCATCACCCGTTCATACCCGAGCGGCGTCATATCGAGCGTCCGATAGGCGCCATATGTCACGAGTTCCGAGACAGCCCGCCCCATGGCCGGGGATTGCTGCAGCCCGTGCCCGGAAAATCCGTTGCAGAATACGAAATTGTCCAGCTCGGGATGCGGGCCGACAACCGCGTTCTGATCCAGCTTGTTAAACGCGTAATGCCCGACCCATGAATTGACGACCTTGATCCGCTCGAACGCGGGCACCCGGTGCGCCAGTACAGGCCAAAGCTTGTCCTCCCAGACCGCGTGATCCAAATGAAAGTCGTCAAAATCGGGAGGATGATCGTCATCCGGCGGGCATCCGCAAAGATAGTACCGCCCGTCCGAGCGCATGTGGACACCGGATGGGTCGATCGTCAGCGGCAGATCCCGGTCCAGCGGCTCGGCGGCATCGAAGATGAAGGTGTAACGCCGTCTCGGCTCAATCGGGATCTCGGCTCCGACCATCCCTGCCGTCAGCGCTGCGCGCGGTCCCGATGCGTTAACGACCGTACCTGCCGCGACACGCTCACCCGATTTCAGGTGAACCGCGGTGACGCGGCCATCGGCCTTGTCGATCGCGACGACCTCATTGGCGATGTATTCGACACCGTTCGCGCGGGCCTTGCGCCGGAACCAATCGAACATCGTGGCGCCGTCGAAATACCCTTCATCCTTGAGGTTGTGACTGGCCAGAAGAATGTCGTCGAGATGATAGAACGGATAGGCCTCGGCGATCTCGTCCGGCGTCCAGATCTGCGTGCCCGCGCCAAGATTGGCCTGAATTTTCTGATTGGTCCGAAGGGTTTCGGCGGTGGTTTCGTTATCCGCCATGTACATGTAGCCGTAGCTTTGCAGAAGGATCTCGGGCACCTCCGGGTCGCCGCCCATCCGGTCACGAAACGTTTTGATGAACTCGGCGCCGAACTGCGAGATCCGAACATTCAATTCGTTCGAGAACTGTTGGCGGATGCAGCTGTTGGTATGCGAGGTCGACGCGGTCTCGTAACTCGGGTCGCGCTCGACCACGAGGATTCGCCCGTTAAAATCCGGGTTGTTCGAAGTCCACCAGGCCGATGACGACCCAACCATCGCGCCTCCGATGATCACCACATCATAGCTGTTTTCGGTCGGGGGCGCGGTCGTCAGGGATTTGGTCATCAGGCTGCTCTTGAAACTCTGCTGCAAGGTTCTGGCACCGTGGCGGAAAATTCAGGGTTCAGCAATCATCATCGGGTAATGATGGGACGTTCTATGCCTCGGGGAAACTTTCATGATTGATCAGGAGCGGCTCTTCGAACTGTTCGATGACTTCGGACTTGATGGTCTGGAAGAGATCGTGGGTTCGTTTCTGCTGGAAGCTCGGGAGGCGATGGACAAACTCGAGCAAGCCAGCGGTCCTGATGATGTGTCGCACCATCTTCATTTCCTCAGGGGATGTTCACGCAACGTCGGTGCAAGCCGGATCGGTGATGCCTGCGAGGCACTCGAAAATTCAGGTCTCGCTGGGGTGGAGCCACGATGTCTCCACGAATTGCGGCGCGAGCTTGAGACGTTTCAGGCTGCCGTTCTGGAATGGACAACGGATCAGGCGGCTTAACGTTGGTTTGATCCTGTTGATGCGGAGGGCATGACAACCGCATCCTCACTTTGGATTTGAGCGCTGCTGCATGGTCTGCACGGGCCGGTGCAAATTACGGCATGGTCAACAACAGCGCGGAGACGTCGTCATCAAATGCATCCGAGTCCGAGAACTTCACCACGTCATCGAGTACCGCTTCGAGCACTGAACGTTCGCCCTTGAGCGCGTGTACAGATAAAATCTGGCTGAGACCTTCGCCGTCCAGCATTTCTCCTGCCGGGCTTTCACACTCAGTGATTCCATCCGAATACATCATCAAACGGTCACCGGAGCCGAGCTCTAATCGTTCGGTCTCGTAGTCAACATCCGGCACGAGGCCGATCGGGAGCCCGCCTTCCCCTGCGAATTCGACTGTTCCGTCACGTCGAACAACGGCCGGGCTGGGATGCCCGGCCTGACAGAACAGAACTTCACCAGTGTCCAGATTGATATCCGCATAGAGCATGGTGAAGTACTGGTCGGAGTCGGTCTCGTCCTGCAGTCGATTGTTCAACTCTGCGGCGACCCGGGCTGGATCCCGCGGACAGTGTTCACCATTGGGAAGCCGTTTTATCCCGACGTTTTCGTCGAGATGTTTGTCCGAGAAAAGATTCGACAGGCGTGCGGTCATCAGGGCGGAAGAGACGCCGTGACCGGACACGTCGATCGCATAAACGATGACCCGGTTAACGGCGGCCTCGAAGAAGCCGACAAGGTCTCCGCCGACATGGCCAGCCGGCTTATAGAGGATGCCGATATTGACCGGCCCACATCGGGTCTGAGGCTCTGGGATCAAGGTCTTCTGCAGTCGAGCTGCGGCTTTGAGGTCCTGATCGATTCTCTGATAGAGGCCGTTGAGCCGCTCGAACGCTTCGGACATGCGGCGGTTCTTGTCCGCCATGTCTTCCTGCATGGTCAGAATGCGCTCGCCCGCCCGCATTCGTGCCTTGAGCTCGCCCGCATCCATCGGTTTCGAAAGAAAGTCGTCTGCGCCAGCGTCGAGCCCGAGTGCGACGTCGTGCTTCTCGGTCTTCGAGGTTAGCAGGATAAAATAGACATAGTGCTCAAGATCGAGGCGCCGTACGGCGGCGCAGAGCTCGGGCCCGGACAAACCGTCCATCATCCAGTCAGTGATGACAAAGTCGACAGGGGTATCGCGGCAGATCTGAAGTGCCCTTTCGCCGCTCTCGGCCTCAAGGACTTCGAAGTTCCATTTTTTTAGCAGCAGGCGCAGCATCATGCGCTGGGAGGTGGAATCGTCCACGACCAGCGCCACGTGCTTGCGAAACGCTTCGTCGGCGGCCTCGACATCTTGCACTATTACACCGGGCTCCCCCACGATCGTTTAGCCCGTGAGCTTTTTCTGCATGCGCAAAACGTTTCGCTCGCCGCACCGTTGATAGTCGACGGCATCCATCTCCGATCTGATCAGCATCCAACCGAATCCACCCTCAGGCAAGGCGTCGAGATCCGTCTCATCGAGAAAATTATCGCCATCGGGCGCCACGCCGCCCGGCATTGGCGCGCCTTCGTCGACGAGTTCGACTTCGCATTGAGATGCTGTCAGCCTAATATCTGCCTGAATCTGGTGGCCCTCGTGACCCCCATAGGCGTGCTCGACAATGTTGTTCATTGCCTCTGCCATGCAAAGGCGGACGGATTGTATGGCGTCCACTTCTGCGCCGGGCACAGCCGAGCACATCTTTTCGATCCGTTCGGCCAGGTTGGCCACGTCCTCAAACGTGCTGGCGATGACTATGCGTTCCTGAGCCTCGGGCATGTACGTGGACCGCTCATCCGGCTGCGGATTGGCGATTGACGGCGTGCGCTTCCAGACCGTCTTCGCGGGTTTCGTGCAGTTTGAAGATTTTGTCCATGCGCGTCAGCTTGAACACCTTCTGCACGGTCGGGGTCAGTCCGCAAAGCTCCAGCCGCCTGTTGCGCCCCATCAGTTTCATGACGCCAACAATGGCGCCGATGCCGGAGCTGTCCACGAACGTCACGGCCGAGAGATCGAGCAGATAGAAACTGCGATCCTCCCGGGCCATTCCGGACGCCAATTCCTTGAAGTCACTCGCGATCGTGGCATCCAGCTTGGGCTCACCCAAAGTGATCACAACGACATTGCCAAAATCTTCCGATGAAAGACGCATCCGAAGGCTCCTGATGTTCCGAACAGCCGTCAGGATAGGAGCAAAACGTAACCGGGACGTTTCCACGGGGAAATTATTGCGTCTCGACGATCAGTTGCGCGGACGGCCCATCAGAGGGCGCATGACCAGCGGGGTGAAGTACATCGGGAACTGGTAGAGTGCGACATAGAGGGTGAATAATGGGTTGTCCGGCAGCGCGGCGAGCGACAGGCCTGCATTCCTGTTGCCCCACATCAGCGCCGTCGCGCCCCCTGTCTCGTGGCCCGCAACCAGACGACAGCCGGGCAGGGCAACGATCTGGATGCCGATATTCGCCGCGATCACGAGGGCGAATGTCGCGAGTGCAAAACCGGGCTGATCCCGGATCAGGTCCATCATGCCGAGAAAGAGCGGAAAGAGGAACATGATCATCGTGAGCGCGGCGAGACCGTCAAAGGACAGGCGGTGACGCTCGATCCTCGGGGGACCAAGGATGCGCCGCACGACCACCGCGCACACCGTTGCCGCACCAATCAAGAGGGCGAGACGGCCAGCCATTTCAGCCGATTCGATTGGCACGGCATCTCCGAGCAAACCACGGGCCACCAGCGGCATGCTGACCGGCGCCAGAAACGAGCCGATGACCGTTAATTCCAGCGCAAAGGCCGCGTCCAGTCCCAGAAGAAAACACAAAGCCGCAGAGGAGCCGAGCGGCGGTCCGGAACTGGTATAGACCAGCGCGTCGATATGGCTCTGAGAGAGGCCCAACCCCGTTCCTGCCGCCCAGAGAAGGGTAGGTGTGGCTGCCATGAGCAGCAGACAAAGGCCAATATTGCGCGCCAGACGTCGGGGTTGGATCGAGCGCCGAGCGACGGCGCCGAGGTCGATCCGCACCATGGTCAGACCGATCAGAAGCGCGACCCAGAAGGGAATGGTGCCTTTCAGAAGCTCTCCGGGGCCGGGGAGAACCAGTGCGCCGATGACACCGAGCGCGAGCACCCACTGCGCCCGCACGCCAAGCCATGCCAGTCCGCGCAACATCTAGAAGACCCTCTGAAGATGTGTCAGCGTGGATGCGTACAGGCCTGTCTTTGGGAGTTGATGGGCTGTTGCATCTCCGTGCCCTCCCTCCGTCATTTTTCACCTGAAACCAGTTTACACAGTCCAAATGCCGTTGCGTCTCCAGAGGACATTCTGCGCGGCATTTGAGTGAAATTGATCGAGCCGATCATCGGTCGAACCGCCCGACCCGGAACGGTTCCATGTCGATGTTCGGCCTGCGACCGCCAATCATGTCGGCAATCAGTCGTCCGGTTTTGGGGCCTGTGGTCAGCCCGATATGCTGGGCGCCAAAGGCGAAGTGAATCTGACGCGCACGCGGGCTTGGCCCGATGAACGGGACCGAATCGATGGTCGATGGCCGGTGGCCCAGCCAGCGGCTCTCGCCCTCCCATTCGAGATCGGGGTAGAGCTGTTTGATCCGGTCTTTTACGACCCGGAACGGCGCTTCGGAGGGATCGGCTTCCAGCCCGCCGAACTCGACCTGCCCGGCACAGCGCAGGCCCGTCTCCATCGGTGTGACGACGAACTTCGCGTCCGTCAGCATGTAGGGGAAGGGCGGCGTATGGCTCGGCCGCTCGAGCAGCAAGTGATAACCGCGCTCGGTCTCCATGCCCGGCTTGTGGCCGAGTTTGCCCGCCAGCCGTCCCGACCATGCACCGCCCGCGAGCACAATCTGATCGAAGCTGTGGGTCTCGCCCGCGGCTTGGATCTGCGCACCTGCGTCACGGGGTTGGATGTCATCGACTTCGGTCTCCAGGAAAGCGCCGCCCTGACTGTGGAAATGGTCGAACAGGGCCGCAAGATACGCTGCCGGATTGGTGATCCAGCCGTGGTCCATGTGGCAGGCGGCGTAGCTGTAGTCCGTGCCAAGACGGGGGTCCTCTTCCAGCAGACGCGCGCGGTCGCGGAACTCGATATCGACACCCTCGGCTTGACGGATCGCATGGCCAAAGCTGTCGCCTTCGCAGGCCTCGCGTGAGCGATAGAGAAAGGCATAGATGCCCGGCGTTATAAACGCCTCTGCAGGCGTCCCCTTGGCCAGCGCGCGATGCTGCTCGACCGTGTCGGTGGTGATGGTCGAGAGTGCCCGGACCGTTGCCTCGACATCGCGCCGGTTTGCCCGGCGCAGGAACGGGATCAGCCAGGGCAGCAGGCGCGGCAGATAGCTCCACTTCATGTGCAGCGGGCCGAGCGGGTCCAGCAACATCTTGGGGATCTTGCCGATCAGACCGGGAACCGGCACGGGGATGTAGGAGCTTGCCGCAAGGATGCCAGCGTTGCCAAAGGAGGTCTGCTCCGGCCCGCCTGGCCTGTTGCGATCGATCAGGGTGACGTCATGCCCATCACGGCGCAGCCACTCCGCGGTCGACACGCCCACGATCCCGGCACCGACAACGGCAATGGATTGGGTGGTCGTCATGTTCCGTCTCCCGAGAGGATGGCAAGGACAATCCCCGCGGCCAGCGCGGCGATCAGCCACCAGCCTGGCCGACGCCGTCCGACAAGTGCGGTGATGATGCTGGCACCCGCATAGATCAGTACTGCCAGGGCGATCGTGCGGAGCGGATTGTCGAGGATCGGATAGCTCATGCGACCCACTCGCTGACCGGCGCTTCGGCGTCCTGCAAGGGTTGTGCGATAATGTCGACGAGTGTTGGTTCGTCAGCCTTTAGCGCTTCGCTCAGGACGCGGTCGAGATCGGCCGGGTCTTCGACGCGCCAAGATTTGATGCCATAGGCGGCGGCGACTGCGGCGTGATCGGTCCGGTTGAAGTCGACTGAGAAGTACCGTGCATCGAAGCCCGACTTTTGCCCTGCCTTGATCCACCCGAAGACGCTGTTGGAGAAGACGATGGTGGTGATCGGCAGGCGGTACCGCGTTACGGTTTCGAACTCGCCAACGCTCATGCCAAAGCTGCCATCGCCCATGGCGCAGATCACCTTGGCCTCGGGCCGTGCGATCTGGGCGCCGATCGCTGCGCCCAATGCGTATCCCAATGCGCCATGCGCACGGTTGGTGATGAAATGGCGGCCGGGCTGTCGGATGGTCCAGTACGCGCTGAAATAGGGGCAGGGGGTGCCGGGATCGGCGCACACCACCGCTTCCGGCGGCGCCAGCCGGTTCAATGCATCCATGACGCGTTCGGGCTTTATCGGGGTCTCGGTGCTGTCCGCAAGAGGGCGGAAGGCGGTCTCCTTGGCGGCGCGCGCCTCGGCTGCGATGGCCGCGCCGTCAAACCCTGCGTGGTGGTCTTCGGCGATGGCCGCGTTCAATGCCGCGAGGCAGAGGCGCGCGTCGCCCTGCCAGGCCACGACGGTTTCATAGCTTGCGCCCAACACCGCCGGGTCGCTGTCGATATGCAGGATCGTTGTGCCCGCGGGCGGGCTGCGCCAGCGTTCGGTGGTGACCGACCCTGCGCGGCACCCGATGAACAGCACGCAATCGGCGGCGTCTATGACCGCGCGTGTACCGGGCCGCCCCCCGTTCGATCCCACAACCCCAACGGCGTTGGGATGGATCTCGGCAATCGCGCCCTGGCCGCTGACGGTGGTTGCGATGGGCAGATCAAGTGCCTCTGCAAGGCGCTGCAACTCGGCTTCCGCGCGGGCCAGAACCACGCCTCCGCCGCAGATCACCACCGGGCGCTTTGCCGACATCAGCGCCGAGAGCACTTCGTCCGCCTTGCCTGCTTCCGCCATCGGCAGGGCCGGGAACGTGCCAAAGGCCGGATCGGCCCAAATCTCGTCCTCCGGCACCGCCGCCTTTTGCACATCGAACGGCAGGGCCAGATGGGCCGAGCCGGGACGGCCCGTGGTCATCTCACGAAAGGCGCGACGGACGGTCCGCGGCAGGGCGCCTGCGCTCTCCAGAACCTCGTTCCATTTGGTCAGGGGCGCGAACAGCGCCTTCTGGTCCAGTTCCGTCAGCGGGAATCGCCCGGCCGAGGTCGTGGCGACATCGGTGGTGATCGCGAGGACCGGCACCGAGCTTTCGTTGGCCTCGACCAGGCCGGGCGCGATATAGGTCGCGCCGCCGCCCGATGGCCCCTCGCAGATACCAACCCTGCCGGTCAGTCTCGCATAGGCGTCCGCCATGTAGGCAGCGTGGCGCTCGTCGCGCGTCAAAATATGGGTCATCGGATGATCGAGCCGCGCCAATGCATCGTAGAACGGCAGCGAGGTATCCCCGCAAAGTCCGAAGATGTGGCGCACGCCGTGACCGTCGAGCAAACGGACCATGGCCTCGGCCCCGGTTGACTGGTTGGATGCGTCCACGTCTTTGGCTCCCCCGAAAGATGACCGCACGGTTGCGCGGTGACGGGGGCGGCGTCAAGCCGTGGAGATGATTAAGCTCTGGTGGTTAAGCTTCGGCACCTGACTAGCTTAGGGGTTCTGTCAGGTAATGGACCGCCGGGTGGGGGAATGCTGTGCGCAACCAGCCGATGGCATCTCTCCCCGCCGCGGCCCATCGGGACCAACGCCGGGGGTGCTTTTGGCGGTCGGCTGGACCTAGTCCAGCACCGCGATATCCACCCGGCGATTGGCCTGTCGGCCCTGTTGGGTGGCATTGTCGGCAACGGGGCTTGTCTCGCCCTGACCTGCGGTTTGCGAGGTCACGCCAAACTGGCTCTGCATATACGCGGCGACGGCCTTGGCGCGGCGCTCGGACAGGTCCTGATTGTAGCTGGCGGAGCCCTGCGAATCGGTATGTCCAATGATCTGCAGGCGCTTTTTGCCTAGTTGCTGCATTTTCTCGCCAAACTCATCGAGGACCGTACGCGCTTTGGGGCGCAGGTCGGCCTTGCCCGTGTCAAACAGGCCATCGGCGCTGAGTGTCAGGGTGCCGATTTCCGAGGGTTCGGGCGATCCTTTGCACACGGGGCGCCCCGTGCGCGAGATCCGCTCGCTCATATAGCCGGGCGCGCCATGGTCCGAGACCCAGTGCTGACAGCCGCGCTGATCGGTCCAGATCGCCACGGCCATGGTCGTCAAGCTGGCGCTCGCGACCCCACCGCGGGATTTCGATGCATCGCAGATCGGGGTGCCATCGCGGTTTCGCCGCGGGCTGAGATAGCCCTCAACTCCGTCATCAATGAACCAGTGCTGACAGCCATTGGGATCGACCCAGATCTGGGCCTTGAGGTCTGACAGAGGTTTACTGTCGAGCCCGGTGTCCTCATTGACGGCCTTTGCTCCGCACGCGGCAAGGGCAAGCAGCCCGGCGAGCGTGGCGGTTTTTCTCACGATGTTCATGACAAGCTCCCGATCACGTGCAATCGGGCGTGCCGTCGGCATTCAGGACCGGGCTCATATAACCCTCCAGCCCGTCATCGATCACCCAGTGCTTGCACCCGTCGGGGTCAACCCAGACCGATGCCGCGAGTTCGGTAAGGCTGTGGCTGTCGATCCCGCCATCGGCGGTTTGATCCGAAGCGCATCCGGCCACGAGGCCAAGCAGCGCGCATCCGCCAACAATCTTGAGGGCGCGTGAGAACATGTGTCTTCCTCCGTTTCAGGCGAACCGTCCGGACCACCTTGCACAAATCGAACGGTCTCTCCCCACCGTACCGTTCGATGCCGCCCCCGGTCATCGCGAAAGCAAATAGCATATAATCATCAGACGATTAATCCCGCCTGATGAGATATCTCGTGAAACAGTTTCAACCGGATTAACTCAGGCGCAGAAACCCAAGCACGTGGCATTTGAGCATCGCTTTTCGCCACAGTTCGGACAAAGTCCCGCCCGCCCAATCAGCCGCGGGTCACATCTATGTCCGGTGCGTCCTCGGCCTTCATGCCGACGACATGATAGCCGCAGTCGACATGGTGGCATTCGCCGGTCACCCCTGAGGAGAGATCCGACAGCAAGTACAGCCCCGCTTTGCCGACATCGTCCTGCGTCACGTTGCGGCGCAGCGGCGAGTTCAGTTCGTTCCATTTCAGGATATAGCGAAAATCGCCAATACCGGAGGCTGCGAGCGTCTTGATCGGTCCCGCGGAGAGCGAGTTTACCCGGATGTCCTTCGGCCCGAGATCCATCGCCATATAGCGCACCGAGGTCTCCAGCGCCGATTTTGCAACGCCCATCACGTTGTAATGCGGCATGACCTTTTCGGCGCCATAGTAGGTCAGCGTCAGCATCGAGCCGCCCTCGGTCATAAGCGGCTCGGCCCGCTGCGCAAGCGCCGTGAACGAGTAGCAGGAGATGTTCATCGACATCGCGAAATTCTCAATGGACGTATCGACATAGCGGCCCTTGAGCTCCGCCTTGTCGGCATAGGCGATCGCGTGCAGCAGGAAGTCAAGCCGACCCCAGCGCGATGACAACTCGGCGAAAACCGCATCCATGGACGCGGTGTCCGTCACATCGCAGGGCAGCACGACATCCGAGCCGATGGAGCCGGCCAGCGGCTCCACCCGCTTCTTCAGCGCATCGCCCTGATAGGTGAACGCAAGCTCCGCGCCCTGAGCGTGACACGCCTGGGCAATTCCCCAGGCAATTGATTTGTCGTTGGCGACGCCCATGATGAGCCCGCGCTTGCCTGTCATCAGACCTGCCGACATCCCCCGCACCTCCTGCGCGATTTACCGCGTTGTTTGCTCGGGATTTAGGTTAAATCTATGCGACAGGCAAGCAAGGCCGCATACAACTGCCGGATGACCCGGCGGAAACGGGTGCGGCGGGCGACGGGCGTAAATGAGGGGTGACAGAGTCATGGCAACGATTTCAGAGGCAAGCAAACGCAGCGGCATCTTCGCGGGCGACGATCCGTTCGCGCTGGCGCGGGCATGGATGGCGGAGGCCGAGGCGTCCGAGCCGAACGATCCCAACGCGGTCGCGCTCTCGACGGTGGACGCGCGCGGCATGCCGAATGTGCGCATGGTGCTGTGCAAGGAAATCGAGGAGAGCCTCACCAAGGGCGGCTTCGTCTTCTACACCAACTACGAGAGTGCCAAGGGGACCGAGCTTGGCGCTCAGGCCGCCGCGGCGATGGTCTTTCACTGGAAGTCGCTGCGCCGTCAGATCCGGGTGCGGGGCACGGTCGAGAAGGTCGGCGGCAAGCAGGCGGATGCCTACTATAACTCGCGCTCCTATCCCAGCCGGATCGGGGCGATTGCTTCCCGCCAGTCGCGGCCTTTGGCCAACCGGCGCACGCTGATGGCCGAGGTTGCGAAGCTCGCGGCGAAGCATCCGCGCAACCCGCCGCGTCCTGCACATTGGGGCGGCTTTCGCATTCGCCCGGTCGAGATCGAGTTCTGGGCCGATGGTGCGAACCGCCTGCACGACAGGTTCCGCTGGACCCGGATGACCGCCGATGCCGAGCAGTGGACGGTGCAACGCCTCAACCCCTGACCATGTCGTTGACGGTGTAGTCCCCGGTGGATCCGGTCCGCCTATGGCGCCAGCATCCCCCTGAGGGCAGCCAGATCGCCGGGTAAAACGCCGTGCATGTTGCCCGGCGCCAGATCGAGGGTCACCTCGGCGCCAAGATCGCGCAAAGTGTCCGCGCTTTCCCGCACGCGGGTGGCGGGGATCACCGGATCTTCCGCATGACATCCGATATGGATCCGCAAGTCGGAAAGATCAGCGTCGTAGTCAAACCGTTTGGGCACATGCCCCAGCAGATCCTCGCGCGCGGGCGTGTCGTGCTCCGCTGTGCCAAGCAGCCCACCGGACATGGCGACCACCCCGCGCCACGGCTTGGGATGGCGCGCAGCATATTCGAGCATCAAGCAGGCCCCCTGGCTGAACCCGGTCAGGACGATGCGTTCGGGACCGATGCCCTGCTGCATCAGACTTGCCGTCACTTGAGACAAGCGGTTGAGCGCAGAAGTCAGGCCCGGCTCGTTCGAGATCAGCGGCGCCAGAAACGACTCTCCCCACCACGATCCGCCTCTCGCTTCCGGTGCGATCCACGCGATATCCGGCAAGTCGATCTGATCCGCGATCTTCAATATATCGGCTGCGGACCCGTACCGGCCATGCGCCGCGATCACGACAAGTCGGGCCCGGTCCAGCGGCGCACAGGTTTGGTGCAGCTCGCAGTCTCGATGCGGATCTTGCTGATGCATGGAAGCTCTGCGGATCAGGGGGACAGTGTCAGCAGGCGAGAGCAGCGGAACGCGGATGAGGTGCGTGTGCGCTGCCTATGACTTTGGGGTCCGCGGCGCGCCCGCTCAGTCGTCCTGCTCCAGATCGGAAATGACCCGCGACAGCTCGCCATCGTTCAGAAGGCGGTGCATCGGCAGGGGTTGACGGCTCAACTGGTCGATCACGGAGCGGAGCGATCGTGAGGATGCAATTGCCTCCTCGCAAAGATCGCGAGCGACCCTCAACATGCGCAGATCTTCCGGCGGACGCTTGTCGGGTGTGTCCAGCGATCGCTGCAAGAGATCAACCGCCCTGTGGAGCGGGCTCGCGGTTTGAGCCGACAGGAATGTCATTTCATCGACGAACCGGTCACCTGCTTCATTGGGTTCATCGAGCTGGATGCCGACCGCCTGACCGAGAACGCGGAAGACCTCGTTGTTCTCATCCAGGACTGGATAGAGGGTTGTGCGCCACGCAAAGCGTCCCTTCGGCAAATCCAGAATCTCCGAGTAGTTGATCGAGGATTTTCGGACCGCGCACTCGGTGTAACGTTGGGTGACCCAATCCGCTTCGGGCTGCGACAACATCATGCCCGGCATTTTGCCGAGATTGGTGTCGCGTTCCATCCCTGTCATCTGGGTATGAGCTTGGTTCAAACCAGAAAGGGTCGGCGGACTGTCATCATGGAAATCGAAACAAAAGACCGGGATCAAAAACGCGTCCAGCGTCTCATTCAAAGTCTCGAGATTCTTGCTGTGAAACATATGCACGTCAGCCCCTTATTCTTGTTCCACAGATTAGCATCAGTTTTCAAAATGCATAGTCGGGTAGATACCACGGGTCGGATCGGTCGACATTTTGTACATACGCCTGCCATACGCGAGCCATACGCTTGCGGTACAGATGCCATACAGGTGCCATACGCCTGCCATACGGGGTGAATCCCAGCGCAAGCTTGCACTCCGGCGTTGTGGGGCCTAGGTGGTTGGAGGTCCAGAACCGGAGTCCTCCATGGCCGAGAATGACCGCAAGACCCTGCTGCTCACCGGCGCCAGCCGGGGGATCGGTCACGCGACGGTAAAGCGATTTTCCTCGGCAGGGTGGAGAGTTATCACCTGTTCCCGACATCCGTTCCCAGAGGATTGCCCATGGGAGGCGGGGCCGGAAGATCACATTCAACTCGACCTCGCGGACCCGCATTCGACCATTGCCGCGGTCGAGGAGATCAAATCACGGCTCGACAATGGGCGCTTGGAAGCCCTTGTAAACAATGCAGGAATCTCTCCCAAGGGCGGGGATGGCGAGCGGCTCGATACCATCAACACCGACCTTCGCACCTGGGGTCAGGTCTTCCATGTAAACTTCTTTGCCTCCGTCGTTTTGGCCCGTGGGTTGATCGACGAATTGCGCGCCGCCCAGGGCGCGGTGGTCAATGTGACCTCGATTGCCGGGGCTCGGGTCCATCCGTTTGCAGGCGCGGCCTATTCGACATCCAAGGCGGCGCTGGCTGCGTTGACCCGCGAAATGGCCAATGATTTCGGGCCTTTGGGCGTGCGGGTGAACGCAATTTCTCCGGGCGAGATCGAGACCGAGATCCTCAGCCCGGGCACCGAAAAACTGGCCGCCGAGATCCCCCTGCGCCGATTGGGCAAACCCGAGGAGGTGGCCCGTTCGATCTACTATCTCTGCACACCGGAAAGCAGTTACGTGAACGGCGTCGAGATCGAGATTAATGGCGGCCAGCACGTCTAAACCTATGTAACGACAGGACAATAACGATGATAGATCTTTACACATGGACCACGCCAAACGGCCGGAAGGTCTCGATTCTACTGGAAGAGTTGGGAGTGCCGTACAAGGCGATCCCGATTGACATCTCCAAGGATGAGCAGTTCCAGCCGCACTTTCTCGACATCGCTCCGAACAACAAGATCCCGGCGATTCACGATCAGGAAACCGGCGTGAAGATGATGGAGACCGGGGCCATCATGCTCTACCTCGCTGAGAAATATGGGAAATTTCTGGGCACGGGCGACGACCGTCTGAAAGCGATCGAATGGTTGATGTGGCAGATGGGTGGCCTCGGTCCAATGGCGGGGCAGACGCACCATTTCCTTCGTTTTAACAAAGGCACGTCAGAGTATGCTGAGAAGCGCTTTCAGAGCGAAACCAAGCGGCTCTACGGTGTGTTGAACGACCGGCTGACCGGGCGGGATTTTATCACCGGTGAATACACGATCGCGGACATGGCCTGCTGGCCGTGGATCAGTCGGTTCGAGTGGCAGGAGATGGATCTGGCCGATTTCCCGGCGCTGCGTGACTGGTATGTGCGCATTGCCGAGCGCCCGGCGACCAAGCGGGGGTATGACCAGCCCAAACCGACCACCGATATCCCGATGCCCTGATATGCGGTGCGCCGGACGGTGGTTGGCGGTCGGTATCGGCCTCTACCTGCTATCGTCTTGTGCGGTACGGGGATACGAGCTGGGCTGGCGCTCGGATAACCGCATCGCCGCATTGTTGGGCAATCCTTTGGACGACCTCTCCGGCTGCGCAATCAGCGCGCAGACCGAGAGCACGTCATCCGCTGCCTGCGCGGCATTGGCGACTGATGTGGATGCGATTCTGGTCGCAAGGGCAAGCCCGCCAAGGCCGGCATCCGGCTTTAAATGTCGCGGCGATGTTTGTCTCTATCAGAACGTCTTCGAGCGGCGGGATATCGGGCTTGCCTCAATCGTACCGATCAATCGCAAGATCGTTCTGAGGGAAGTCCACATCAAAGCCGAGCGCGATGGCGCGGGGCTCTGGCGATTGGCATCGCTGCGTATCCGGGACACAGCGCCACCCGGTTACGGGCCCGTCCGAATCGGAGGATAACCAACCCGAGCAAAACCCTTGCAATCACGGGAGATTCGGGTCAGACACCGCGCTTCGCGGCGCTTACACCCCTGGAGGATCGCTGCGGAAAAGTGAACTGAAAAACATAGCAGAAGTGGAGCGTTCCAATGGCCTCGAACATCGAACTCGAAGCCACGGCGCGACCAGGTGTGGGCAAAGGGGCTGCCCGACAGGCGCGACGTGACGGTATGGTTCCTGGTGTCGTTTATGGCGGCAAGCAGGAGCCGGAATCTATCAACATCAAGCAGCCGGCGCTGCTTAAGCTGTTGAAAGCAGGTAAGTTTCTCTCGACCCTGATCAGTCTCAAGATTGACGGCAAGGATCAGACCGTGATCTGCCGCGGCGTACAGCGCAACATCGTCAAGGATCTGCCGATCCATGCAGATTTCCTGCGCCTCTCGGAGAACTCGCGGATCAACCTGATGATCCCCGTTGAGTTCATCAATGAGGAAGAGTCGCCCGGTATGAAGGTGGGCGGTGTACTCACCGTGGTCAGAAACGAGGTGGAGTTGCGCGTGCGCGCGAACAACATCCCAGAGGCTCTGGTCGTCGACATGGACGGTCTTGAAATCGGCGACGTGGTCCGGATTTCGGACATTGCGATGCCGGAAGGGTCTGCACCGACGATCACGGATCGTGACTTTATGATCGCAAACATCTCGGCACCGTCCGCTCTGGCGGCAGAGGAAGAGGACGAAGACGCCGAAGAGGCCGCCGAAGGCGAGGCGCCCGAAGGCGAGGGCGATGCCCCCACAGAAGAGGCCACCGAAGAGTAAGTCCTCTCGACTTCCGATCAAAAGAAAAGGCGCGCCAGGTGGCGCGCCTTTTGCGTTTCAAGGGACTGTTTGGCCCTTACGAGAAGACATCGGCCAGTGAGCCAACGCCCGCGCCTTCCTTGATCTCGCGCAGCCGTGCATAGAGCAGAGAGATCATCGCAACACCGGCGCCATAGATGATCACCATCCCGATGATGCCGACAATGAGCCCCAGAACCACGCCGACCACGCCGAGCAGGGTCGTCACATAGCCAACCGCAACCAGCGCGACGTAGATGACGATCACCGCCAATGTGAACACAATGAACAGCCCGACGATGGGCCAGCGGTACTCTTTGGTCAGGTTCAGCGCGCGGGTGATTGCCGAGACCCCGATTTGCTCGACCACGACCACTGCTGCGAAGGGTGCCATCGCGCTAAAGGCATAGAGGCCGGCGACTGCGATCAGTATGCCCGAGATCGCGGGAATGCCGATTGCGCCGAACACGAACCCCAGGATGAAGGCGACGATAAAGAAGGCGACGAAGAACAGCAGGCCAAGGACAAGGCTGGCCAGAAAGAGCGGGATCATCCGGGACATGCCCGTAGAGAACGCCGCGCCGATGCTGGCTCCACCGGACGTCTTGGCATCGAAGATGAGCCGAATGCCTGCCGCATAGAAGAAGCTCATCGCCAGTATCGCGATGACCATGAACAGCGCATACATGATGCCGAACTGTAGCGGATCTTGTGCGATAGCGTCCTCGAAGCCCACCGGATCGGTCGCCGCGGTCATGATGGACGAGCCAAACAGCAGTGCGCCGGCGGCAAACATCACAATGATGGGCAGGATCATGATCGCTATCATGGGAAAGAAATTTCTGAATACCAGCGAGAAGCTCTCGCCAGTAATGGCTCCAACGCCCAGACCCGGGCGCGATTGTGAAGTCGTGTCAGTCATGTAAAAATCCCCATTCCTTCAGGTGGGGACAGTTTACTCGAAAACGTCGATCATGTCTTCGATATCAAGCGGTTCCTTTATTTCGATCAGCCGTATTCGCATGACGGCGGCTCCGATGGTCATGACCGATATTGCGATGGTTGTGCCAAAACTGACGTCCATCAGGATGAAGACTTCCTCGAGGGAGTTGCTGAAATTGATCGCCAGTGCATCAATCGTGATCAGCCGTGCCAGCATCATCAGACCGGCTGCCGCCAGTCCGCCGAAAAGGACGGCAATCACGAAGAGCAGAAAGAACGTGCCGGTAAGTGGCCAACGGTAGTCGGCGCTTAGCCATTCGCTGCGGCGCAGCGCCCGCATCCCCATGCGTTCCAATGGAATGACGGGCAAGGCCAGCCCCCACCGGGCAAGGGCGTACATTCCCAACGCTAGGCACCCGCATGCCATCAGGATCCCAAGCCTGACGTTGGGCGCAAGTGCCAACAACAGCATCAGCGCCAAAGTGCCCGCGGTGACTAACATTCCGGTGGCGATGGCCTGCAGAGGTTTGATCCCGATCCGGGCAAAACTTGCACCGGGGGAGATGGGTTTGGCCGCAACATAGGCGGTGGCCGCGCTTGCCAACGGTCCTGCGGACAAGCCGGTTGCAACCCCTATGGCGCAGGTTGCGGTGATGTAGGCGACAATCGGCTCTGACGTTGAGCGCGACAACCCGGTCGCATCCCGCAGCAAGGTCCAAAGCTCGTAGGTGAAAACATACATCAGCCCCGTAACCGCAATCATCGCCGGCAGGGCCAATAAAGCGACGATGTGCAGACGTTTGAAAAACATTCCCGTCGAGGTCGCAACAATGCTGCCTACGCCGAGGGTGACGCGCTCATTCGGCTTTTCAGAAACGGAAGTGGCGGGGGATGTTTCGGTCATGCCAACGGCTCGGGTTCGTCCTCCTTGTGGAACTTGTCTTCCCGGGCATCGCCGAAGAGTTTCCGGCTTTCGAGATAGCGTCGCTGGGCGACGTAGAAGGCTTCGAGAAACTCGGCGACTTCGCGGGTCTCAACCTTATCCGTATAGTCGATCTTGGCCCGGATCTTGTCGGAAATGGCCAGCATGTTCGTCTGATGGCGCTCGGCCACGTCTTTTCCGAAGCCCTCTGTCTTGACGTGCAGGACCTTCTCAAGGGTCTGCAGTTCATACGCACCGTAGTGATCGAGTTGGTGAGCGAGAAAGGTAAACCGCTCGCGCGTCTCAGCCGCCGTCCGCGTCGACAGGTCAGGCAGTAGGATCGCCTGGGGCTGGTGGATCACGTAGGTGTTGGCGATCATATCCCCCATGCGCTGACGTTTCTTGTTGGTGAGCGGCACGGCCAGCAGGATCCCGATCCAGACCAGCATAACGATGTATTCGAACGGGGAGAGGTACGCGGCCGTGAGCATCATCGTACCGGGGTAGAAAATCTCGATCTCCTTCATCAGGTTGCGCACCGTGATGGCATAGGGCTGAAGGCTACGGCCATCCGCGCTGACCACACGCAGGTTGCAGATCCGCTTGCCAAGTGTTTGGCCGTTCCAGATCAATTCGGTCACGATGTAGTAGGGCGCCCGAATGAAGAAGAAGAGGAGCGAGAAAAGGATACCAAAGCTGTTCCAAGACAGCGCATCCATCGCGCTCAGAACCATCAGCAAGGCGATCACAAAAAGCGACGTCAGCAGGAGGTCCGTCAACTGCGCGGCGAGACGCATACCAAGGCCGGCGATCTCGAAGTTCAGCGGCACCCCTTCAGGCGGCAGGAAATCACGGATCATCCGGCGCTCGCGGGATTGGCGCGATTTGCGGGCTTTCTCCGCGTCGATTTTTGTGGCCTCGCTCATGGGGCATCCAACGCGGATCGGTCCTGGCCGCGTCCACTGAAGAGGATCCAGACCAACCAGCCGAGACCAATCCCCCAGCCAATGGCAAGGCGCGTGTTCATATCCTGCACCATCTGGCGGCCAAAACCTTCAAGCAGACCTGCGGCCAGCAGCATGACAGCGGCGAGCACGGCCAGCTTGACCGCATCGCGCCCCGCACCTCGCAGGGCATCGCGTCTGCGCAGATTGCCGGGGAAGAGCACGGCGAGACCCAGTTTGAACCCGCCCGCGGTGGCGATCACAATGGCGCTGAGTTCGGTCACCCCATGGATCGAGAGCCAGCCAAAGATGTCCCAGCCGATGCCGCGATCAACGTGCAGGGCAACGAATACCCCGAGGATCAGGCCGTTATAGAGGACCAGAGCAAAGCTTGGCAGGCAGACAAAAACGCCGAGCGCGAAGGCAAAGATCGCAATGCGCGTGTTGTGTGAGAAGAGGTAAGAGGCAAAGGCCGCGAGGTTGTCCCAGGCCTCGTTCCCGCCGGAATAGATGACCTCGAGCAGATCCTCTCGGCTGGACGTAATTCCGCGCCCGCCTGCCATCGAACCTGGCATGAACGTGTTGTACCAGGTGTTGTCCTCGAAAAAGAGGAGATACCCCGTGACCGCGCCCAGCGTCATCGCAAGGAACGATATGAGGAGTGGGATGGCCGAGCGGCGCATGGCCTGCGGGATACCATAGACAAAGAGGCGTTTGAGCAGTCCGCCCAACGTCTGCTGCGGGGCATAGACCGAGAGGTACGCGCGGCAGCAGAGGGCTTCGAGATAGTCCAGCAGAGATTTGTCGAGCGAGATCTCCCGCGCAACCGAAAGCGAGTTGGTTGCCTGGCGGTAGAGCACAGCCAGATCGCGTGCATCGTCAAAGTTCAGAACGCGCACGCCGGATTTTTCGGTGCGGGTGACGATCTCTTCCAGCCGCTTCCAGTCGGCCTCTCGTTCGGCACGAAAGCGAGTTGAGCGGATGGCCTGATCGCTCATCAGATCAGCTCCCGCGATTTGATATTCAGATAGGTCGAGATCAACCGAGCCGAGACAGCGTCGGGCAATGCATCGACCACAAAGACGCCGAGACGGGACAGACGCTCCATCACCACGCGCCGCTCATGCAGCATCTCTCCGGCAGAGACCGAACGCGCGACATCGCCAAGATCACTTGGCGCTGCATTGGCAATGGTCTCCAACGCGGGATCGCGCAAGGCGACAAAGACAATGACGTGGCTTCGATTCAGAACGGAGATGTTCTCCACCAGCAGTTCCGCTGTGGTCGTATCCACGAAATCCGAGAAAACCACCACGAGCGAGCGCCGTTTCAGGCGCTGATGCAGATGCGCCATGGCGAGCGTGTGGTTGGTCTCGACGCTGTTGTACTCCAGCTCAGCGGTGCGCGCCCGGAGCTTGGCGAAGGCCGGGCGTCCGGGTTCTGGCGGCAGGAACATCCGGGGTTGGCTGTCGAACGCGTATAGACCAACGAGATCACCACCGAGTCCGGCGGCCCAAGCCGTCGCCAGCGCGGCATTCACGGCATGGTCGATCTTGGGCAGGCCTTCGATCTCCTCTCGCATGAGAAACCCGTTGTCGAGCGCAAGGACGACATGATGATTGCGTTCGGCGCGCATTTCCTTGGCAACGAGGTCACGGTGCTTTGCCGATT
>CAYYZH010000039.1:0-2171 GCA_964475765.1 uncultured Limibaculum sp.
AGTCCATACTTACCGCCATCGAGACAGTTTTGGGTGATCCGAATGCTCCGAAGACCCGCGACCTCGGAGGACAGGCCAGCACGGAGGATCTCGGACAGGCCATCTCGGACTCGATCCGCGCGCCTTAGGTTCTGTCCTCGAGACATTCAGGTTGCAGAAGGTCGGAGCCGGAGGACCTGCAGACACACCATCGGTGCTGGGATCAGGGCGTATGGCAAGCGTATGGCACCTGTACCGCAAGCGTATGGCACCTGTATGGCTCGCGTATGGCAGGCGTATGTACACCAAGTCGACTTTGGCGCCGCCGCCGATGGGTCGGTCAACGCAGGAAAATCGGATCAACCCGCCAATTCGACCTGACGCTCGCCTGTGGCTGGGACACCCAGAACCTCACCCGAGGTCTCTGCTTTCGAGAAACTGTATGTCTCGGCCACGAGATTGATCTCGACCCGCGTCTTCGACTTTGCCTCTGGCACTGCCGTCTCCGATTCAAACGCCTTGTGGTCCGCTGCGTTCACAAAGGGATGCAGGGCAAGCCAGAACCCGAGGCGGCTGTACCGCCAATGCCAGTTCTGTCGTCCATAGCTGTCGCCCCCATAGGCCTGCCAGCCACCATACCCGCCTGCATATCCCCAGAGACTGTCTTGCTGATCGCTCATACTGGCGTCTCCATGTCGAGCCCATCTGCCGCAAACGCGCCGATTTGTCGGTATAGCTTCACGTCTCAACTGCGGCGTTCCGGCGAGAAATCCTGTTGGTAAATTCAACCTGATGCGTATCGGGACAGGGGATAACAAAACCTTAACGGGAGCTTCTCGAGACGGGACGCGGGTTTTGGGGAAAGTTCGGCTATACTGTCGCCGTGGTATGTGTGCGGAGTGAGGGGTGAAACGATGTCGGTCTATCTCGGGGTAAGGAAATTGAGCGCTCTTGGTGATCTCCTGGGTTCGGTGCTTGAGCGCGGGGTCAGGCTGGTCGATGGGTCAGGCGGCGTTGCCGATCACGGGGCGCTGGTCCAGCTTTGCGCCGATCTCATGTCCACGCGGGGGGAGGCCTCGGGCGTTGCCCTCGCCTCCGACATTCTCGCGCGTGCCGGCCATCTCGCGCCGGAAGATCAGCTCGCCTTCTTCACCCATCTGGCTGAAGCCTACGATCCCGATCCCGAAGGGGTTGCGCGTGCCGCCGAAGCCTATGCCGAGGACCAGACATCCGAGGCGGTCACCCGCCTTTTGGCGGCTGCCGAGCCGCCGCGTCAGGAATTGCTGCGCCGCTTGAACATGGCCCCGGGCGGCACCGCTGCGTTGGTCGACATGCGGGCGCGGCTTCTCGAACTTTTGCCCGAAAACCCTGCGCTGGCGCGGATCGATCAGGACTTTCAGCATCTCCTGCGCTCGTGGTTCAATCGCGGGTTCCTTGTGTTGAGGCCGATCGACTGGACCACGCCTGCCGCCGTTCTGGAGAAGATCATTGCCTACGAGGCGGTGCATCAGATCGACAGCTGGGACGAGCTGCGCCGCCGGGTCGAGCCGCCGGATCGCAGATGCTTTGCCTATTTCCACCCTTCGATCCCGGACGAGCCACTGATCTTTGTCGAGGTCGCGCTGACCAAGGAAATCCCGGGCTCGATCCAGGGTGTTCTGGCGCCCGATCGTGATCCCGTGCTGGCCGATCAGGCGAGTGTCGCCGTGTTCTATTCCATCTCGAACTGTCAGGCGGGGCTGGCGGGCGTCTCCTTCGGCGCGTTCCTGATCAAGCAGGTGGCACGCGATCTGCAAGCGATGCTGCCCGGGCTCAAGACCTTTGTCACGCTCTCGCCCGTGCCGGGCTTTACTCGCTGGGTCGAGCGCGAGGAGGTGGCCGATGAGGATATCGCCGCCGCCATCTCTCTGGCCAAGGCTGGCCGTCCGGATGTGCTGGAGAGCGAAGATTTCGAGGCGGCCAAGCCGCGCGTGCTCGCATTGGCTGCACGCTACTTTCTGGAGGAAAAGCGCCGGGACGGTCAGCCCATCGATCCGGTGGCCCGGTTTCACCTTGGCAACGGTGCGGAACTTGCCGCGATCCATTGGAAAGGCGATGTCTCCGAACGCGGTCTCAGGCAGGCAGCGGGGTTGATGGTCAACTATCTCTACCGGCTGGACAAGATCGAGGCGAACCACGAAGCCTATGCGGCA
>CAYYZH010000039.1:2271-21583 GCA_964475765.1 uncultured Limibaculum sp.
CACGCAACCTGGTGCGGGCCGTGCCGGACCTACCGGAAGGTGTTCTTCGATGCCGCCGTGGAGCGGCGCCTTGAGGGATACGCCTGTGCGCTGGTGGATGCGGATGCAGAACCGAAGGTCAGTGCCAAGTTTGCGCCCGACGGGCAGTACACACCGCGCACCATGGTGCTCGATCCTGAGGGCCGTGTGCTTCGCGAGGTTCAGGGCCCCTATCGGCAGAACAGATATCTGCTGCCTTATGACGAGCCGAAGGCGCTGGTCCGTTTTCTCGACCAGGGTCTGGAGGCTGTTCGGGACGCGCCGGGAAGATCTCCGGGTCCGGGGCCGAAGCGTCTCAAGCCTGGCTCCCGCAAAGGCAATCGCTGGCAAAGCGTGGATACCTGATAGCAAACGCCCCGCCCTGCACGATGGTTTGCGGAATGCGCTGGCGCGCATGCGACATACCCCCATCCCGCGCCCTCCGGGCTTGGACGGGGCCCGTACCCGGGCCGCACCGTACGGGTACCGCCTATGAGGTTGCGCTTATCCGCGACGTCTGCGGGGTGAGAGCTTGCACCGATGCTGCAGACATGGATAGATCGCAGGCAAAAGAAGCGGGAGGATGCCATGACCGAGACCTATACCAGCTATGACCTTGTCGAGTTTGGCAAACCCTTGCAGGAGCGCCAGCGCCCGATGCCGGTGCCGGAGGGAACCGAGGTGCTGATCCGGGTCCGGCGTTCGGGCGTTTGTCATTCCGACATCCATATCCAGGAAGGCTTTTTTGATCTCGGCGAGGAGGGCAAGCTGGAGATGGGCGCGCGCGGCATGAAGTTGCCGCAGGCGCTGGGTCACGAGTTTGCGGGCGAGGTCGTGGCGGCAGGGCCGGATGCGCCGGAGGTCGAGATCGGCAAGACCTTCATCGTGCATCCGTGGATCGGCTGTCTGCAGCCGGATTGCATCGCCTGCTCGCAGGACCGTGAGAACGATTGTACGAAGATGCGGGCGCTCGGTGTGGTGCGCGATGGCGGCTATGGCGAGTATGTGGTGGTCGATCACCCACGCTTTCTAGTAAACATTGACGGGCTCGATCTAGATCAGGTGACGCCCTATGCGTGCTCTGGCCTCACGGTCTATTGCGCGCTGAAGAAGGTCGATGTGTCCCTGATGAATCCTGGCGAATGGCTGGCGGTGATGGGCGCGGGCGGGCTTGGCCTGAACGCGATCGCCATCGGCAAGGCGATGGGGTTCGAGAAGATCGTCGCCTGCGACATGGATCAGACCAAACTGCAGACGGCTGTTTCCATGGGCGCGGATGCGGTGCTGGACACCACGCGTGAGGATGCGCTGGATGAGCTGCGCAAGATCACCGACAACCAGCTGCTCGGCGTGGTCGACACCGTGGGCGTACCCGACACCGCGCGCCTCAGCGTGCACGGTCTGATCAAGATGGGCCGCTATGTCGTTGTTGGTCTGCATGGTGGGGACTTCAAAATGCCGTTGCCGTGGCTGCCGCAAAAGGCGCTGACGGTGCGCGGTTCTTATGTCGGCTCGTGCAAGGATCTGAACGAGTTGATCGATCTCGTGCGCACCGGCAAGGTTCAGGACATCCCGGTTTCGTCGCGGCCCTTGTCAGCGGCGTCCGAGACGCTGGATGACCTAAAGGCAGGTAAAATCACCGGACGCGTCGTGCTGAACGCGGATTAAATTCCGTTATTTTACAAATTGTTAACCGCATAACTGAGCAATTGCAGCAAAAAATGCTGCGATTGCGAAATCAGCTGTTGCACTCCGCTTGCTTGTCGGAGATGGTCTGCCCTGTGCACCGGCTGGGGTGACCTGTCGGCGCACCACAAACACTCGGGAGGAAGATGTCCACTTTACGTATGGAGGTCTTCAATGACTCGCTTATCACAGGAACCCGCTGTCTCTTCTCGTCCCATGAACGCTGAACTCGGCGAACGGCCGGATATCACGCCGGAGACGATCGACTTTTATGTGCGTCGGGGAAACAGGCTCCGCGCGCAGGCGATTGGCGCAACGTTCTCCCGGCTCTTCAGGTTAGGGTCGTTCAAATCCGGATCAGGCAAGGCCCCGGCGCGCGTGCCGCGGGTCAAGACTAGTGTTGAGACCCAGACCATGACCGTTGCAGGGCACACCCAGCAGCATCTGGCGAACGCTTTGGCGGGGCTGCGCTCATCTCTTGAGATCCTGCGCGATAACCCGGAAATCTCGGAGTCCGAGCGGGTGAAGTTCGCACGAGCCGCCTTGCGCGACGAAGCCCGGATCGAGTTCATTCTGGCTGACCTGATGAATGGTAAGGGGCGAGCGGCTTGACGCCGTCAGGCGCCTGACCCGGCAGGGTTGGTCCGGCTGACTGCCCGGACTGGCCCTTCCGCCGTTTCATACTGGCCCTTCCGCCCTTTCATTGTGTCGCTCACGGTGAAGCCATCAACAGGACAGGAGAGGCCCCATGTGCGCAAGCGATCAGACGGGAACAGCCAAGGGCGAGTTGTTGATCGAGAACGACCGGGTCAAGGTCTGGCGCTGGTCGTTCGACAAAAAGGGCGACAACACTGGCTGGCACCGGCACGAGCACGACTATGTGGTGGTCCCGCTTTTCAACGGGGTGCTCGACATCGACACCCATGACGGGCCGGTTGAGGGTGAGATGACCGAAGGCGTGCCCTATTTTCGCGAGCTTGGCGTCGAGCATGACGTGAAGAACGGCAACGACTTTCCCTGTGCATTTATCGAGATTGAAGTCTTGAGATGACCTAGGCGGAGCCGCTGGCCTTAACTCTTCGGCAGGTCTGAAGGTTTAGCGTCTGATCTTTCACCCCGTTTTGAAGTGGGCAGGGCTGGTGATCACCAGATGCAAGCGCTAAGGGTGGGACATCCCTTGAGCCCAACCGGAGTTCCCCATGACCACGCCACTACTGCCCGGCCAACCGTTTCCGCATCTGACCCTGCCGCGTGTCGGTGGTGGCGAGATCAACACGGCGACTTTCGATGCCCCATCCTTCTCCGTGCTGAACGTCTATCGCGGTTTGCATTGCCCGAGATGCCGGGCGCAGATGGAGGACTTTACGGCGCATCGCGATGCTTTGACCGAGGCAGGGATCGCCGTCTTTTCCATCTCGACAGATGACAAGGCGCGGGCCGAGCAAACGGTCGCGGAGTGGGCGATCGGTGACATGCCGGTTGGCTACGGTCTCGAGATCGATGCGGCGCGAGGGCTGGGCATGTTCATCTCCGAGAGCATTCGCGATGGCGAGCCGACCCGGTTCGCCGAGGCCGGGCTTTTCATGATCAAGCCCGGCGGCGTGCTCTGGGGCTCGTCGGTGAACAGCTTCCCGTTCATGCGGCCGACCGCTGCGATGATTCTCGACGCAGCCAACACCGCCAAGACCCGGAGCTACCCTCCGCGCGGCAACGTAGCGGCGTGAAAATCCCTGTGTTCATAATTTGTTAAGATTAATTAAAGTTAATTTTGACAATTATATTGACATCTATGGGGTCTCACCTTACTTAAGCGTCAACGCCCGGGTCTGTGGGCGCCGCGAGTTCGTGAGGCTGAGACGGGTTCAAACGTCTGACTACAGCTGAGTGAACGCCGCGGGTAGGTCTATACCTGCCCGCGGTTTTCACAGTTTCCCGATCCCAAACCCGATGGTTCGTTGGCCAACTCGCCTGATGAGGGCCGCGGTTGCGCCCAAGTTCTGCCAAGCGTTGAGGTCAATCAGATCCCCGAACATGCGGGGGGATCCTGATATGAGTGTGAGACAACGGCGGATCGTCGGAATGGCGACGGTGAAATCTTTCAACAGGGACAACGGGTCCGGGGTGATCGATCTCGGCGACGGGACAGGACCGATGCCGTTCTCTCTTGAGGCCGATCAGATCACGTCGGAGATCGCGGATGCGCAAAATCTGGCCTATGCGCTGCATGTGCCGGAAATCGGCGCGCCCTGGCTGTCGGAGCTGCGTCCCCTCTAAGCCTGTTCCGGCGCTGATGCGCCGCGGACCTGGGTGCGGTGCATCAGGCGCCGTGCCATCGGATCGAAGGGCTCGCGCCGGTGCAGCACCGCGCGATTGTCCCAGATCAGCAAATCGCCAACCTGCCATGCGTGTGTATAGGTGAACGCGACCTCTGTCGCATGCGTCCAGAGCGCATCGAGAAGTGCGTCGCTGTCGGCCTCATCCATACCTTCGACCCAAGCATTGCGGCGCCGCCCGAGATAGAGCACCGGTCGTCCCGTCCGCGGATGACGACAGATGGCTGGATGAAAGCTGCCGGGGGCTGTGCGCGGATCGTTTGACGCCTCCAGCCCCTGACGCAGCAGACCGGCGGAGTTGTAGGTGCCGTCATGCTTGATCCGTCGGCCCTCGATCCGGGCGCGCAGGTCGGCAGGCATCGCCTCCAGCGCAGCGGCCATTGAGCAGAGCGAGGTATCACCGCCCTCTGCCGGTACCTCGACCGCATAGAGCAGAGACGCATCGGGTGGGTTTTCGAGGTAGCTCATATCGGTGTGCCAGGCGGCCTCGCCCGCTCCGAGCGAACCGATGGGCTTGCCATCGGTGCCCGCGATGTTCGAGACGATGTAAAGCTCGGGCAGCCCGGCAACGAAGGTCTTGCCGCCTTCGTTCACAGGCGCTTCGTCCAGATCTCCGAAATGACGGGAGAATGCGATCAGCGCGTCCGGACCAAGATCTAGCCCGCGCAGCAACACACCGCCCGTCCGATCCAGCGCCGTGCGAATGGCCGCGATGTGCGAGAGATCGTCGAGATCGGCGCCGGTGATCCCTGTGCCCACGGCATCGGTTAGAGGGTGAAACTGCATGAGGCTCAGATGCTCCCGAAATCGCCGGACCGGCCCTTGCCTGCCGCGAAGCGCCCGGCTCCTGCCGTGCCCTGATTGATCGCACTGTCGAGCCCGTTGGCCCACTCGCGGCGTAGGCCCTCGGAGATAGGGGCGCCGTGGTTTTCGATGATCGAGCGGCGATCCGCCAGCATGGCCTCCTCGGGGAAGCGGCAGATCTCGTGCGCCATCTCCAGCGCGGCCTCGACCGCTGTGCCGTCCGGGACCACTTTTTCGCATAGCCCGATGCGATAGCATTCCTCGGCGGGCACCTTGCGGCCCGTCATGGTGATCTCCAGCGCTTTCCCTTGACCGACCAGACGGGGCAGTCGGACCGTGCCGCCGTCGATCAGGGGGATCCCCCAGCGCCGGCAATAGACGCCGAGATAGGCGTTCTCGCCCATAACGCGGCAATCGGCGAGCAGGGCCAGCTCCATCCCGCCCGCCACCGCCGGGCCTTCGACCGCGGCGATGACCGGTTTTGAGAACTCCATGCGGCTTGGCCCCATCGGCCCGCGCGGGACGTCTGAATCGCCATCGGGAAAGGCCAGCTTTTCCCGCAGCTCCCGGTCGAAATCGGTGGGGTCTGTCAGGCTCGAGCCATATTTCAGATCCCAGCCGCCGCAAAATGCCCCGCCGCCACCGGTGAAAACGCAGGCGTGTGCGGCACCGTCCGCCTCGAACTCGAGAAACGCCTGATGCAACGCATCCGCCGTCGCTGGGTCCACCGCATTGCGAGCCTCGGGACGGTTGTTGGTGATGATCAGAACAGGGCCCTCACGGGCGATCTCTACGGTCATGGTGTCCTCCCTGCGTATGCACATGTTTGCCCCAGATGCGTCGGAGCGCAACCGCTTGTCCCCAAAGTCTTGATTGAGCCTGTTTTTGACGCTGTGGCGCAATCCTGGAGAGCGCTCTAAGGTGCATGAAGGGAGGAGCCATGCATATCGCGATCACGGATTTTGCGCTCAAGAACTGGGAGCCGCGTGACGGCGGCACGCAGATCGTCGGGTTGTCGCCGGAAGATCTGGTCTCGCGTTGTAACGCCGTAGGCGGGCCACTGGTCGATGGCTATGCGCTGTTCTGCAAACATCTCTTTGTCGAGAACGACACGCCGACCCGCTGTGGCTTTGCCCCGATCACGGACGACAATCGCCACCTGCTGCGCACCGGCTATCGGGCGCGGCGCGAAGGTGAGATGGCGGTGCTGGAACGCTGGTTCGAAGGGGTGGAGCCGCCACGTGCGGAATGGCTCGACGTGATCCTCTACTCCCATGCGCAATTGATGGCGGAGGCCGCGGACTATCCCGACGAACAGCCCGTGCCCCCCTGCGACTGGGGGATCGTATCGATCATCGGGGTGCTGGAGCCGGTTGAGCCGCCGATGCCGCCGATCACTCATTGGCGCAATGCGCTGGGTCGCGAGGAGGGCGGGTCGGGCGTTGCCATCGACGGGCAGGCCTATGCGCGCGGGGTCGAGTTTTGGGACACCCATGCGTCGGTGCGAACGGAGCAGTCTCCGGCAGATCTGGGGGAGGACTGAGGCGGTGTGGACGTTGGCGCAGCCCCGAACTGACAATGCCGGGCCATCTGATCCCGGCCTGACAAGAGGACGCTCATGAGACCGCGTCTCATGCTCCTGCTTGCCTGCTTGGTGGGGGCCCCGATGATGGCAGCCGCCAATCCCGACCTGCGGGTTCTGGCCGTGCGTGAGCGGGCCGAGGCGGTACTGCAAGACGGCGCGTTCAATTTCCGGGTGCTCAAGATACGCGGCTATTCCATCGATGTGCGGATCGGTGGTGAGCGGCGCAAGCTGAAGCTTGGCCAGTCCTTCGCGCCGGACGCTGCGGGATGTACCCTGATCTTCACCAAGGTCTCGCCCGAAACCCGGATCGCCCGGTTCGCGACGGATTGCTGAAACGCCCGGGATCTCGCGGGCGAAGGACCTGGGCCAGCGAATATCCCGGATGTGAAAGCCCGGCGTTTCCGTTTCCCGCTCGGGCCTGTCATAAGATCTGTAAAGTGCTGACAGGGGAGTGGGCATGTATCGAGATCGACGAGAGAAGTTTCGCGAGCATATGGCCGGGGGCAATTGCCTGATCCCGGCTTCGGTGTTCGATCCGTTCTCGATTAGGCTGGCCGAAGATATCGGGTTTGAGGTTGGCATGGCGGGCGGCTCTTCGATCTCGCTCGCGGTGCTGGGCGCGCCGGATCTGATCGTGCTGACGCTGACCGAGTTCGCCGATCAGTGCCGCCGGATGAGCCGGGCCTCGACCCTGCCGTTCTGCGTCGATGCCGATCATGGCTATGGCAACGCTCTGAATGTGCGGCGCACGGTCGAGGAGCTCGAGGCTGCGGGGGTCGCTGCGATGTCGATCGAGGATACGGTCTTGCCGCTGCACCACGGGCAGGCGGGAACCGAGTTGTTGTCCGTCGAAGAAGGCGCGGGCAAGATGCGCGCGGCTTTGGATGCGCGGGCCGATCCTTCGACGGTGATTGTCGGGCGCACTTCGGCCTGCGGGGTTACAGGGCTGGAGGACGCCATCGCGCGGGGCCGGGCCTATGCCGACGCGGGTGTCGATGCGCTGTTCTTCATCGGTGTCAAAACGGCGGAGGAGGTCGCGGCTTTGGGCGCGGCGTTCGACCTGCCCATCGTGCTCGGCGGCGCGCTCAAGATCATGGATGCAGAGGCGCTGGCCCGGCATGGTGTGCGCATGTGTTTGACGGGCCATCCCGTTTTGCCCGCTGCTGTGCGCGCGATGGATGAAACCTTAAAGGCGGTGCGCGAGGGACGGGCGCCTGATCGTCCGGCCACACCGGACCTGATGAAACGGGCGACGCGGGCTGCGGACTATGACCGCTGGATCGCCGACTATCTCGGAGGTGCCAATGGCTGAGTTGTGGGAAATCGGCGCGGCAGAGGCCGCGCGGCGCATTGCGGCGGGAGAGATCACGTCCGAGGCGCTGGTCGCGTCCTGTCTCGACCGGATTGCTGCGCGGGATGATGATGTCGGCGCGTGGATCTGGCTCGACCGCGAGCTTGCGCTGGAACAGGCCCGGACTGCCGATGTGATCCGTTCCAAAGGGCAGGGGATAGGTCCCCTGCACGGCGTGCCCGTTGGCATCAAGGACATCATTGAAACCGCTGATATGCCGACACAAAATGGCTATCGGGGTCATGAGGGGCGGCACACGCATCGCGACGCGTTCTGTGTCAGTCAGCTCCGCGATGCAGGTGCCGTGATCCTCGGCAAGACGGTCACGACGGAACTGGCCACGCGCCATCCGGGCAAGACCCGCAACCCGCTGAACCCGGCGCATACACCGGGCGGCTCGTCGTCGGGGTCAGCAGCGGCTGTGCGCGACGGGCAGGTGCCATTGGCGTTGGGAACGCAAACCGGCGGATCGGTCATCAGGCCCGCGAGCTTTTGCGGTATTCATGCTCTGAAGCCGACCTTCGGGCTGGTCGCCCGCGCGGGCGTGACACTGCAGGCGGACTGGCTCGACACGGTCGGGACGTATGGCCGCTCGATCGAGGATGTTGCGCTAGTATCCGAGCAGATGCTGGCCCGGGATTTGGCCGACGATCAGGCCGTCCCGCGCTCGCGTCCCGCGCTGCATCGGATTGCCATGAGTGAGCCTCCTAGCCGTCCGAAACTGGCGTTCATGCGTACAGCCAAGTGGGAAGCAGCGGACCCGGCCGCTCAGGCAGCACTCGAGAATTTCGCCACAAGTCTCGGATCTGATTGTGAAACCATCGAGATGCCGGATTGGATGGACGAGGCGTGGGACTGGCAGCGCATCCTTCAGGTCTATGGCAATGCAATACATTACGGCCCGCTGCTGGACGCTCATGGCGACAAGATGAGCGAGAGCCTTCAAGCCAACATCGCCGAGGGGCGGGCACTTACGCCTGTAGACTACACACATGCGGTCGAACAACGGGATCGTGTGGCGTCGGGTCTGGACGAGGTCTATGACCGGTTCGATGCAATTTTATGCCTTCCCGCCGCCGGACCTGCGCCGGAAGGGCTAGGCTGGACCGGAGATCCCGTTTTCAACGCGTTCTGGACGTATATCGGCACGCCTTGCGTGACGGTGCCTTTGCTCGAAGTCGATGGCTTGCCGATGGGCGTGCAGTTAACCGGGCCGCGCGGCGGAGACGGGCCTCTCCTCCGAACGGCACGATGGCTTGAGCAGCAGGTGACCTAGGCTCAAACGCCCAGAGGTGGCACCGAATTGACCTCGCCGGTTGCGGAGCTACCTCTTTGCGCGGTGAATTGGAGGAGGCTGTGATGGCTCGAATGTCGCTGATCGCTTTGGTGCTTGCCCTCGGCGGTACGCCTGTTCTCGCTTGCGATGACGTCTGCAAGGAAGGCGAGATCTATTCCGACAGTGAAGAGCTGTGTGTGCCCGCTCCCGCGCAGACCTGACCGCCATCAGGTGCGTTGGGTCGGTTTACTTTGGGTCAACTCCGGATGCTCATCCGCCGGTAGCCAAATGCCCAGAGCTGCGGTAGGATGGTGCCAGATTTAACGGACTGGAGGTCCACATGAGACTGGCCGTTTTGACTGTAATGTTCGCCGCCTATGCCCTTGGCACGTCGGCGGTTCTGGCACAGGGATGCCACCACACCTGCGCCGAAGGCTATACCTACTCAACCGAATCAAAGAGCTGCGTGAAAAAGACGGTCTCCAGCTGAGCCGCCGCGCAGTTTGAACCGGCCCATCCCGGGTGAGGGGTGGGCCATTGCTTTGTTGGGGTCCGACCCGGGCGTTTAGGTCGGATGCCACCACTTGCCGTCAAGAACGACCCCGGCGGATACCAGTTTCTGGTCGCCAGTCATCACCTCTCCCAGCACATCGGTGTAGTCAAAGCGGCCTGTCTGCAGGTCGAGCACGGTCGCTTCGCCCGGGCTGCCCGGTTTCAGCGTGCCAAGTTCGGGACGTTGCAGCGCCATCGCTGCGTTCTCGGTCGACATCTTGATCACCGTTGGCAGATCGAGGCCCATGCAAAGGAATTTTGACAGCGTCGTGACCTGATCGAAGGCCGGCCCGTCGATGCAAAGCTGGTGAACGTCCGAGCTGATCGTGTCCGGCAGGAACCCGTTCGCCAGCATCGCGCGCGCCGTCTTGAAGCTGAACGAGCCTTTGCCATGCCCGACATCGAAGAGCACGCCGCGGGCGCGGGCGTCACGCACCGCGGGTTTGACTGTGCCTTGCGCTGTGGCCGGGCTGTTCGGAAACGGCCGGAAGCAATGGGTCAGCACATCGCCAGGGCGCATCCGCGCGACCAGCTCCTCGTAGGAGGGCGGCGGCTCGTCGATATGGACCATCATTGGCAGGCCGACCTCTTCTGCGGTCTGGAGCGCGTATTCGAACGGCGTCATCCCATGCAGTCCCGACGCGTGGCGGCCAAGCCGGATTTTGATGCCGACGATGACATCGCGATTGGCATCCGCAACCTCGGCTGCGGCGCGCGGATCCATGAGGCGAAGCTCTTCGCTCTCCCCGACCATGACGTTCTCCGAGAACCCCCAGATCCCGGCGTGGCTGACATGGAGATAAGCGAGGATGCGCACGTCCGAGGGCTCGATCACGTGCTTGCGAAATCCAGGAAAGTTGCCGGGGCCTGCGCTGCCGGTGTCGACCGCGGTGGTGACGCCTGAAGTGCGGCAGAACTCCTCGGCATCGATCCCGAGCGAGGTGCCACCCCAGTAGACATGGGTGTGCATGTCGATCAGGCCGGGGCAGACGATCTTGCCGGTGAGGTCTTTGGTTTGCGTGTCGGGCCCGCGGGCAACGGTTTCGGCGATGGCGGAGACCTTGCCATCGGTGAAGGCGATGTCCCGCTTCGCGTCGATGCCCTGCGACGGATCGATCAGGCGCGCGCCGGTCAGAATGAGATCAGGTTGCATCATAAGCCCTCATGGTCGGGTTTTGGTGGGACAGCGCGGCCATGCCCCTGACGGGGCAACGCCGATCCTAAGGGATCGTCGCCTGCGCGGGCAAGCCGCGCAGATGGCCGCTCAGGCGCCCGGCCTTCAAAGGTCAAGGAGAGCGGGGAGCGTTGTCATGTCGTCAAAGGGTATGGCGCCATGCTGTGTCAGACGTTCGGGCGGTGTGTCGGCGATGTAGCCAAAACACCGCATGCCGGCGCGACTAGCCGCGAGCGCCCCGCTAACGCTGTCCTCAACGACGGTACAATTGGCAGGGCTGACACCCATCGTGTGAGCAGCATGGAGAAAGAGGCCAGGGTCAGGTTTTGCAATGCCCACATCATGGGCCGAGAAGAGACGCCCCTCGCAGCGTTCCCACAGGCCGGTACGCCCGAGCGTCACTTGCATCTTGCGCATCGGTCCGTTGGACGCGACGCAAAAGGGGACCCCATGGGCTTCGAGCGCATCCAGCGCCCTCTCGATGCCTGGGATGGCTTCCACCTCGCGCGCGAGGCCCTCGCACATGATGTCATAAAAGCGGGCGACCCAATCAGGTGGCAGATCAGCGCCACGTGCGATTGCAGTCTCGAAGACCGATTGCATTGTCCCGCCGACAAAGAGGTTAATGGCCTCACGGGTGCTCAGGGGAAGACCGCGGCGTGTCAGGTCTTCGGCCAGAAGCCGGTTCGTGATGGGCTCGGAATCGACGAGCACGCCGTCACAATCGAAGATCACAAGCCCGGGCGGCTTAGCCATGTGAAGTGCTCCGTTCGCCGCAAGCGCCAGAGGCGGCCATCTGCGCGGCTTGTCCGCGCAGCTGTCGGTCCGCAGGATCGGCATTGCCCCGCAAGGGGTATGGCCGCCTTTGGGGCTTACACCGCATCATCAGGATCTGCTGCTTTGGCAATCGCTAGGACTTTGCGGGCCCGGGCGACGACGGGATAGTCCACAAAAATCCCGCCGACCTGGATCGAGGCGCTGCCCTGCTGCTCGGCCTCATCAAAGGCCGCAACCACCTCCCTTGCATGGGCGATCTCGTCTGTGGATGGTGTGAACACCTCATGCACGAAAGGGATCTGGGCCGGGTGAATACAGAACTTCCCCTGAAACCCCATGCTGCAGACCGTCTCTGTAGATGCGCGCAGCCCGGCGTCATCCGCCAGCCGCGTCCAGACCGTATCGACGGGCGCCTCCAGGCCAGCAACCCGCGAAGCCAGCACGATTTCGGCGCGCGCTGGTTGGCATTCCAACTCGCCCGGCGTCCACTCCATGCCCATGTCCTGCGTGTAATCCGCGGCGCCAAAAGCGATACGCCGGGTCCGGCCCCCGGCAGCACAGATCTCGCGAACGTGCGCCAGCCCTTTACCCGTTTCGATGATCGGCATCAGGTCGATCGCTCCGGGAGGAAGCCCGGCCTTGTGCTCCAGCGCGCCGATCACCCAGTCGGCGGTGCAAAGATCCGCGGCGCTCTCGACCATCGGCAGGACAATCCCGTCGACCCCGCCCGTGACAACAGCTTCGAGATCCCCAAACGCGTAAGGCGTATCGAGCCCGTTGATCCGCACATAACCGCGACAGGATCGAGGGTGCTGAAGCGCCTCGACCACAACAGCCCGCGTCGCTTCCTTTTCGCTCGTCGCGACCGCGTCCTCGAGATCGAGAATGACCGCATCCGCGCCGGCCTCGAAAACCTTCGCGACTTTGCGCGAGTGATTGCCCGGGGCGAAGAGATAACTTCGATGCAGCTCCACTCGATCATCCCTTGCCGCGCGGTGGCATATACGCTTCGGGCTCACCACTGAGATAGGCGGCCGCGAACGCGTCGATTGAAGCGGCAATGCCGGGCCGGTCGTCACTTTCCCAGCCGCGCATCACTGCCTTTTGGGCGCGCACCGCCTCCGGGGCTGATGCCAGAATGTCATCGAGCCAGTCTTGGAGGGCTTGATCCAGCGCGTCTGGTTCGGCCACACGTTCGACAAAACCCATGTCCTTTGCTTCACCTGCATCAACGCTGCGCCCGGTCAGCAGGAGTTCCGATGTCTTGCCCCATCCGATCAGACGGGGCAGCAAGCACGCCTCGATCACCGAGGGGATGCCGACGCGAACTTCGGGCATGCCGGACATCAGATCTGTTGAGGCAAGGCGCATGTCGCAAGCGGCGGCCAGTTCCATCGCGGCGCCATAACAATGTCCTTCGAGCACGGCGATCACCGGAACCGGGATGCGGCGCACGGCATCAATTGCGTTGTGGAGCGACGTGATGAAGGCCCGTGCGCTGTCGGGGTCGAGCCCGCGCATCACCTTGATGTTTGCCCCTGCCGCGAAGATACCGCCGGTCCCGCGGAGGACAACAGCGCGCAGATCCGGCATCGCGGAGAGGTCTTTCGCCTGCTCCGTCAGGGCGAAAATCACGGCGGGACCGATGGCATTGCGCCGTTCGGGATGGCTGAGGACGAGATGCGCGACGGGGCCACGCGCGGTGTCCTCGACGGTCAGTTCAACCGTGCCGCCATCTTCTGGGTTCGCTTGATCTGTCATTACCGGCTGACCAAACACCAGTGCGTGCGCGAGGTCCATGCCAGGGGCATCAAGTTTCGTGTCGGAATGAAGGAAACAGGTGCCTGGATACGAACTGGCGTCGTTTCATGGCAAACGCCAATGCCGGCCCAGAGTGGCCCCAAACGCCACCGTCTGTTCAATCCCATCACCCTGTGCCAGTGAAAACCACGTTGAGTGGCGCTTCACCGCGTCCGACCCGCGCACAGTTTTCGGCCACGAACCTCCAGCGGCGGTCATGCATTTCCTCGGTCACGGCAGAGCGATGCGCCGAGAGGAGCACGTTGTCGAGGTCCTGAAACGGGTGGTTGCTGGGCCAGGTATCGGCCCCGTAATTGTACCACGTATCGATGATAGCGCCGCCGATCTGGCGGGTCTTGAGGGCTTCGAACAGCGCGCCCTCGTCGATGATCTTACCGCGCGCGACATTGATGATGACGCCGGTGGGTTTCATTGCGGCGAGACGCGCGGCGTTGATCATGCCGATGGTCTCGTCGTTCATATCGCAGGCGATCAGGACGAAGTCGCTCTCGGCCAAAAGCTCTTCCAGCCGGTCGGATTGTCCGAGCCAATCCAGCTCGTCCGGGCAGGGTTTGGCCGAGCGCCGGATGCCGATCACCCGCATGCCGAAGGCCCGCGCCCGGACTGCGCACTCGTGTCCGATATGGCCATAGCCGACGACACCCAGCGTGCGCCCCATGACCTCGCCATGCGTCGGGGCGATGCCGGGGCCGTAGCCTTCCCATCCCCCGGCCCGGAACGATGCATCGAGATGGCGCAGCCCGATCTGCCACTCCAGCATTCCCAGCAACACGAACTCCGCGATGGCTGTTTCGTGCTCGAACGTGTTGGCCACCGGCACGCCTGCGGGGATCTTTGCCGGTGCAGTGAAGTCGTACCCGGTCCACGGGATCTGGAAGAGTTTGAGATCAGGCACTGCGGGCCAAGGCACCGGGATGCCGCCGCCGACGATTACATCCGCCTTGACCGCCATGGGCGTGAAGGCATCGGGATCGTCGGTTTTGGGGTCCCAGACCTCGACCTCCCATCCGTCAGGTGCATGTTTGCGCATCAGATCGGCGCGGGCGGCGGCGATGGCGCCTTGAACGAGAACGGTGGGCATGGGCGTTCCTCAGCTGGGGTGGATGACCGCCTTGCCGGTGGTCTGGGTGTCGAAGAGTTTGTAGGCATCGTCGGCCTGATCGAGCGTGAACCTGTGGGTGAAAAGATCCTCGACGGGCAGGCCCCGATCCGCGCAAAAGGCCGCGCATTCCTTCTGGCCGATGGTCGAGAACGTCCACGAGCCGAGCATGGTCACCTGGCGCTTGATAATGTCGGTGTTCAACTCAAACGTCGCCTGCGCACCCATGCCGACATAGGCGATGGTGCCCCATGTCCGCGTGGCGCGCAGGGCCTCGACCGCCGCTTGGCCGTTACCGGAGCACTCCATGACGTAATCCGCGCCCGCGCCGCCGGTCAGGTCCTTGATCCGGTCAACCATGTCGTCGGAGGCGTTGACCGTGTCCGCCGCACCGAACTGGCTGGCGCGCGTCAGACGATCCTTGTCGAGATCGACGGCGATCACGCGGGCGCCCATGGCGTTTCCCAGCATGGTCGCGGAGAGACCCACGGGGCCCTGGCCTATGACGGCGAGGGTTGCGCCGCCCTCCATCTTCATGCGCCGGATCGCGCCAAAGGCGGTTCCGGTGCCGCAACTGACCGCAGCACCTTCGGTGAAGCTGAGCGCTTCGGGGAGCGGAACCAGCGTTCGGGCTGGGATCTTCATGTACCGGGCATGTGCACCGTGGCCTGTGCGGCCATAGACGACCGAGCCTTCGTCGCAAAGCTGCGTCCAGCCGCCGAGGCAGTTGGAGCACTGACGACAGCCGTCATAGTGGTGGACCATCATGCGGGCACCATCAGGTGCGAGGCGGGCATCGACGGCGGACCCGCGGGCGACCACCTCTCCGCAAGGCTCGTGCCCTGCGATAAAGGGCGAGCCCCTTTCCGAGCGATAGACATGCAGGTCCGAGCCACACATGCCGGAGGCCTTGATCTCGAGCACCACCTCATCCGGGCCGGGGGTCGGATCGTCGAAGGTCTCGAGCGCAAGCGTACGGTTGCCGGTGAAGACGGCGGCTTTCATGGACGGGGCTCCTGTTCGTTTACGACATGGCCTTCAGCGGTCAGGGCCGCGACGGCGGTATCCAGATCGTGAGCCTGCACCAGCACGAGATCGGCGGTGTAGGTCGAGAAGCAGAGAATTCCGATGCCAGCCGCCGAGATCGGCCGGGTGATCGAGACAAGGATGCCGGGTTCGTCAAACGCGGTGTCCTCGACAAGGCGAAGCGCGCGCCAGTCGGGCTGGCTGTCGAGGGCGCTCCCCGGGATGCGGTCCTCGGGACAGATCAGCGTGCGCTCGCCCGGCACATCGACCAGAATGGTCAGCGCGTTATCGGAGGCAGGGGAAAGCGTAAACGCAGCATTGGGGTCCATCAGACATGCCGCATACCGACCGGGCATGACTTGGAGACTGAGGGCACGGGGCATCGGCTCACCACCACCACTTACCGGGATAGTTCTCCCGTTTGCGTGGATCTTTGTATTTTGGGGCTTCTTCCGGGGCGGGCGGCGTCCAGTCGACGCGAACGACACAGGCCGCATCGGCGCCCTTGGCAAAGTAGAGCCCGCCATGGGGCAGAAAATGCGCCTTGTTCAGATCCTGCACCACGTTGTCGGCGCGGGTGCGCGGCTGAACCTGCCAGGCATAGGCACCGGCGACCACGGGTAGGGTCAACATGCATAGCGCCGTGATCCACCCCGGCACCAAAGCGGGGTTGAAGAAGAGGTAAAGCCCCGCCGCGAACAACGCCCCCGCGCCGACTGCCCAGGGAAGGAAGAGCCGTTCGATCCCTTCCAACCCGGCGCAACCGCGCGCAAGATCGTCGATCCGGGAAGCAACAACGCGCAGTTCGGCGGCGCTGGTATCATCCAGATCGCGAATGAAGGCTTCGAGCGGAAGGCGCTCTTCGGTCATGGTCCGATCTTCGTTTCCCGTTCTTCAGTGTGGGGCAGGTCACCCCGCTCGGCTCCAAGCCTAAAGCGAACGCTCAGCGGTGCAATCCCAGATGCGATGGTCTGCCCGCCCGATTGACATTCTCCGGCGATCCGCAACACATGAGCCAGAGTTCAGGGAGGGACGGCATGGCCAAGATCGCAATCATCGGAACCGGGGCCATGGGCTCGATCTATGCCGCGCTGATGGCAGATGCGGGCCACGAGGTCTGGGCAATCGATATCTGGCAAGAGCATATCACTGCGATCGAACGCGATGGCTTGCGGGTCGAGGGCGCCAGCGGGGACCGAACGGTTCGCATGAACACGACGATGACGTCGGCTGACGCAGGCCCCTGTGATCTGGTCATAATCGCGACCAAGTATGACGGGGTCGAGGACGCGGCCCGCTCGGCGCTGCCGCTCTTGAAGGACGACACACCCGTTCTGGCCATCCAAAACGGTCTTGGCGCGGCCGATCTTGTCGCCGGTGTCGTGGGCGCAGACCGTCTAAGCATGGGGGTCGTGGGCGGTTTCGGGGCTTCGATGAAGGGCCCGGGCCACGCGCATCACAACGGCATGGAGTTCGTGCGCCTGGGCGAATATGCGGGCAGCGACGGTCCTCGCCTGAAAGGCATTGCCGAGATCTGGTCCGGGAGCGGTTTCAAGGTCCTGACCTTTGATGACATCCACAAGATGGTCTGGGAGAAGCTGATCTGCAATTGCGCCTATTCCGGGCCATGCACGATCACCAACCTGACTGTGGGCGAGGTCATGGCCGATCCGCACGCCGCCGCGATTTCCAGCGCCTGTGCCAGCGAGGCATGGGAGGTGGCGCGAGCCAAAGGCATCGCGGTCGAGATCGACGATCCCGTCGCCTATATCCGGGCGTTCGGGGAGAAGATCCCGCATTCGCGCCCGTCCATGGCGCAGGATCACGTCGCGGAGAAGATCGGTGAGGTCGACGCAATCAACGGCGCGATCGTGCGCGAAGCCAGCCCGTTTAACCTTGCCGTGCCGACCAATGCGTTCGTCTCGCAGGTTATAAAGGCACGGGAAAGCGCCTTTGAGTAGGGTTGTCAGGCCGCGACCAATACCACGCGCGCCGGACGGGTTTTCATCCGGCCGAGCAGGATCGCCGACACGATCGCGCTTTTCAGCGTGATCAGATAGACCGGATAGGCCAGCAGGACAGGATCGGTTTTTCCGACGGACAGGACCGCAAGAAAAGCGGCCACCAGCGAGATGGCCCATGTCGCCATGGTCTCGCTGTCTGGCTCGCGATAGGCCTTCATCACGGTTGCGACACCGCCCAGGAGACTGATCGAGATGGTGATCGCCAGCGCATACCCGGCATTGTCGGTGTGGTGCCAGAGCACAAGGCCAAAAGCTGCGGCAGCGAGCAGGTATCCGTCGCCGCGCCCGATGAAGCGCCCCGCGCCCAAGGCGATCGACAGCATGAAGATGACCAATGTTCCCGAGGCCTGTATCCCGGCGAACCACAGCGAATCGGACGCGCCTTCATAAACCTGACTACAGAACGCGATCGAGCTCAGGACCGACCAGATCAGCCACGACGCGCGCTGTGGTCGAGTGCGTCCGGTGAGCATGTCCAGGATGTAAGGCAGAAAGGCAGTGACGCTGAGAATGCCGGAGAGGATACCGGCAAACCTGATCGCATTCATATTTGCCAAGGCTTCAAAAATAGCGTCCACGTCACACCCCGAATATAGGCCAAGCAACTTCGTCCGGGGTACTCCGCCCGTCCTTGATTGCATTTTGCATTCGGGCTGCCGTGCGTTCTGTAGCGTTTGCTACGGGATTTCAGAAATGCGCGTTTGTGAACGTCGATTTCTCGCGTGCGCTGTGTGTTTCCTCACAGTTTTCATTGGGCTAGGGTCGGGCCAGACAATTGGGGCAGGCGAAATGACCAGAACGCTGTTCGATAAGGTTTGGGACGCGCATGTCGTCGCCGAGTTAGGCGACGGGTATCAGCTTTTGCATGTCGACCGAAACCTCCTTCACGATCTCTCCGGTGGTAAGGCGCTGGCTGAGATCGAAGAGCGGGGGCTGTCGGTGCGTGCGCCGAACCTGACCTTTGCCGTGCCTGATCATGCGGTCTCGACAGCGCCGGGGCGCCATGCTGCCTCGACCGAGATCAGTGCGCGCCTCGCGCCAAAGTTTCGCGAGCGCGCCGCAGCAGCTGGCGTGCAGTATTTTGACGTGAACGATCCCGAACAGGGGATCGTGCATGTGATCGGACCCGAGCTTGGTCTGACCCTGCCGGGTCTGGTGATCACCTGCGGGGACAGTCATACCTCGACCCATGGGGCGTTGGGAGCGATTGCGTTCGGCGTCGGCTCGACCGAAGTTGCGCATGTTCTTGCGACCCAGACCATCGTGCAGAAAAAGCCGGGCCGGATGCGCGTGACGTTTTCTGGTCGTGCGGGACCGGGCGTGAGCCCAAAGGACATGATCCTCTATCTCATGGGCCATATAGGAGCCGCCGGCGGCAACGGTTTCGCGATTGAATATGCCGGAGACGCAATCCGCGCCCTAGACATCGAAGGGCGGTTGACGATCTGCAACATGTCGATCGAGTGCGGCGCCAAGATGGGCATGATTGCGCCTGATGACGTGACGTATCAGTATCTCGCCGGCCGACGCTTCGTGCCTAAGGATGCGCTGTGGGAGGCGGCTCTTGTCGACTGGCAAGCCCTGCCAAGTGATCCGGGGGCTACGTTCGACCGAGAGGTCGAGATCGACATGAACGCGGTCGAGCCTCAGGTCACCTGGGGCACCAGCCCTGAGCATGTCGGCGGTGTCTCCGGCCAAGTGCCCGATCCCTCGGCGGCTCCCGACGCCGCGAAGCGAGAGGCTTGGGGCAGGGCCCTCGACTATATTGGATTGGCGCCGGGGCAGC
>CAYYZH010000039.1:21683-22773 GCA_964475765.1 uncultured Limibaculum sp.
AAGCGAGAGGCTTGGGGCAGGGCCCTCGACTATATTGGATTGGCGCCGGGGCAGCCGCTGGAAGGCGTTGCGGTCGATCACGTCTTTATCGGGTCCTGCACCAATGCACGGCTTTCGGACCTGCAGGCGGCGGCAAGTGTCGTAGATGGCCGCAAGGTTGCCAGTGAGGTCTCGGCCTGGGTCGTGCCGGGCAGTCAGGCGGTCAAACGCGAAGCCGAGGCCGCCGGGCTGGATCGGGTGTTCACCGAGGCTGGATTTCAGTGGCGCGAGCCCGGATGCTCGCAATGTGTGGCAGCCAACGGTGAGGTCGTGGCGCCGGGCAAACGCGCGGTTTCTACCACCAACCGCAACTTTGTCGGGCGGCAGGGACCGGGCGCGCGAACGCATCTGGCGTCCCCCGCCATGGCCGCGGCGGCCGCGGTGACGGGCAGGATCACCGACGTGCGCAAGCTGATGGAGCCGTCGTAATGGAGCCGTTCAACTCTGTCTCAGGACCCGCTGCGCCGCTTATGGCGCAGAATGTCGACACCGATGTCATCATCCGGATCGAGCGGTTGTCGGACTTTGCCCGAGATGAGCTGGAGCCCTATGCCTTCGAGGCCTGGCGGTTCGATACGGACGGCGCGGAGCGCGCCGACTTCATAATGAACCAGGCCCCGTGGAGAGGTGCGCCGATCCTGCTTGCGGGTGCGAACTTCGGGTGCGGCTCGTCCCGCGAAGGGGCGGTCTGGGCGCTCAACTGCATTGGGGTGAGGGCTGTCATCGCTCCCAGTTTTGGCGGGATCTTTCGAAACAACTGCTATCAGAACGGGACGCTCCCGATCGAGTTGCCGGAAGAGGTGATAGAGGGGTTCGCCGAGATTGCGCGGACGCAGCCGGACGCACCGTTCACCGTCGATCTGGATCGTCAGGTGGTGGTTCCGCCAAATGGAGATCCTGTGCCGTTCAAGATCGATGGTCTGCGGCGGCAAGCGCTGATGAAGGGATTTGATGATCTTGGTCTGACAGCGCAGAGGACGCCTGAGATCGAGGCGTTTGAGGTGCGGGACAAGGCGGCAAGGGCCTGGGCCTGGCTATAGATCTGCCCGCC
>CAYYZH010000039.1:22873-26720 GCA_964475765.1 uncultured Limibaculum sp.
TTCGGCACGGTCGTGGACTGGCGCGGCTCCGTTGCGCGGATCATCGAACGGGCCGTCCGTGCAAAAGGTGTCGAGGGATTTGATGGAGACGCCTTCGCCCGGGCCTGGCGCGCGGGGTATCGCCCTGGGATGGCGCGGGTGAAGTCTGGCGAACGGCCCTGGACGCCCATTGATGTGATCCATCGTGAGCGACTGGACGTGATCCTGGAAGAGTTCGCCATTGCCGGGCAATTTGACGAGGCGGCGCGGGCGGATCTCAATCTAGCTTGGCATCGGCTGGACCCTTGGCCGGATTCGGTGCCGGGGCTGAAGCGGCTGGGGCAGCGGTTCTTGATCGGGCCGTTGTCGAATGGCTCGACTGTTCTGCTGGCCTCCATGGCCAAGCGCGCGGGCATACCTTGGGATGTGGTGATCTCATCGGATGTGACACGGGCCTATAAGCGCGATGCGGCGGCCTATTTGAACGCCTGCGCGGCGCTTGGGCTGGAGACGCATGAGGTCATGATGTGTGCGGCCCATAACGATGACCTCGAGGCCGCGGCGAGCCACGGCATGCGCACGGCTTATGTCAATCGGCCGTATGAATACGGCCCAGACCAGACGCATGACTTCGAGGCAGCCGGAGATTGGGACGTGGTCACGGACAGCATCGAAGGGATCGCAGACGCGCTCGGGTGCTAGGCGATCAGGTTCGGGACGACCGCTTGCGCTCGCGATGCAGCACGTAAAGCGCCGAGCCGACAATGATAGTGGCCCCAATCCAGACCCGCGCCTCCGGCCACTCCGCGAACATCCAGAGGCCCAGCACGGTCGTGAAGATCAGGCGGCTGTACTCCAGCGGTGCCAGCATGCTGGCCTCACCCGCTTTCATCGCCAGAATGTTGAGATACTGCGCGACCGTGGAAATCAGGCCGATGGCGATCAGGAGGCCGAGTTCCGCCCAAGTTGGCGTCTGCCAGAACCAGATCGCAGGGCCGATCATCAGGATCCCAACGCCAACCGCCTGGTATGTAAGAATTGTAATGGGTTGGTCGATCTGGCTGAGAATCCGGATGATGATGAAAACAGCGGACACACAGAGCGCGCTGCCGAGTGCCATCAGATGCCAGAAGCTGAAGGGATGCCCCTCGCTCGGCCACACGATGATCAGCACCCCGATAAAGCCGACGATCAAAGCAGTCCAGCGCGGCACGCGCACGATTTCACCCAGTATGACGATGGCAAGCACCGTGGTGAAAAAGGTCTTGGAGAACGAAATGACCGTCGCTTCCGCCAGTGGCAATTCGATGATTGCGGCGAAACCCAGTGTCATCGCTGTGAACGCGAGTCCGACCCGTGCGAACTGCAGCCGGGGGCGTGATGAGCGCAAACTGCCGGGCCAGCCGGCATAGATCACCGGGATCGCCACAAGCGTCATGGTCGCCTGTCGAAAGAGCAGGATCTCCGTCACATGCAGACGCTCGCCGGCCAACTTGATCAGCGCCACCATCACCGAGAAGAGCGCTGAAGCGGCAATGAAGATCAGCCCGCCCCGCAGATTGTTCGGCAGATCGTTCCACCATCGGGCAATATCGCGCCCGAGCTGACCAAGACCGTGTGCCTCAAGCCCGGGATCTGGCATGGGTCTGGCTTTGGGCAAGGGAAGGGGTGTCCATCACTTCATTGTATGCAATTGCATACAATATGGATAGGAAAGATGTAGATTTCGTTCACCGTCCATAAGGGGGTCACCATGAAGCTGCTCGTCATCGCGGGGGACGGCATCGGTCCGGAGATCACGGACGCGACCATGAAGGTCATGCACGCAGTGAATTCGGGGCATGGGCTTGGGCTCGATTTCGAGCACGACATCGCCGGGTTCGAAAGCCTGGCGAAGCATGGCTCGACGTTCCGGCCCGAACTGCAGGAAAAGTTCCCGACCTATGACGGGGTTATCCTCGGCCCCAATCAGGCGGCGGATTATCCGCCCACGGATCAGGGCGGGATCAACTTCTCGGCGTTCACGCGCACGACCTATGATCTCTATGCCAATATTCGCCCGGCGCGGACACCGCCGGGGGTCTCGGCCAAGGGCGGGGTCTTCGATCTGATCATCGTGCGCGAGGTGACCGAAGGGCATTACTCCGACCGCAACATGCATCTCGGTCATGCCGAGGTGATGCCTGACCCGGACATGGTGATCTCGATGCGCAAGGTCACACGCCATGCCTGCGAGCGGATTGCACGCAGGGCGTTCGAGTTGGCCATGACCCGGCGCAAACACCTGACCCCGGTGCACAAGGCGAATGTGCTGAAGATGGGGGATGGTCTCTTTCTCGAGGCGGTTCAAACCGTCGCCCGCGAGTTCCCCGATGTGGCTGTCGAGCCGATCCTGATCGATGCGATGTGTGCCCATATCGTGCGCCGTCCGGAGGAGTTCGACGTGATCGTCACGGGAAACATGTATGGCGATATCCTCAGCGATCTGGCGGGAGAGCTTTCGGGCTCGCTTGGGCTCTCTGGCGCGATCATGGCAGGGGATGACCTTTGCGCGGCGCAGGCACAGCATGGGTCCGCGCCGGACATTGCAGGACAGGACAAGGCGAACCCGACCTCGCTGATCCTGTCTTCGGCGATGCTTCTGGACTGGCTGGGGTCACGCCATGGGCGCGCCGACCTGACTGGCGCTGCGGACGCGATCCGCACCGGTGTCGATGCCGTGCTCTCGAACCCCGAAACCCGAACGGGAGATCTTGGCGGCCCCCTTGGAACGGCTGCGTTTGGGGCGGCGGTGGTGTCTGCGCTTGGTTGAACCGGCATGACGGTGCATCAACGCGGGCCTTTGCTCGCGGTTGTTCTGATCGGCCTCTTCTGGGGGCTGAACTGGCCCGCCGTGAAATACATGCTGACCGAGTTGGGGCCCTTCACCATACGCGGTATCGCGCTCTCCGGCGCGGCGCTGCTCTTGGCCCTGATTACACGCGCGCTGGGACACCGAATGATGCCGCCCCGGGCCGAGATACCTTGGATGGTCCTGACCGGACTTCTGACGATCTTCGGCTTCAATGTGCTGGTGGCGCTGGGGCAGGTGCTGACCGAAACCTCGAAGGCTGCGATCATCGCGTATCTCATGCCGGCGCTCACGGCCGGGTTTGCGGTGATGTTTCTCGGTGAGCGTCTCGACCTGCGCCGCGCTCTGGCCTTGTTGGTTGGCACGGCCGGGATTGTTGTTCTGGCCAGCGAAAACACGGCTGATCTGATCGCGGCGCCCCTTGGACCGCTCATCATGTTGGCGGCAGCGACCGTCTGGGCGCTGGGGACAGTGGCGATGAAGGCGGGCACGTTCACACTGCATCCCATGGCACTGACGGTGTGGTTTCTCGGGGTTTCCGGGCTGGCGTGCTGGCCGTTCGTGTTGCTTCTCGAAGCACCATGGGCAAGCCCGATGCCTTCGACCGGAGTGATTGCGGTGCTGATCTGGCACGCGCTGTTGCCGATGGTGCTCTGCTATGCGCTTTGGACCCGGTTGGTCGGCACGTTGCCAGCCTCCATCGCGGCCATCGCCACGCTGTTGGCCCCTGTGGTGGGCGTTGCCTCATCCATGGTGCTGCTCGGAGACGCGGTCACATGGCAGAAACTGCTGGCGCTGGCGCTGATTCTCGCGTCGATCGCCCTGACATTCCTGCCGGGACGGCGCGCCGCTTAGGGGTCTGTCCTCGATCCGAAGGGATAGAAGACGCCCCCTTGATAGGATCAGGCGCCGGTTTTCAGCGGGCAGAAATCGACGGGGGTCATCAGTTTGTTCGACTGGCTGACCAGCGCGCCCAACTCCGCCGACTTTACCGTATAGGCCAGCCATTCCGGGTCG
>CAYYZH010000040.1:0-26518 GCA_964475765.1 uncultured Limibaculum sp.
CGGTCGGCGTGATCACGCCGTGGAACACGCCGTTCATGCTGTCGACGTGGAAGATTGCACCGGCGCTGGCCGCGGGCTGCACGGTCGTTCACAAACCTGCGGAACTGTCGCCTGTCACTGCGCGCCTTCTGATGGAGATCGCCGAAGATGCGGGCCTGCCGCCCGGCGTCTGGAACCTTGTCAACGGGATGGGCGAGGAAGCGGGCGCGGCCCTGACGCAGCATCCCGATATTCGTGCCATTGCCTTTGTCGGGGAAAGCCGCACGGGGTCCGCGATCATGCGCCAGGGCGCCGATACCCTGAAGCGCGTGCATTTCGAACTGGGTGGCAAGAACCCTGTCGTCGTCTTCGACGATGCGGATCTCGACCGGGCGCTGGATGCGGCGGTTTTCATGATCTATTCGCTGAATGGCGAGCGCTGTACCTCGTCCTCTCGGCTTCTGGTGCAGTCCTCCATCGCCGAGGGCTTCACGAAACGCCTCACCGAGCGGGTCGAGCGGATCAGGGTTGGCCACCCGCTGGATCCAACAACTGAGGTTGGGCCGCTGATCGGTCGGACCCATTTCAACAAGGTTTGCAGTTACTTCGATGTCGCAGGTCAGGATGGGGCGACCATTTCCGCCGGCGGAAAGGCGGTGGACGGCAAGGGCTGGTACGTTCAGCCGACGCTCTTTACCGGTGCGACCAACGACATGCGCATCGCGCGCGAGGAGATCTTCGGCCCGGTCCTGACGGTGATCCCGTTCGACACCGAGGATGAGGCGTTGGCCATCGCCAACGACACCGACTATGGGCTCACCGGCTATGTCTGGACCAACGACCTGAGCCGCGCGCTCAGGTTCACTGACCGGCTCGAGGCCGGCATGATCTGGGTCAACTCCGAGAACGTGCGCCACCTGCCGACCCCGTTCGGCGGCGTCAAGGCCAGCGGGATCGGCAGAGATGGCGGGGACTGGAGCTTCGAGTTCTACATGGAGCAAAAGCACATCGGGTTTGCGATCGGGCAGCACAAGATCCCGAAACTCGGGTCCTGATGGATCAGGCGGATACCGCAAACATGCCGTCGATGAGCAGAATATGGGCTGCGGGTGCAATCAATTTCCTAATAGCAATGCTTCCAATTTGGATGTTATCCGCAAGCTTCATGAGCTTGGCCACTGATATGACTGGCGAGAAGTTTGCGTGGCCGCAGATCAATTTCATGTCAGCGTATCCAGAAGATGTGCGGAATGGATATCTGTTGTTTGTTCTCGCGGTCGTCGTCACAAACTTGGTGTTGTCCGGCATCGTCGGTGCAGGTCTTGGTCGAAGCTTGGGGAAGGCAGTTTTGGGTATCCGCTACGTTGGCGCGAGCGGCGAGAAAGCACGCTTCGCCAGTCTGTTTTTGCGAGCGCTATTGACCACACTTCTGTTGCTGCCCACTCTTTTGCTCGGACCCATTTTGGGTTTCGTCTTTGGCTCGAAAGCTGATGGCAGTTCAATGGCAGCCCTCGTCCTTGGCATTGGTCTCGTGGCAATGTTGACACTGCCCTTGACGCGTGCTGGGAGTGGCCTTTCTTGGGTCAATCGTGTCTCTGGCGTCCGACCTGTCGTAGTTCGAAGTGGGAGCGAATGATGCCTCTGCCCGCACCCAATCTCTATCCGCCCTTCAACATTGTCCGGCTCAGCCATGTCAGCTATGGCGTGTCGGACCTCGCGGCGTCCCGCGCCTTCTATGTCGACACGCTGGGCCTGCAGGTCACGCACGAGGACGAAGTTACGCTTTACCTCAGGGCCATGGAAGAACGCGGTCACCACTCGGTTGTGCTGCACAGGTCGGAGGCGCCCGGCGTTCAGGTGCTTGGCTTCAAGCTCTGGGATGAAGGAGACCTCGATAAGGCAGCCGCGTTTTTCACATCGAAAGATTTGCCGGTTGCGTTGATCGAGCGGCCCTTCATGGGTCGTGTTCTGCGAACGTGTGATCCCTGGGGCGTCCCGCTGGAGTTCTATGCCCGGATGGACAGACTGCCGCCGATCCACCAGACCTATGCCCTCTATCGCGGTGTGAAACCCCTGCGCATCGACCACTTCAACCTGTTCTCGACCGATGTCGATTCCGCTGTCGCATTCTACGGCGAGATGGGCTTTCGCGTCACCGAGTATACCGAGGACGAGGAAACCGGGCGGCTTTGGGCGGCCTGGATGCACCGTAAGGGCGGTGTGCACGATATCGCGTTTACGAATGGGCGTGGCCCACGCCTGCACCACAGCGCGTTCTGGGTTCCGACGCCGCTCAACATCATCGACCTGCTCGATCTGATGGCAACCACGGGCTACGTCGCGAACATCGAGCGTGGGCCGGGGCGGCACGGGATCTCGAACGCGTTCTTTCTCTACGTGCGCGATCCCGACGGGCACAGGATCGAGATCTACTGCTCGGACTATCAGACCGTGGACCCCGATCTTGAGCCGATAAAATGGGATCTCAAGGATCCACAACGTCAGACCTTGTGGGGTGCGGCTGCACCTGAAAGCTGGTTCAAGGAGGGCTCGCTGTTTGAGGGTGTCGACGTGACAGAGCCCGCGCTCAAGGCCCAACCCATTGTCGCGCCCTGAGGAGCAGAGCATGCGGATAGCCACAGTTGAGATCGAAGGGCAGGACCGGATCGGGGTCATCACAGAGGATGGCATTGTCGACTGCACTGACGCCGTGCCCTATCCGGACCTGCGCGCTGCGATCACTGCGGGTGATCTCGCGGCGGTCGGTGTCGCCGCCGAGGGGCGCACGGCCACCCATCCCGAGGGCGCGTTTACCTATCGCATCCCCGTGCCAAATCCGGAGAAGATCATCTGCGTCGGCGTCAATTTCCCCGACCGCAATGCCGAATACAAGGACGGGGTTGAGGCCCCGCCGAACATGTCGCTGTTCCCCCGGTTTGCCCGCTCGTTCACCGGGCATGGCCAGCCGCTGACCCGGCCCAAGGCGTCGGACAAGCTGGACTACGAAGGCGAGATCGCGGTCGTCATCGGGCGTGGCGGGCGGCATATCACGCAGGCCGATGCGCTCGATCACATTGCGGCGCTGACGCTTTGCAACGAGGGCACGCTGCGCGATTGGGTGCGCCACGCCAAGTTCAACGTCACGCAAGGCAAGAACTTCGATGGCTCCGGCGCAATGGGGCCGTGGCTTGTCCCGTTTGCCGACCCGGCGCAGATCGAGGACGTTCACCTGACCACGCGTGTCAACGGCGAGACCCGGCAGGACGACAGGACCGGACGGATGCTGTTTCCGGTGCGCCGCCAGATCGAATACATCTCGACCTTCACGACGCTGGTTCCCGGTGACATCATCGTCTCGGGCACACCAACCGGGGCAGGGGCGCGGTTCGATCCGCCGAAGTTCCTCAAGCCCGGCGATGTAATCGAAGTCGAGGCCGAGGGCATCGGCACGCTCGTCAACGGCGTGGTCGACGAGGCATGAGCTTGACTGAGCAGGATATTGCCCGCGCCGCCGCAGACCTCTTTGAGGCGGAGCAGACGGGCAAGCAGATCGGTCTCATGTCCTCACGCCATCCCGGCATGACCATGGATGAGGCCTATGCAGTGCAGTCCGCGCTGATCGACCTTAAGCTTGCCGCCGGGCGCCACGTCATCGGCTGGAAAATTGGCCTTACATCCAAGGCCATGCAAGCCGCGCTCGGGATCGACATTCCCGACAGCGGCGTTCTGTTCGACGACATGGCATTCGAGACTGGGTCCACTATACCCGCAGGCAGGTTCATCCAACCAAGGATCGAAGCCGAAATCGCCTTTGTCATGAAGGCCCCGCTGGCGGGCGAAGACGTCACGCGCGAAGATGTCATCGGCGCTACGGACTATGTGACCCCGGCCATCGAGATCCTCGATACGCGTATTCTCCGCAACGATCCTGACACCGGTAAGGCGCGGATCATCGTCGACACGATCTCGGACAACGCGGCCAACGCAGGGATTGTGCCCGGCTCCGAACGTCATGCCATCGATGCGCACGATCTGCGCTGGGTCGGGGCCGTCGTGAGCCGCAATGGCGAAGTCGAGGAGACCGGCCTTGGCGCAGGCGTCCTGAATGACCCAGTCGAAGGCATCGTCTGGCTTGCACGACGCATGGCCGTCTATGGTCAGCGGATCGAGCCGGGACAGATCATCCTATCTGGCTCATTCATCCGCCCGCTCGAGTGTCCGCCGGGCAGCCGGATCGAAGCCGACTACGGCGCTTTCGGACGGGTCGACCTGACCTTCGCCTGATGCGATGATGCGCGGCGCCATTTCGGCCAAGAGGATGTGATGGACTTCTCAAAGGACGCCTTGACCGAACGCCTGCAAAACCTTGAGGAACTGAACACGCATCTCACGTTCCGGATCTCGCGGTTGTCGAAACTGTTGGAGGTCGAAGGGGCGGCGCGGCTTGCCGACAGCGGGATCAACCTGACGGCCTACCGCATGCTGCTGGTGATCGAGATCTTCGGGGAGATTTCGGTCTCGGATCTCGCCAAGGTGATGTTGATCGACCGGGCGCTGATCAGCCGGGCAGCCTCGGACATGATTGAACGCGGGCTATTGGACGCGAGGTCTGATCCCGCCAGCCGACGCAAGAAACTGCTGGCGCTGACAGGCCCGGGACGGGACGTCTTTGTAGAATTGCGCGACAGGTTCGATGCCCGTCAGGCCGAGGTTGAGGCGCTCTTGTCGGGCGAGAGCCTCGAAGGGCTGTGGTCAAGCATCGACGCGATCAGTCGCTATCTCGAGCAGCGGATCTGACGCCTCTAGCTTCCGTCCCACTCAGGCCGCGTCGAATCGAAATGGTTGCGTAACTCGCTCCAGACCTTTGGATAGCCGACTTGCAGCGTCTCGAGCCCGGCGGCGTATCGGGTGAGCTGCTGTGGGAAACGCGTCTCGAACATGAACGCCATCGTGCCGTCGAGCTTCTCCGGCGCAAGATCCTTCAGCGAGGCCTTGTAGAACGCGTCTGCGTCAGGGCCGTGCGGCAGCATCGCATTGTGAAGCGACATGCCGCCCGGCACGAAGCCCTCGGGCTTGGCGTCATAAACGCCCTCGATCAGGCCCATGAATTCGGACATGACGTTCATGTGGTACCAGGGGGGGCGGAAGCTGTCCTCGGCGACCAGCCAGCGCGGCGGGAAGATGACGAAATCGATATTCGCGGTGCCGGGATCGCCCAGCGGCGCGGTCAGCACGGTGAAGATCGACGGGTCCGCGTGGTCATTGTGGATCGGCCCAACCGGCGAGAAATGGCGCAGGTTGTACTTGTAGGGCGCGTAATTGCCGTGCCAGGCGACCACGTCTAACGGCGAATGATCGATCTCGGCGCGGTGGAACCCACCGCCCCACTTGACGGTGATCTCGCAGGTTGTGTTGTCCTTCTGCTCATAGGCGGCGACGGGGCTGAGGAAATCGCGCCGGTTCGCAAGACAGTTTGCGCCGATGGGCCCGCGTTCGGGGCAGGTCAGCAACTGGCCGTAGTTCTCGCACACGTAGCCCCGTGCCTTGTCGCCCAGCAGTTCAACCTTGAACTTGACCCCCCGCGGCATCACGGCGATTTCACCTGGCGCAATCTCGACAATGCCGAACTCGGTGAAGAAGCGCAGGCCCCCGACTTCCGGGACCACCAGCATCTCCCCATCGGCGTTCCAGAAGTAGGCGTCCCGCATGGATTGCGTGATCGAGTAGACGTGGATCGCGAACCCGCTGGCGGTGTGCACATCTCCCCCGGTCGAGATCGTACGCATGCCGGTCAGGAACGTGCCGGCGTCCTCGGGTATCGGTGAGGGATCCCAGCGCAGGGGGGCGAGCGGCAGATTGCTCTCTCCGACCGTCGGCGCCGAGCGGAAATGCGGCAAGTCGATCCGCGTCATATCCGCGATGTGCTGTACCGTCGGGCGCATCCGGTAGAGCCACGAACGTTTGTTTGTCTCGCGCGGCGCGGTGAAGGGCGTACCCGAAAGTTGTTCGGCATAGAGGCCGTAGGGACAGCGTTGCGGCGAGTTCTGACCGATCGGCAGCGCGCCCTCGACAGCTTCGGTCTCAAAGTCGTTGCCGAAACCGGGCATATAGCCCTGATTGTACTTGGCCCGGCTTTTCGCCATCACGAAATCGGGTTCAGGTCTGTTCATTCCACTCTCCCGCCGTGTCGCCGGGATCAGCCTGTTGCCGTCTCCCGGAAGTGTACGAGGGTGCCCCGGCTGATCACGCGGTCGCTGGGCAATACCTGGTCCGGGGTGAAATCCGGGCCGATGGCCAGCCGTTCATAGAGCGCGCCGAAGTCCTTATACGACTCTTCCAGCAATTGCTCGAAAGAGTCGATCACGAAATAGGTCTGCTGAAAGTTGTCGATGATGTAGTCCGTGCGCATCACCCGTTCGAGATCGAAGCGAATGCGGTGTGGGGAGGGGTCCTCGAGGGCAAAGACGCTCTCGGCGGTCGAGGACATGATTCCAGCCCCGAAGAGGCGCAGTCCCTCCGGCGTGTCGATCAGACCGAACTCCACAGTGTACCAGTAAAGACGAGCGAGATTGGCCAGCCGGCCTTCCGCCATCGCCCGCGCTCCGCCCTTGCCATAGGCCTCGAGATACGCGGCATAGGTGGGGTCGGCCAGAAGTGGCACATGGCCGAAAATGTCGTGGAAGATGTCGGGCTCTTCCAGATAATCCATCTCCGCCTCGCTGCGGATGAAGGCCCCAGCGGGGAAGCGGCGATTGGCGAGGTGGTCAAAGAACACATCATCGGGCACCAACCCGTGGACGGGGACGACCGACCATCCGGTGAAGGCCGACAACCGGGTGCTCAGCTCTGCCATGTCGGGGATACCGCCCGAGAGGTCGAGCTTTTCCAGCGCATCGAGATAGGCATCACAGGCCCGGCCCGCCAGCACCTTGCGCGATCGGGCGTAGAGCCGGTTCCAGCGATCGTGTTCTGCGGGCGTGTAGGCCGCCCACTGCTGGTCAATTGTGTGATCGGCGTTGCGCGGGGCATGCACGTAGCGAAGGCGGGGATCGGGTTCGTCCGCGGGCCTCGTGGTGAGGTTCATCAGTCTAATCTCCCGTTCAGGCCGTTTCTTTCAAAACGCCGCGGCGGATCTGATCCTCCTCGATCGACTCGAAGAGCGCCTTGAAGTTGCCCTCGCCGAAGCCGTCATCGCCTTTGCGCTGGATGAATTCGAAGAAGATCGGCCCGATCACGGTTTTCGAGAAGATCTGCAGGAGGATACGCGTGGTGCCGCCATCGACCACGCCTTCGCCGTCGATCAGGATGCCGTGCTTTTTCATCAGATCGATGGGCTCCTGGTGGCCGGTCACCCGGTCGGTTGAGCGGTCGTAGTAGGTCTCCGGCGGACCGGGCATGAAGTCGATCCCGTTGGCGGCGATCCGGTCGGTCGCGGGGTAGATATCTTCGGTCCCAACCGCGATGTGCTGGATGCCTTCGCCCTTGTATTCCTTGAGATATTCCTCGATCTGACTGTGCTCGTCGGCGCTCTCGTTGATTGGGATCCGGATCTTGCCACAAGGCGAGGTCAGCGCGCGCGATGTCAGCCCGGTCATCTTGCCTTCGATGTCGAAGAACCGGATCTCGCGGAAATTGAACGCCTTGGCATAGAAGTCATACCAGGTGTCCATGTTGCCGCGCATCACGTTGTGGGTGAGGTGATCGAGATAGTAGAAGCCCGCACCCTCGGGTTGCGGATCGCGGTCGCTCAGCCAGTTGAAATCGCGATCATAGGGGCTGCGCCCTTCGTCATACTCCTCGACGAAGTAAAGGAGTGAGCCGCCGATGCCGATCACGGCGGGGACATCGAGTGTTTTGTCCGTGCCTGTGTACTCTTCGGCGCCGTAGTCCACTGCGCACTTCAGGGCATGCTGTGCATCGACAACGCGCCACGCCATGGCCGGTGCACAAGGCCCGTGATCGGTCACGAACCGGCCAGCATGGCAGTCGGGATCGCGGTTGACGACATAGTTCACGCGACCCTGACGATAAAGCGAGATATCGCGGGTTTTGTGCCGGGCGACTTCAGCATAGCCCATCTTTTCAAAGAGAGCGCCGAGCGCGCCTGCGTCGCGATGGGCAAACTCCACAAACTCGAACCCATCTGTGCCTGCAACGTTTACATCGTCGATTGTGGCCTTATCAGCGTCGTGCGGGAAGGGACCCATGGCGGTTCTCCATTTGCGGATTCGCGATATGGAGCATTTAATCATTTAATGTTGACTTATCAACAACAAGGATTGCGAAGAGGTGTCTCGTCTCCGTCCAGACCAACCGAAGGGAAAAAATCGGTAGATCAGGAGACGAGATCGGCCCGTTTCGATGTTTCGAGGACGCGGTGGATGCAGCCGATTAACGCATCCGAACGTAGCGGTTTGACCAGATGGTCATTGAAACCCGCCTCGCGATAAGAGGCAATCTGGTGTGGGAACGCATTCGCAGTCACGGCAACGGCGGGTGCTTCAGCGCGCCCTTCCTGTGCTTCCAACTCGCGAATGGCGTGGAGGGTCTGCACACCGTCAATGCCCGGCATCGAGATGTCCAGCAGCAAAAGATCGAACTCGCTCTCACGGAACCGGGCAATAGCTTCCTCGCCCGATCCGTAGATCTCGGCGTTGATCCCGTTGATCCGAAGCAGTGCATCGAGCACGGTTCTGTTCGTCTCGGTATCGTCAGCAGCCAGAACCCGCATGTCAAAGCGCGGACGGTTCGCTGTTCTTGCCGAATTGTCGTTGATCTTGGCGTCGCCAAGTTCGAGCGGCAACTCGACCCGCACCGTCGTTCCCATGCCTGGCGTGCTTTGCAGATCGATCTTGCCCGACATGGCATTCACCAGACGGCGCACGATCGACATGCCGAGCCCGGTACCGCCGAACCGGCGGGTCGTCGAGGCATCGGCCTGTACGAAGTCATCGAAGATCCGGCTTTGCTGCTCGTTGGTCATGCCGATCCCGGTATCCGTCACCTCGATCGTCACAGGTTGTCCGGGCGCGCAGGTGATGAACGCGCGGACACTGCCCTTGTCCGTGAACTTGATGGCATTGCCGACAAGGTTGTTGGCGATTTGAGTGATCCTGTGCGGATCGCCCATGCGTGTCAGGCGGGCGCCGTCATCTGTCGTGACTGAAAACTCGAGACGTTTTTCACTGGCCCGGATGCTGTGCAGGTTCTCGACCCGCTTTGCGACCTCGAGCGGCTGGAAGCCGATATTCTCGAGACCGAGCTTTCCGGCCTCGATCTTCGAGAGATCAAGGACGTCGTTGATGATATCGAGCAGCATCTCGCCTGAAGCCAGGATCCGCGACAGGATTGATCGGTGTTCGGGATCGCTGACCATCGAATTCAACGCCTCGGCCATGCCGATCACTCCGTTGATGGGCGTGCGAATTTCGTGGCTCATGTTGGCGAGGAAGTCAGACTTCAGCCGGGTGGTACGCACCGCGTCATTGCGCGACGCCTCGAGTGCGATCTTGGCCTCATGCGCGTCCGTGACATCGCTTTCGCTGAGCAGGATGGCTTGTGAGCCAGTCACAGCATCCCGGCACGATACGCCGACAATGTGATGCCAGAAGACCCCGTCCTTGCGTCTGACCTGCGCCGTGCGCGAGGTCGTGCCCATCCGTTCGAGATCCTGCATGAAGACATCTGCTTCGGAAGGTTCGATGAACCGGCTCTTCAGCATCGGCGACTCGCCGCCGAAACTGGCCCGCGCCGCAGGGTTGCAGTAGATCTGCGTACCGCTTCCCTCGTACATCGAGATCATCACAGTGGTGTGCAGCAGTGCCTCGACACCGCGCACGGTCTCGGGCTGGGCAGGCTCCAGATCCTTGGCTTCGCACAACATTGCCATCGAGCCGTCCGGCAGACGGAACCCGCTGCATTTGACCCTGAGGCGCAGGGGCTGGCCTTTGGGGTAGAGCGTCCACGTCTCGTAGAAGGTTGCGCGGCGCCGTGCGAAGTCTTCCTGATATTGCTCGAGTTTCAGGGCCACCTTCGGCGACATCTCGTCTGCCAGGGGACGCGAGACCAGAACATCCAGCGAAGGCGCATCCCAGAAGGCCAACGCGGCCTTGTTGGCCCAGTCGATGCCCTTGCGGTCAATGTTGTAGATCCAGATCGCCGTATCGATCTGATCGAAGACATCTGTCAGCTCGATCATTCGGCTACCCGTCTCAGAACTTGATCTGGACACCACATGCTCAAGAGTTTGCTTATCCCATCAGCCTCTCTCGACCCGCGTCACGCGATGCAATCCGAGAGTGTTGCATTGACCGTAAACGCACGTCCAGTCGATGCGGCGTTGCGTGGGAGGTTCAGCCCCGTCCCTCACCGAATCCATTGGAACATACACAACTTTACGTCAACTCGAAAAGGTGCTGATCAACCTGATTGTATAAGTGTGGCATTGGAATGACGGTCTGGCCACACCGCATATTGGGGGTCGGGTCCGGAGCAGTGGCCAATCTAGCCTGTCTTCTGGCTTTCGAGCTCCGCTTCGAGCTCCATGATGCGCGTTCGGGCGCTGCGCAGGCCCTCCATTGACGCTTCAGCATCGGCGCGGGCCTCGCGCAACTCGCGCGACAGCTCTGCCTCTCGGCCCTCAATGGCACCATCCAACCGCGACTGCATCGCAAGCATTCGGTTGTTCATCTCCGCCTCACGCGAGGCCAGCAGGTTCTGCGCAAGCTCCCGGGCTTCGTCGGCTTCCTCCCGGGCCCGGTCAGATTCGTGCATCTTGTTGATCATCTCGGTGATGCGCGCAGTATCCGTGATGGCGGCATTCGACAGGCGCATCCAGAGCCAGTGCATGAACCAGCCAATGGCAACGGCTGCCAGCAGAATGGCCGTGATCGCAGTCGCAAGTTGGGCGCCGGTCAACATGGGTCAGTTTTCGCTTTCGGGTTGTTGATCGGCGCGAGGTTGACCGAGCGCTGTAAATTCGATGCGCCGGTTCCGTGCGCGGCCCTGTTCGGTCTGGTTGTCGGCGATGGGCAGGCTCTCGCCATATCCTTTTGCCACCAGATGTCGCGGGGGCACGCCGCGCCGGATCAGAGCCTTGAGGACCGCATCCGCCCGGGATTGGCTGATGCGCTCGTTGACATCGTCCGAGCCAACGGAGTCGGTGTGCCCGCCGATCTCGATCCGATCCGAAGTGCACCGCGCCAGGTGGCGTGCAAGATCGTCCAGAACTGCAAGACTTTCCTTGCTGATCGACGCGCTCCCCTGATCAAAGTCAATGGGCGTGCGATTGTTGGTCTCGTTCAACTCGCTGGCACATCGCGGTCCCGGCAGCGGGATGGCGAGAAAAGTCTTCGGCAGATCAACCTCAATCGCCGAGTTGATCTGAAAGCGGGGCAGGGCGTCCTGAAGCGCCCGGTGCATTGTGCGAACATCCTTGGCATCCGTGACGGTTGCGCTTAGCGACAGACGGTGCCCCGCCAGATCCGCCGAACTGTTGCGGGTGGTGCTCAGGATATCCAGAAGCCGCATTGCTGCCGTCTGCCAGTCCCGAGGCGGCGCGGCGTCTGTCAGCGTCAGCGAGGTTTGCAGATGTCCCGCACCGAACAGTGCCATGGCATAGGTTTCGATCGCGGTCTTGGTCGCGATCTGGTGGACCTGTCCGGTCAGAACCACGGCCTCCTCGCGGCGATTGATCCGCATCCAGTACTGCTCCCGGCCGATCGATGCGCGGGTCGCGGCATCATCAGTGCGCAGTTCGACACGACCTGTGAAACCGTCTGGAAGTTTCGCCAGAAACCCGCTCTCGGCGGACGCAAAGAGCGTGGGGTCGGTCGGCGGATGTGCCTCGATCCGGGCAGAACTGTACTCCAGATCGATGCGGCCTGCCGGTAGCTTGCTGAGCGTCTCTATGCTGTTGCGCACCGCTGCAGGCCAATCCCCGCTTGGACCGCCCAGCCCGATTGGGCAGACCGCCTGATGATGCACTGCCCCTGCCCGGTGCAGAGCGCTGAGGATGATCGATTGCTCGCCCACGCTCCGTGCGGCGCAACGCTCGACGCGAATGCCGCCGCCCGCGTCCTTGTAGGCCGAGAAGATGAAGGGCGCGATCACTCTGGCAGGGATGCGGACATTCACTGCAACGGCCACCACGTCTTCTCCCCGGTCGAGCAGGTCCGTGGTCAGGGCGGTGCGTTCTTCCGCGTTCGCGGCTTGGCCTGACACCTCGACCCGGCCGGGCTGGATCACGACATGGGCGTTCGGCAAACGGCTGGTTGCCAGACTTGCCACACGCAGTTCCGGGCCCCACCCGCGCGGTGGTGCCTTGGCCTGGACCCCGGTCAGATCGTGGATCTCGAGGTCTGGCGCATCTTCACTGAGCAATTCGTTCAGCGTCTCGCGCATGGCCCGCCCGGACAGCTGCCCGATCATCGTGACGCCGCGCACATCGCGCTGAAGTTCGACCCGGATCGGATCACGAGTGGGTGGAGGTGCCAGCGTGGCGGTTGCAAAGTTCTCGATCGACGCTGTCGGCGCTGTGGCTTGTGCCGACTCCATCGCCAACTCGCGGGCAAAAAGGTCAGGCGCGTGCCCATGCAGCTCAAGCCTGAGACCATCGGCCCGGATTTCAGCCCAGTCGAGTTCCAGCACATCCAGTCCGTTCAAAACCCGCTGTTTCAGCATCCCCTCATACGCTTTCGCCCCCCGTTGACCGAGGTCGTAGCTGAGAAAGGCTGTCACCAGCACAAAGGCTGCGAACATGGCGTAGCGGATCACGAGAACGCGGCTCCCCGATTGTCGTAAAACGGTTGCTGAACCGGGCAAGACCTCGCACAAACAGGCGCGCAAAGGCAAGGTTTGGCGCGCCGGAATTCGATGTCCCGGGTGAAGCTCCGGGGCGCGATTGCAGGAGAAAGCGACATGCGCGATGACACGAGTGAGTTTCCCCGAACCCGTGAGCCCGGGCGTGTCTTCGCGCACCGCGGTGCCAGTCAGGACGCGCCGGAAAACACGCTTGCCGCGGTTCGTCTGGCGGCCGAACAAGGCGCGCGCTGGATCGAGTTCGATGTCTCGCTGCTGGGAGACGGCGCGCCCGTTATGCATCACGATGCTACGCTCGACCGGTGCACCGATGGGACGGGGCCGCTGACAGGGATCACTGCTGCGGATGTTGCTGGGCTCGACGCAGGAAGCTGGAAGTCCCCGGTCTATGCGGGGGAGCCATTGCCGACCTTGGCTGAGGTTCTGGACTTGATCGAAGAGCTTGGTCTCTCCGCTAATCTCGAAATGAAACCCCACGATGGTCAGCGCGGCGCGCTTTCTCACGCGGTGAAGACGGCCCTGGACGCTCGGCCCTGGACGCTTGAACGCATTGTCACGTCGAGCTTCGATCTTGATGAGCTCGCCCGGTTTCGCGGCATGTGCCCGGATGCACCTGTGGCGGCACTCTACGTGGATCCGCCGGCAGATTGGCGGCGTGTTCTGAGCGGGTTACGCGCCTCGGCGCTTCACCTGCATTATGCTCAGATTCGCGAAAGCCTGCTGATTGAGGCGGCAACGCATGGCTTCGATGTCCGCGTTTACACGATCAACGATCCCGAGGTGATCGCGCCTTTTCGCGACCAGGGCCTGACAAGCGTGATTACCGATCACCCTCCGCTGTTCCTGGAGCACGAGGATTGGAGATCGTGGACAGGCAGCTAAAGCCGGTTGAGATCAGGCCAGTGCCAGCCAGGCATGATAGGCGAGATAAATCCCGACCGTGATGGCGAAGATCAGTCCCATGGGAAAGACGCGCTCTCGCGCCGGTTTGTTCATCTGATCGATCGCCAACCAGCCGGTTTCATTGTGGCGGGCCAATTGCATCACAAGGCGCAGTACTGCGAGCAGCACCAGCGTTACAACCGCATAGGTGATGAGAACAAAAACGATATCGCTTGCCAGAATGAACGGCGCGAGGGCCGCTGCCATCTTGGCATCTCCGCCCCCGATTGCCCCGGCGGCGAAGAGCCCGAAGCCTATCACCAGAACGATGACCCCCTGCAGGATCCTCCAGCCAAACGTGTCGAGCGGCAGGCCCCATGGCCCGCAGACCAGAAACACTGCCAGCACGGCGAGCACCAGCCAGTTCGGGATCTTGAGGACCTTCAGGTCAAAATAGGCCGTCAAGACCATCAAGGGCAGGATCGCCGCGACAGCGACCCAGAGAGCGGGGGTTTCCAGCAAGATCAGTTCTCGACTACAGCTTCCAGCGCGGCCAAACGGTCAGCCGCTTCGCGATAGTGCTGAGGATGACTGTCGACTGCGGCAGCAAAAAGGCCCTTGGCGATGCTCTTTTCATCCTTGCGCAGGGCGATGACGCCGAGATTGTTCAGGATGATCGCCTTTTCCTTTTCGGTCATCGGCACGATGGGCAGGCGGAAGTTTCCTTGCAAGCCGCGCGCAATGGCCAGATTGTTCTTGGCATTGAAGAGCCGGGAATTGAAGGACAGCGCACGCTCGAAGGTCTTCTCGGCGGCTGGCAAGTCCCCCCGCGACATTTGCGAAACGCCCCAGTTGTTCAGGATATTCGCCGGATTTGTCGTCAGCGTCTCCGCTCGCGCATAGGCGGCATCTGCCTCGGGCCAGTTCTGTTCATGGTCGGCGAGCATGCCCTCGGCCATATGCCGCCGGGCAGAGTTGAAAGCCGGCGGGATGTCCCCGAGAAGCGCGCGGACGTCATCCCATTTGTCGAGCCGGGCCGACACAAGAGCATAATCGAGACGGTCGGCGGGCTCTGCCTGATCCAACGTGATCATCTCCTGATAGACACGCGCAGCCTCGGGATAGCGCTTGGCCCGCGAGAGCGACGTTGCAAGACCTCGGCGAAAATCGGCACGGTCGGGTTCAGCCGCCAGTGAATTCTGGAAGTAAGATACCGCTTCTTCAGGATCGCCCGCGTTCAGCAGAAGATCCGTGAGGTTTGCTTCGTCAATGACGTTCTTGGCCAGCGGATCTTTCTTATCCGCGACGGACTCGCAGGCTGAAAGTGCCATCACGGCAAGTATCGCCATCCAAGACTTTTTGAGTCCTGTCATGGGTTTGCTCCTATCCCTCAACATCTTCGCCGTTATCGGTCTTCGTGTCTGTTCTTAACTTGTACTCCCCAGAACCTAGTCTTTGCAATGCGCGAGGGTTTTCTGTGATGGGGACAAGGCGTTGTTCTTCTCGGCGGATAGCAAGTTCGGTTATGCCGAGGTTCCGGTTGGCGACCCCGTTGGTGCCGCTCGACAGGGCGAACGCTGCGAGAAATGCTTGCTTTGCCGCGTGGTATTCGCCCAGGCGGTAGAGCACCGCGCCAAGATTGTTGTGGGCCACGACTGAGTCAGGCACGAGATTCACGGCAAGTTCGAAATACTGTTTCGCCTCGCCCAGCAAGCCCTGCTTTTCCGCGGCGACGCCAGCGCCGGACAAGGCTCCCGCAGTCTGTCCTTCGATGCGAAGAGAGCGGACAAAAGCGTCCTTGGCGGTCTTGTAATCCTGCAAATCCAGCAGCCGTCGACCCAGCGCGAGGTAGGTGGTGGTCGGCTGGGGCAGGGCGGTCGGCGTGTCCAGTTCTTCAAGCGTCGGAGGCTTGCCGAAGTTACACCCGGTCAGAACGCATGCTGCGATGATGAGCCAGAGCACACCACCGCGAGCTGTCTGCGTCATTGCAGTCCCGACAGCGATCTGATGATCTGGATGAACGATGGGCCAACCAGGATCAGGATCAGCGGCGGAACGGTGAACGCCATGGTGCCAAGCGTCAGTTTGGTTGGCAGCACGTTAGCCTTCTCTTCCGCCCGCATCAGGCGTTTGTCTCGCATTTCCGCTGCATAGACACGCAGCGCCTGGCTGATCGACGTACCGAATGTTGACGACTGGATCAGCACGGTAACGAAACTCGAGATGTCATTTACCGCGCACCGCTCGGCCAAATCCCGCAGCACTGTTGAGCGATCTTTACCTGCGCGGAACTCGTGGCTGACGATCTGCAACTCTTCGGACAATGGCGTGTCCGCGCTTTCCATCTCCTGACCGACACGGGCCATCGCCTGATCGAGCGACTGTCCGCCTTCGATGCAGACGAGCATCATGTCCATCGCGTCGGGGAATGCATTCTGGATCGACTCGCGGCGCGCCGCAATCTGCCGCTTTACCCAGTAAACGGGGAAGAAGTACCCCCCGAGCCCGAGGATGCCCGAGAATGCGAGCGCGAAGACGAGGTCCGGCTCCTTCGGAATGAGCAGCGTGAACACCAGTCCGAAGACCAGGAGCCCAATGCCCATTACCGCGCGGGCAAAGTAGTACGTTCGGGCTGCAGATGCGCCCTTGTACCCGGCAGATTTCAGGAGCTTGAGTGTCTCGCCCAGCTCTTCTTCATTCTGCGGTTCGAGATAGGGAGCGAGCCCCTGAAGGTTACCATCATCGGTATTCGAGCGCAGCCGGACCAGATCGTCGTCGAGGCGTTCATCGCGAAAAGAGATCCGGTCGAACGGGTCCTTTTTCTTCCTGAGAACGAACGGCATCGACAGGATCGCGACCAGCATGCCGAGTGCGGCGATCGCATAGAACGGCCCGGCCGGGCCGTAGGAGGCCTCAAGCGACGCCCACAACCGCGCAGCGACGCCGTTTGAGGCTTCTGCCGCCTGTGCGATTACTGACAGGATCATGGAGACCATCTTCGAACTCTACACTTTGATGTTTACGAGGATACGCATGAAGATGACGTTGGCGATCAGCATGATGAACGTGAGGATCGCCCCCGGAATGAACAGCGGATGATCTGCCACCCGATCATAGTAATCTGGCTGCACCACTTGGACCATCAGGAGAGCGACCAACGGGAAGACCGACAGGAACCAACCGGACCAGCGCGCTTCTGCGGTGATCGCCTTGACCTTCCGGAACAGTTTAAATCGAGAGCGGATCACCTTTGAGAGGCCATCCAGGATTTCGGCCAGGTTTCCGCCTGATGTGGCCTGAATGTTGATCGCGATGGCAAGGAAGCGCAAATCCGGCACCGGCACGCGGGCCGCCATGCGATCCATGGCCTCGGAGACGTTCATCCCGTAGGTGGCCTCGTCCGCAATCAGGCCGAACTCAGTGCCGATCGGATCCGGCATCTCGCGCGCCACGATCGAGACCGCGGCGTTGATTGGGTGTCCGACCCTGAGCGAGCGCACCATGAGATCGAGCGCATCGGGAAGCTGTTCCTCAAAGAGCGCAATTCGTTTCTTCGCCTTGGCGCGCAGCCAGAGAAACAACGTCGCATATCCGATCATGACCGCAACCAGCAGACGGATCTGAACAACCGCGCCGGTGAAGAAGGTCAGCAGGAAGAAGGCGATGAGGATCAAGAGCAGCAGCGCAACAACCAGCATGCGCGGGCTGATGACGATGTTTGCATGCCGGGCTTGTTCGGCCAGAATACCGATGACCGGCAGGCCGCGGCTCGACTTGCCACCCTCGCGCTCCTGGCGCAGGATCGAGAGGACCTCTTCGGTATCGCGCCCGTCCTGAAGCAGCGCCAGACGCCGGTTGACCTTCTTCTCGCGCTTCAGGGTCCGCCCGAAGACAACGAGATAAAGCCCCTCGACCATCGCGAGGACACCAATGAAGATCAGCGCATATATGACCGGCTGGAACAGCATGTGGTCTTCGCTTTCTTAGGTTCGAGCCCGATTACTCACACGTCCGGGCGGAAAATACTCGCGGGCAGCTCATAGCCCCACTGCATAAACCGATCGGCAAAGCGCGAGCGGATGCCCGTGGCGACATAGCGGCCCTGGATCCGGCCACTTTCTTCGGTGCCGAAGCGGTCGAATTTGAAAATTTCCTGCATCGTGATGACCGAGCCCTCGATCCCGACGATCTCCTGCACAGATGTCATGCGGCGCTTACCGTCGGTCATACGGCTGACCTGGACGATGAGATTGACGGCCGAAGCGATCATGGTGTTGAGCGCGGTGGGCGAGACCTCGACACCAGACATACTGATCATGTTTTCCAGACGGCCAAGCGCATCGCGCGGGCTGTTGGCGTGCAGCGTGGTCATCGAACCTTCGTGGCCGGTGTTCATGGCTTGAAGCATATCGATGACTTCTTCGCCGCGGGTCTCACCGACGATGATCCGGTCCGGGCGCATACGCAGGGCGTTCTTGAGAAGATCGCGCGGCGTGACGGCGCCGGTACCCTCGACGTTGGCCGGGCGGCTTTCCATCCGTCCGACATGGTCCTGCTGGAGCTGAAGTTCCGCTGTATCCTCGATCGTCACGATACGGTTGTCTTCGGGAATGAAGCTCGAAAGCGCGTTCAGCGTCGTCGTCTTACCCGAACCTGTACCGCCGGAGACCAGAATGTTCAGCTTGCAGCACACCGAGGCGTGCATATAGAGCGCCATCTCTTCGGAGAACGCGCCGCTATCGATCAGCTTGTCGACCGTGAACGGGATCTTGGAGAACTTACGAATTGAGAGGAGCGGACCGTCGACCGCACAGGGCGGGACCAGCGCGTTCACACGGCTGCCATCGGCGAGGCGGGCATCGACCCAAGGCTGGCTCTCATCGACCCGGCGGCCAACAGCGCTGACGATCTTGTTGATCACCCGCATCAGGTGATCTTCGTCTTTGAACTGCACCTCGGTCTTGACCAGCTTGCCCGAGCGTTCGACGTAGCAGTTCTCGTGCGTGTTGATCAGGATATCCGTGATCGAGTCGTCCTTAAGCAGGGGTTCCAGAGGCCCGAGCCCTGTTACCTCGTCGATCAGCTCATCGCAGAGCCGGTCAAGCTCGGTACGTGAGAGAACGAGGTCGCCGTTCTGCATTTCCTCGCGGACAACAGCGGCAATCTCGGCTTTCAGCTCGCCCTCGGTGACCTTTTCGATGGCCGCGAGGTTCAGCTCTTCCAGCAGGCGTTTGTGCAGATCCACGCGGAGTGCCAGAAGGCGCCGGCGCCGTTTTGCCTCACCCTCCTGCTCGGGCGTAAGCATCTGGCGTTTTACGTCGCTCGCGATTTTGGTCAGAGCAGCCCCTGCGGAGCTTTGGCGCGGCATGTCCGCATCGCCATCGACCCGGGCCACAAGGGCATTATCACGCGGGATCGTGTCCTGCGGCGAATCCGCGTTTACGGATGCCGCGGCGCGCACATTCACATCCGACGGTCCGGGCTGGTTCTGTCTGATCCTGCGAAACATGTTCTACTCCGGAATGGGGCTTGCTTGCGTCAACCAGCCGCTGCTTTGGCGGTTGCCGCTTCGTCCAGAATGGTCTGTGCGACCCTGACAATTTCTTTACGCAGCGGATTGGACTTGTTCGACTGCGACAGTGGGACCCCCTGATCACAGGCGTTCATCACCTGTTTACCGCCATCGGGCAGCATCACCGAGTAGGTCAGGCCCAGGCTTTCCGAAACACGCTTGACCCGGGCCTTACCGGACAGATCCATCCCGCCCGGCGCGCGGTTCAGCACGAACTTGATCTTGTCCAGCGGCATATCCTCGGCCTTCAACGTCCGGAGAAAGCGGAACATGTTCTGCGCCGAGCGCATATCGACTTCCATCAAGGCAAAGAACTCGTCCGACGCGGTGTAGACCTGCTCGGACCAGTTCATCAGAGACTGCGGCATGTCGATGAAGACGAAATCGAACGCTTCGCGCGACAGGTTCACGATCGAACTCACATCACCAGGCGAGACGATGTCGAGCGGCAATGCATCGCGCGGTGCGGTCAGAACGTGCAGCTTGTCCTCGTAGGTGCTGAGGGCCTGCGTCAGACCGGTTTGATCCAGCGAAGAGGCCTCCGAGACCAACTCATAGACCGCCTCCCGGCGCGGCACATCGAGATAAGTGGCAACCGAGCCGTATTGGAAGTTGAAGTCCAGCAGGGCAACCTTACGACCTTCCTTGCGGACCGCCATGGCCACTTCCCAGGCCAGATTGACGATGAACGTGCTGGCTCCGACGCCGCCTGCCGCGCCATAGGCGGTGACAACCTTGCCCTGCCGGTCAGGAGCGCCTGAGGCTGTGCCCAGCCCGCCGCTGGCCTTTGAGGTTCTCGCGAAGCGCAGCCGGTCGACGGCCTCCTGAAATGCACCCTCGCTGTCGGGATAGGGCATGAACTCCGCCACACCCTCGCGGATCAGCTTGTGCATCGAGCGCGATGAGATATCGCCGGCCACCAGCATGACAGTGATACCGGCCTTACGGGCCTGACGGATCAATTCAGCGGTGCCGTCGATCGACTGCTGCACATCGGATGAAACCGCGAAAATCGCGTAACGGGTCGATTCCGTTGCCCCGTTCAGGCGCATCTCTGCATCCGAGTTCGACACGGCCTCCCACTGATCCTCTCCGAACTGGTGGTCCAGATCGGTAACCAGGGTCTCGTGATCGGCAAACCCGTCAGCGAATACCATCACCTCCGGGGGCGCCGCCAAAGCCTCGCGTCGAAAAGATAGGGCCATCTTTACCTAACCATCTGATTGTAGGTCTTCACCGAAGGAACTCGCCGTTACACGACCAATTTGAGTCGGCGAATCTTCCTGCAAGGACCCTACCACAGGACCCAGAACAAGCGTTACGAACTGGTAAGATTGTGTTGCCACCGTGACATTTATCTCGGGAACGAACGGTCCGCCGACAATACCGAGCCGCCGATAAGCGTATCCTATGGTCACATCCTCAGCACTCAGGCGCGGATATGTGCGGCGCATATCGGCAATGATTTGCTGGAAAACGGCCGTGTCGCACGATCCGGAGAGTGCCGAGCCGTCGCAAATCCAGGGTCCTCCAGGATCTGTACAGGCATCAGGCCCCGATGGCTGGAAGCAGAAGTCGCCTTGCCGGCCGTGATAGTAGTTCACCTGATTGACTGCAGGGACGCCCTCATGAACGGCCCCGACAGTCGAGGCGATCCGTGCGCCCAGTTGGGCCGCCTTGTGCGCACCGAGCGAGAGATAATACGAAATCCCGATCTCAAGGATCAGCAGAACGATCAGGATGACACAGAAAAAGACGGGCAGCGTGTCCACGACGACGGCCCCGTTCTCATCCCGGGCGAACCGGGTGAATTTTGCACGCATGCGTCTCATGAGGACGGACATGTCTGTTGTGCCCGGTCAAGAATGTTGCATGCTGCGAGGCCCGGCGGTGCTTCACCGACCCAGCGTGCGATATCTGCGGCGGTCATGGTGAACGACGTAGCCACCCGCGGATTGTCGGATGAACGGCCCATATTGATCACGTTCAACAGCGGCAGATCCATGAAAACGGTCGCCTTGACCGTGATGACATAGTAATCCGTCCGGAAGTTGGCGACATCAACGGTGTTCACGTCGACAGCGAAATCCGGCGCTTCGGCGTTGACATTGATCACCTGGCGCCCGGTGCGAGCTTCGATCAGCGCGCGCGCCTCATCCAGATGCTGTTGATAGAACGTGATGGACGGATTTCCGAAACCGTCCTGTGCATTGTCCACCGCAACCCGAGACAGATACCGTGTGGCGTCCTGAACGGCGCCGTCCAACGCCGCCCGTACCCGCATGGCTTGGCCATATTCTGCAGTGAAGACCATCGCGCCGAACAACAGCGGCGATGTCGTTAGAAATTCAATCGCGGCGACCCCCCGGTCGTCGGACAGAAAGCGCCGCCAACAGGCGGACAGATCCGTGATCCAGCTCACTGTGCAACCCTTCTCCGTAACCAGGGTGCAATTTCCACCGTGTTTGTGGCGCAGTTATGTCTGGACCTGCCACAAAGGTGCAAAATGCGAACGAGCGACTAGTTCACGTCGCTCGACTCCGCTTCGGTCACGTCGAAGTTACCGGACTGATAGGTGTCGTAGACGCGCTGTGCGACTTCACCATCCAGGCCAGTTCCAACATAATTCCGCTGTAGGCCCGCCACCGTGGTGATGGCCCGGCGATTGCGGCGCTCGCGCTGCTCGGTTTGGACAACAGGCTCTCGCTCACCACGCGATTCGACGGCGTCGAGGCGTTTGCGCGAGATCCCGCGCCGGGCGAGATAGGCAACGACGTTGCGTGCACGGCGCAAGCCTAGCCGGTCATTGTAGCGCTCGGAGCCGACCTTGTCGGCATGTCCGACGATGGTCATGCGTACATCTGCGTTGGCTTTCAGCCACTTAGCCTGCCCATCGAGGGCTTGCCGTGCCGCAGAATCGAGATTGCTACGGTTGAACGCGAACGTCACGGTATCCTGGGTATTGGCCGAGAATTCCCGTGCCAGATCCAGAAGCCGCTCATTCGACAGATTGTAAGCGTCCTGCGCTTCAAAATTCGCCTGCGTGGCCTGACCGTAGAACGGCGAGGTCGCGTGTTCACCCAGAGGTCCGGCACAGGCGCTGAGCGCCAGTGCGGTGGAAAAAAGGGAAACGTGGATCAGATTTCGCATTTTGCCCTCACTCCACAACATAGCCATAGGCGCCGTCAAAGCCGCCTTCTGAAACACCGAGCCCGGTCGCCGCAGCGGCTGCGCCGCCTGTGGTCTTGCCGAACAGGAACAGCTCCGCTTCGTTCGGGATCTGGATCCGGTCAGTCGGCAGCGAGAGTTGGCTCTCGTCGTCAACTGGCGTCACCAGATGCACGGTGACGATGATCACCAGCTCCGACTCGCTGCGTTGGAAGTTCGTTGACCGAAAGAGCGCACCGAGAACCGGCACGTCGCCGAGCCACGGCACCTGTGTGATCGCGTCTTCGAAGTCGTCTTGCAGGAGACCCGCAATCGCGAAGGACTGACCGTCCCGCAATTCGACCGTGGTCGTGGCGCGGCGCACATTGAAGCCGACTATCTCGATCCCCTGACTGACGATCCCTAGGTTGGGATCAACATCCGAGACCTCTGCCGAGACCGATAGGTTGATCAAATCGTCGTCCAGCACCTGAGGCAGGAAGTTCAGGTTCACACCCACGGGACGGAAGCTGATCGAGATATCACCCTCGTCGTCCACCGTCGGTACCGGCACTTCGCCGCCGGCAAGGAAGCTTGCCTCGACACCCGACAGGGAGACCAGGTTCGGCTCGGCAAGCGTTTTTGCAAAGCCCTTCTGCTCAAGCGCGTCGATCTGGACGTCCAGAACGAAACTGTTGGCAATCGTGAACAGCGCGCCAAACGAGCCAAAGCCGGTGATCTGCGAAGCAAGGGTGCCAAGCAGCGGGATAGCGCTCGGGTTGTCGCTTGAGAAGTTCGGTGAAAGCGAACGGGGAGCAGGCAGCAATCCACCATCCCCGGTCAGACCCTGACCAAAGCGACTGTTGTTTGTCGCGGCGCGGGAACCCGTGCGCTGTGTACTTCCGGCGAGCCCGACACTGAGACCGAGATCCTTACCTGCACTACGCGACATTTCGGCGATCTTGACCTTCAGCATTACCTGCTGGGTTCCGCCGACGGACATCATGTTGGTGACAGCATCGCCAGCGTAGGCGCGTGCTAGCGACATCGCCCGATCGACCTTGGCCTTGCCGGAGACGACGCCCGAGAGGATCAGCCCGCCGTTGGCCGTTCGCACTTCGATGGGCTCGTTTGGAAGAAGCTGGCGCAGGCGCTGCTTCAGCTCGGAATGATCGGCCTGAACCTTGATGGTCACGTTTGTGATCAGTCGGCCGTTCTCCCCCAAGAGCGTCAGCGTTGTCGTTCCGCGCACACGGCCGAAGATGTAGATCGACCGGTTCGAGAGCGGCGAGACGTCCGCGATCTCTGGATTGGCAACCGACACTTCGACGAACGGCACCGCACTGTCGAGCACGACCGCGCGGTTGATCAGAACGCCGATATTGTTCGATTGGAGCCCGCGCGCCACCTTCAGTACAGACTGCGCGTCCGTCATTGAAGGCAGGGCAGCCAGGGCAAGCAGCAGCACGAAAGATGCCGCACGAAGAATTCCATGTCCCATGTTCTGTACCATCTTTAATTTCACGCCGACACCCTGCGGCGCCCCCAAGACTATTCGGCAATACACACCGAAAGAACTAAGAAATCAAGATGTTGAAGACATAACTTCTCAAACTTCTTGAGAAGTGTGGCCGACTATAGCTAGTCGACCTGCACGTCTTGGACATCCGCACCTTTTCTGACGCGAACTGTAGTTTGTTGTACCACAGGCTCGACTTCTGGCTCGACGCGATCGGGCTGATCCGGAAGATCGTCCAGCCCAATAGCCTGCACATCGGAGTCTACCTGCTCATTGACGCCGCGCAAGGTTAAGGAAAGCTTTCCAACCTGTTGAGCCAATGCAAGTTTTTGCGCATCGGTCGGATCAACCTCGACGGTTGCCGTCCGCGCGACACGAGCCGAACTCGACTCGGTATTGGACCGCTGATCGGTCGCGATCACCAGGATATTCTGGAGAATGATGCTGGTGGTCAGCTGACGCTCGATCGAACGGGTCAGTAGAATGTCTACCCGGTCGCCAGGCGCGACAAAACCGGCAACACCGCTGACGGCATTGATGGGAATTGTAAAGGCGCGCTTGCCTTCGGACACCTGTGTCGCGACGCGCGCGCTTTCGCCAAAGCCGGTAACTTTGGTCTTCAGAATCAACTCTCCCGGCTCGATACGCCGCAAGACAGTCCGATCCTGACCGAAATCTTCGCCAAGAAGCTCCTCAAGCGAGGTAAATGCCCCCTCAGGCACCGCTTCCTTGGGCCACTGCACCCAGCGCAGTGTTTCGCCGGAGCCCTTGTGGGCAATTCGATCTCCGTAATTCAGGGCTGCCTTTGCGGCGATCACCTTGACCGTTACCGGTCCCTGGTTTTGCCGCGCCAAGGAGGCCTCGTACTCACGGAAATACTCCGACGCAAAAAAGATGGCGCCGCCCGCAAGGGCGACACCGAAGACCAGCACAAGCAGCGCTACGAATCTCATGTTCGAACCCGTCTAATGGCACCAGGCCTGCACTATACAGGCCTGGTACTTTCAAGTCATTACGGGTTCAGAACCGGAGCCGAACCGGTGTCGACCGAAACGGCGACAGCGAGGTTGCTGTTGATTTCGCCCATCAGCGTGTCGACACCGTTGTTGAAGATGCCGTACACAACTGCGATACCCAGCAGAAGGATGCCTGCGGTCAGCGCAACCCAGTCGATGGTGACGGCGCCGGCTTCGTCCCGAAGGAATTTGGTAAACATGGTCATTTTGAACCCTCCAATCGTTCAGTTCAGTTGTCCGGACCCCATGCCCGGTTAGATAGCCCACAACCAGCTTCTTTGGTGTGGACCGGAAGGGAACGATCTCGCTGCCCCGTCCTTGATCCTCTGGTAGCACTTAAAAACTTAAGTCCCAAAAATAATTTTAGAGTTTCCTCGTTTCAGTCCCAGTGTTGGCCGATTTGCAAAGGATTTTGCAGACATCGTGTCCAAGACACCTTGTAGTGAGGAAAGATCATGACGGAATGTGGCGACAACAAGGCAAAGCCATGAGAATCAGCGGGTTAACGGGGTTGGCTCTAGCCTGTTTTGTACTGATTTTAGCTGAAAGTGATTCGTCTTCTGAGGCTGGAATCCTCAAAAATGGGGTCCGTCCCGGCGATCGGACTAAGATGCATATCGTCCGCCCGCCGAATTCGGGGACCAGAAAACGCATTCACCGCCCTGGTGAGCAGCGCAAAGCTCCGACCTCCCGGAAGCGCCGTAAACAGCAGCATGCATGGTTCTGGAAAATCCATGCCGTCGGCCTGACATCTGCCAGTCAATCGCGGTGGGACGATGCGGTCGAGACGATGACAGAGCGCCAGGCCAAGGGGCAGGGTATTGTTCCGGGATCCCGGATCGAAACCATCGTCACTACATATAATAGCGAAATCCGCATAGCGGCGCGGGCCCACTCGGTCTCCGAATTGCTGTTGGCCGCGGTGATCGCTGTGGAGTCCGCCGGCAAGGTCAAAGCCGTGAGCCCGAAGGGCGCGCGTGGCTTGATGCAGCTTATACCCGCGACGGCGAAAAGGTTCGGTGTTCAGGACAGCTTTGACACGCAGCAGAACGTCAATGGCGGGGCGGCCTATCTCAGTTGGCTGCTCAAGGAGTTTCGCGGCGACGTCCTGCTGGCACTTGCCGGATACAATGCCGGGGAAGGGGCCGTGCGCAAACATGGCGGTGTGCCGCCGTTCACCGAAACACGGGACTATGTTGTGAAGGTAATGGACGCCGTCGCGGCCGGGCGCAAACTTTGCGCGACGCAACCTGCCGGGCCGCGGGCCTCCTGCAACACCGCAACCGGCAGCAGCTAGGGCGTGATCGGGTCAAAAGGGGCAAAGGCAGCGCTTGCCGGTGATCGGGACCATGCCTAAAGAGGGATGTCCCGCCCCGAGAGCCGAGCCGCATGACAGACCGCCTGACCCTCCGCCGCCCCGACGATTGGCATTTGCATCTGCGCGACGGCGCGATGATGGCCGGGATCGTTGGCCATTCTGCCGATCACATCGGCCGCGCTATCATAATGCCGAACCTTGTGCCGCCGGTAGTCACCAAAGCCGATGCCGAGGCCTATCAGGGACGGATCGCTGAACATCTGAAC
>CAYYZH010000041.1:0-575 GCA_964475765.1 uncultured Limibaculum sp.
GTGTTCAGCATGGTGTAGGGGCCAAGTCCGATCAGGCCGAGCCCGCCATTGATCACCCCGGATTCGGCAAGGATCACGTACCACGAAAAGGTGCGCACGAGATACGACGTGAAGAACGGGATGATCAGGAAGAAGATCGCCCAGCGACGCACAGGCTCGGAGCATCGGAACGCCAGCACGAAGGCGGCGGGAAAGGCGAGGAGCGAGGCAAACACGGTCGCGAGTGCCGCCATGCCCAGTGTGTACCAGTAGCTGTCCCAGACATAGCCGCGGGTCAGCATGCGTGCCCAGTTCTTGAGCTCGAACGCCTCCTCCATGCGGTAGTTCTTCACAAGGAAGAACGACATCGCGACCATGAACAGCAGCGGTCCGATGAAGAAGAGCGTCTGCCAGACGATGATCGGCAGGCGGAAGGTCAGGGCGAAGCGGGTCAAGGCCTGCCCACTTCGCGCGCGAGTAAGAGTGTTGCACGTCTCGCGCAGATCCGCGCTGCGCGCGCCTCGGCGCTCCCGCGCGATGGCCCACCACCACCCCCTCCACCACCAGAAATCGCTTCGCGATTTCTGGTGGTGGAG